>MKUV01000023.1 GCA_001898725.1 Caedibacter sp. 37-49
TGAAAATTATCTCTCTTGCTCCTGAGGTGCTATAATGTTGCAAAGTTGGAAAGTTAAAAAAGGCGATCGTGTTGTCGTAATTACCGGTAAAGATAAAGGTAAATCAGGTGAGATTACACAGGTTTTACGCACAGATGGTCGTGTTGTAGTAAGTGGCATTAATTTACAAACAAAACACCAAAAGCCTTCAATGGGCAATGCAGGTGGTTTAGTTCGTAAAGAGGCACCTATTCATGTGTCTAATGTGATGCTTTCAGACCCAAAAGATGATAAACCAACACGTGTTGGAATGAAAAATCTTGAGGATGGACGTAAAGTGCGGTATGCAAAGCGTTCAGGCGAAATTATTGATAAGTAAAGGCAATACCAATGGTCCGGTTACGTGAACATTATGATAAAGTTGTGAAGTCCGAACTCATAAAACAGTTCAATTATACAAATCCTATGGAAGTTCCTAAGATTGAAAAAATTGTTTTGAATATGGGCGTAGGTGAAGCAGCGCAAGATAAAAAGAAAATTGAAATTGCACTAAGTGAACTTATGGCAATTTCTGGGCAAAAGCCAGTAACAACTAAGGCAAAAAAGTCAATTGCTGGATTTAAAGTGCGTGAAGGTATGCCATTAGGTGTGAAAGTTACGCTTCGTCAAGCAAGGATGTATGAATTTTTAGATCGCCTTGTAAATATCGCGATGCCACGTATCAGAGATTTTAGAGGAATTTCTAAAAAATGCTTTGATGGTCGCGGAAATTTTGCTATGGGCATTAAGGAACACATTGTGTTCCCTGAAATTGACTATGATAAAGTTGAGAAGGTTCGAGGTCTCGATATTATTATTGTGACAACAGCTCGGACAGATTCAGAAGCGTTAGCTTTGTTGAGCGGGTTTAATTTCCCTTTTATGAATTAAGGTAATAAAGAATGGCAAAACTGAGTTCAGTGGAAAAAAATAATCGCCGACGGAAAATGTCTCAAAAATTTGAGACACGTCGAGTAAAGTTGAAAACGGTTATCTATAATCGTGAATTGGCTCCTGAAGAGCGATTTGAAGCAACTTTAAAATTAGCGGCACTCCCAAGAAATGGCGCAAAGATTCGTATTCGTAATCGGTGTGAGGTATCAGGACGTTCACGTGGTGTTTATCGAAAGTTTAAAATGTCACGTATTGCCTTAAGAGAATTAGGATCCCAGGGACTTATTCCTGGTTTGACAAAAGCAAGCTGGTAGGAGTTAAAAATGAGTTTTACCGATCCAATAGGTGATCTTATTACCCGTCTTAGAAACGCTCAAATGTTAGGGCGCCAAGAGGTACGATCACCAGCTTCTAAAGAACGTGCTAATGTTCTTGATGTGCTAAAACGTGAAGGCTATATAAAAGAGTATGAAACTCGTGACGTGCGTCCAGGCATTCAAGAGATGGTAATCACGTTAAAATATGTTGATGGTGCATCCGTCATTGATGAAATTTCAAGAATTTCAAAACCTGGGCGACGCGTTTATTCTGCAATTTCTAAATTGCAAAAAATTAAAGGTGGGCTAGGGATTTCTGTCCTCTCAACTTCTCAAGGCATCATGTCTGATCATGAGGCGCGTGAAAAGAATGTGGGCGGAGAAGTTTTATTTAAAGTGTTCTAATTTGAAGGCGGAATTAATATGTCACGTGTAGGTAAGAATCCAGTTGTGATCCCGCAAGGTGTTGAGTGCAAAATTTCGGGATCTGTACTTACAGCTAAGGGTAAAGTTGGGCAACTAGCAATGCCTCTTTCTTCTGATGTTAATGCAAAGATTGAAGAGGGAAAAGTTGTTGTTAAACCAGCTTCTCAAAGTAAGCAGTCACGGATGATGTGGGGAACCACACGTAAGCTCGTTGAGAATATTATTGCAGGTGTTTCTCAAGGATTTACAAAAAATCTTGAAATCAACGGTGTTGGTTATCGTGCTGCTGTTCAAGGTCAAAACCTTGTTTTGCAATTAGGCTATAGTCATGATATTGAATATCCAATTCCAACAGATGTTCAAATTAAATGTGAGAAGCCGACATCAATTTCTATTTTTGGAGCAAGTCGCCAACGCGTTGGTCAAATTGCTGCAGAAATTCGTAACTATCGGGGTCCTGAACCTTATAAAGGTAAGGGAATTAAGTATGAGAATGAGTTTATTCTCCGTAAAGAAGGTAAGAAGAAGTAAAAGCTATGTTGACTGTTCAAGATAAATTTAATCGTCGTAAGCAAAGAGTTAGAGCGCATATAGCGCGCGTTGCCGTTGGACGTCCAAGGCTCACTGTTTACCGTTCTAATAAAAACATTTATGCGCAAGTAATAGATGATGAAAATCGCCGTACTTTAATAGCTGCTTCCACGCTTGATAAAAGCATGAAAGGAAGTGGCGGAAATAAGAAAGCTGCTGAGTTAGTTGGAAAGCTAATTGCAGAAAAGGCAAAAAAATTAGGTGTTACAAACGTTGTTTTTGATAGAGGGGCATACCTTTATCATGGCCGTGTTAAGGTTTTGGCTGAAGCCGCGCGTGCGCATGGCTTATCATTCTAAGGAAAATTATGATGGCTCGTAATTCTGCTACTGAAAAAGATGTTGAACTGATTGAGAAGCTTGTCAACATCAATCGTGTTGCGAAAGTTGTTAAGGGAGGAAGGCGTTTCGGTTTTTCTGCTCTTGTAATTGTTGGTGACGGAAAGGGGCGCGTTGGTTTTGGTAATGGTAAGGCGCGTGAAGTTCCAGACGCCGTACGTAAAGCTACTGAAAAAGCAAAAAGAAGTCTAGTTCGTATTCCTCTTCGTGAAGGACGTACTTTACATCATGATGTGACCGCGCGTTATGGCGCAGGAAAAGTTCACTTGCGCTCAGCGATTGCTGGTACAGGAATTATTGCGGGTGGTCCTATGCGCGCTGTTTTTGAAGCTTTAGGCATCCATGACGTTGTAAGTAAATCTATTGGGACAAGTAACCCACAAAATTTAGTAAGAGCAACTTTTGAAGCTCTAAAAAATGTTTCAAGCCCACGTCAAATTGCTCACAAACGGGGCAAAAAAGTTGGTGATATTGTTGGGCGTCGTGATAATGAAGTAACGAATGAGAAAGCTCATGACTAAAGAACAGAAAAAAATCCGTATTACCCAAGTGATTAGTGCAAATAGGCGGCCTGCTAGCCAAGCAGCCGTTTTAATTGGGCTAGGATTGAATAAATTACATCGTACACGGGATTTAGAAGATACACCTTCTGTTCGTGGAATGATTAATAAAGTAAAACATCTGTTGCGTATTGAAGAAAATTTTTAGTTTAAGGTATTCAAATGAAATTAAATGAATTGCGCGATAATCCAGGTGCTACACACGCACGAAAGCGTTTAGGCCGTGGCCTTGCTTCTGGTCTTGGAAAGACTTCTGGTAAAGGACAAAAAGGTCAAAAGGCACGTACTGGCGTTTCTATTAAAGGTTTTGAAGGTGGTCAAAACCCTCTCTATAGACGTCTTCCAAAACGCGGATTTAATAACATTTTCCGTACAGAATATGAAGAAATTACACTAGGTCGTCTTCAAGCAGCTGTGGATAAAGGTCTTATCGATTCTAAAGTTGAACTTAATGAAACTGTCTTGCGCGAAAAAGGTCTTGTTAGGAAAAATTCTAACGGCGTAAAGTTGCTTGCAACAGGAACCCTTACAAGTTCGTTAATCTTAAAAATTAGTAAAGCTAGCAAGGCTGCTGTTGAGGCTATCGAAAAAGTAAAAGGTAAGATTGAATTCTTGGCACCTATTACATCTAAGGAATAAAAATGGCTTCAGTTGTTGAGCAGTTTGCTACAAATTTTGATCTTAGTGCTTTTAAGAAAGCTGATGATCTTAAAAAAAGATTATGGTTTACGCTTCTTGCTCTTCTTGTTTTTCGTTTTGGAACTTATCTTCCTTTACCCGGTATTGATGCGGAAATTATGCAAGCCATTGCTTCAAAGCAATCGACAGGTATTCTAGGAATCTTTGATAAGTTTTCTGGTGGTGCACTTGGGCGTATGACGATTTTTGCTTTAGGTATTATGCCTTACATCTCCTCAAGTATTATCGTTCAACTCTTAACAGCTGTTTCGCCACAACTCGAAGCCTTAAAGAAAGAAGGCGAAGCTGGGCGGAAAAAAATTAACCAATATACGCGTTATGGGACTGTTTTCCTAGCAACGGTTCAAGCATGGGGAATCGCGATTGCCTTAGAATCTCTTGCTGAACAACCCGTTATTGATCCTGGCTTTTTATTCCGCTTTTCTGCGGTTGTTACCTTAGCTGGCGGTACACTGTTCCTTATGTGGTTGGGTGAGCAGATCACGCAACGTGGAATCGGAAATGGTGTTTCATTAATTATTTTCGCGGGTATCGTGGCGGGAATGCCACACGCAATTGCTTCGACGCTTGAATTAGGCCGCCAAGGAACTCTGAAGCCACTTTTGATTTTTGGTGTTGTTTTAATGCTTGCTTTAGCTCTTACATTCATTGTTTTTATGGAGCGCGCACAACGTAGAATTTATATTCAATATCCTAAGCGACAAGTTGGTATGAAAATTTACGGTGGACAAAGTTCTCACTTACCAATGAAAATTAATACATCTGGTGTTATTCCACCAATTTTTGCGAGTTCTCTTTTATTATTGCCTGTTACAATTGCTAATTTTGGAGCAAGCTATAGTCCTGATAGCTTTTTAGCAAAAATTTCATCTTATGTTGGACCTGGACAACCTCTCTATTACGCTTTTTTTATTGCACTAATTGTATTCTTCGCATTTTTTTACACTGCTGTTGTTTTTAATCCTACTGAAACAGCTGAGAATCTCAAGAAAAATGGTGCGATTGTACCAGGTTATAGACCAGGTCTTAATACTGCAGAGCATTTAGATTATGTTTTGACGCGTTTGACTGTTATTGGTGCCTTCTATCTTGTTATTATATGTACAGTGCCAGAATATTTTATTACACGACACTCTCTACCTTTCTATCTTGGAGGGACAAGTTTATTGATTGTGGTCAGTGTTAGTATTGATACTGTTGCTCAGGTGCAAGCCCACTTACTTGCGCACCAATATGAAGGATTGATTCGTAAATCACGTCTAAAGGATAAATAATGATAAATATTATTATCCTTGGACCACCAGGTGCAGGAAAAGGAACCCAAGCCCGTCTGATTCAAGATAAGTTTGGTTATACACAGGTTAGTACTGGTGAGTTGGTGCGTCATGAAATTGCCTCAGGTTCAACACTTGGGAAGTATCTTCAACCGATCGTAGAATCAGGGGGCTACCTTGAGGATACAATCATGCTGGAACTTCTAGAGAATAAATTGAAAGAGATCGATTCAGGTGCAATCATTGATGGTTTCCCAAGAACTGAAAACCAGGCAGATGCTCTGTATGAGATGTTAAAAAGAAATCATCAGCAATTAGACTTGGTGATTGATTTAAAAGTAGATAAGGATATCCTTGCAAAACGGATTGCAGGTCGTTTTTCTTGTGTAAATTGTGGGGCAATTTATAATCAGTACTTTAGTCCACCTGCGGATGAAGGAAAATGTGATTATTGCAAAAAAACAGAATTTGTAAAACGTAAGGATGATGCATTAGAAGTTGTTAATAAACGACTTGAAATCTACACTGAAAAAACACAGCCTTTGCTTGATTATTATGAAAAAAGCGGGCAATTAAGTCATGTAGATGGAATGCAATCAGTTGACGATGTGGCGTCACAAATAGAGGTATTAATTACAAAATATCTTAAAAAACCACAAATGTGTGTAAACTAGGCCTTGACTTCTAAAGTTTGATGCCTATAAATTGCTTTCTTTGAGAGCATATTAAAGAATTAAGGAGAAAAGCCGTGGCTCGTATAGCAGGCGTCAACATTCCTACACAAAAGCGGGTGATTATAGGGCTAACTTATATCTATGGATTAGGGCCATCAAAAGCCAAAGAAATTTGTGCTAATGTTGGAATACCTGAAAGTCGCCGTGTTAAGGATTTAACTGAAGACGAAGTACTTAAGATTCGTGAATGTATCGATTCAACTTATAAAGTTGAAGGTGATTTACGACGTGAAACTTCGATGAATATTAAGCGATTGACTGATCTTGGATGTTATCGAGGACTCCGTCATCGTAAAGGCTTACCTGTAAGAGGACAGCGAACCCATACTAATGCGCGTACACGCAAAGGTAAAGCTGTTGCAATTGCCGGTAAGAAAAAGTAATTTTGACGAGATAGGATATAAAGAATGGCCAAGCCAGCAACAAGAATTCGACGTCGTGAGCGTAAAAATGTTACCTCAGGTGTGGCACATATTAATGCGACCTTCAATAATACAATGATTACCATTACAGATCCTCAAGGTAATGCAATATCTTGGTCTTCTGCAGGTATGATGGGATTTAAAGGATCTCGTAAATCAACACCTTACGCAGCTCAAATGGCTGCCGAAGATGCTGGGAAAAAAGCTTCTGAACACGGTATGCGTATGTTGGAAGTCGAGGTTAATGGACCCGGGGCTGGGCGTGAATCCGCTCTGCGTGCTTTACAATCTATTGGTTTTACAGTGACTTCAATTCGTGATATGACACCCGTACCCCATAATGGCTGTCGCCCATCAAAGCGTCGTCGCGTCTAGTTCATATCTTTAGGGAAATATTACGAAGTAACATCGAGAGGAAAGTTCCGTGATACAAAAAAATTGGCAAGAACTCATTAGGCCTTTTAAACTTAACATTGACCTTCTTGGCAGTGAGCATCGGCGTGCACAAGTTGTTGCTGAGCCTTTAGAAAGGGGCTTCGGCTTAACCCTCGGCACAGCTTTAAGACGTGTTCTTTTATCATCTCTTCAAGGTGCTGCCGTTACCGGCCTTCAAATTGAAGGTGTTCAGCATGAATTTAGTTCAATCCCAGGTGTTCATGAAGATGTGACTGAGATTATCCTTAATCTTAAAGCTCTTTCTCTTCGTAAGCATTCTGAAGGAGCAAAAAAGCTTCGCCTTAAAGCTGAAGGTCCTGGTATTATCACAGCAGCTCAATTTGAAGCGACCTCTGATATTGAAATTCTTGATCCTGAGCTTGTTATCTGTGTCTTAGACGCTGGCGCAAAAATTTCAATGGAAGTTACCGTTGAGAATGGTAAGGGGTATGTTCCCGCTGGTCAGCTTAGACGTGAAGATGCACCTATTAGTTTTATTCCTGTAGATGCTCTTTTCTCACCTGTTCGTCGCGTTTCTTACAAAGTTGAAGATACGCGTGTTGGTCAACGTACTGACTACGATAAACTTATCCTTGATGTTGAGACGAATGGTGCTGTTCGTCCCGAAGATGCAGTTGCGTTAGCATCTCGTATTTTACAAGATCAACTGCAACAGTTTATCAATTTTGAAGAACCAGTGGCACCAGAAGAAAAAGATCAAGAAGCTGAGCTTCCCTTTAGCCGTGCCCTTCTTAAAAAGGTTGAAGAACTTGAACTTTCTGTACGTTCCGCAAATTGCTTGAAGAATGAAAATATCGTTTATATTGGTGATCTTGTTCAAAAAACAGAAAATGATCTTTTAAGAACCCCTAATTTTGGGCGTAAATCACTTAATGAAATTAAAGAAGTTCTAGGCCAAATGGGTCTTGAGCTTGGCATGAATGTTACTGGTTGGCCGCCTGAAAACATTGAAGAAATGGCCAAAAAAATTGAAGACCCATATTAAGGTAGAGAGTTAGGAGAATTACCATGCGTCATCGTTTGCGTGGACGTCAGTTAAACCGTACAACTAATCAACGTAAAGCTTTGTTAAGAGGACTTGCGAAAGATTTGATTCGTCATGAACAAATCACAACAACTTTACCTAAAGCTAAAGATTTAAGGCCTTTTGTAGAAAAGCTTGTTACTTTAGGTCGTCGTGGTGGGTTACATGTTTATCGTCAAGCACTTGCTGTTTTAGGCGATAATGAAATAGCGCGTAAATTAACAGGAACTCTTGCTGACCGTTACCGAAATAGAGCGGGAGGTTACACACGCATTATCAAAGCAGGTTTCCGTTATGGTGATAATGCTCCTTTAGCTGTGATTGAATTTATTGAACGTGATGTTACTGCTAAAGGTGCAGGACAGAAAGTTGAATCTACTGCTTCTGCTTCAGACACTGTAACTTCTGAAGCCCAGGCTTAAGTGCGGCAGAATCATCATCATAATTAAAAGCGACATTGTGTCGCTTTTTTTATGAAGAGAGAATAAGAGGGCAACATATGCAAAGAAGCGTTCTTCTTTTCATTTATTTCTTGCAATCGGTTTTTCCATTATATGCTGAAATTTCAGAAGCTGTACCGCAATCTCAAGCGCAAATTCAGCTTACATTTGCGCCTATTGTTAAGAAAGTCGCTTCTGCTGTTGTAAGTATCTCTGCAGCTCAGATTGTTGAACAACGCAGTTCACCTTTTTTTGATGACCCAATATTTCGACATTTTTTTGGAGAAGCTGTTCCTTTTTCAGCGCCACATGCCCGTATACAAAGTTCGCTCGGGTCTGGCGTTCTTGTAAAAGCAAATGGTTTAGTCATTACAAATGACCATGTTATTAAGCAAGCCGAAGAAATTAAAGTGATTCTTGCAGATGGCCGAGAATTTCAAGCAGAAATTGTCGCTCGGGATGTTCGAACTGATTTAGCCGCCTTAAAATTAAAGACGGAAGATAAAAACCTGCCTTATTTGGAATTAAAAGATGCAGATGAGTTGCAAGTTGGTGATCTTGTTCTTGCAATAGGAAATCCTTTTGGGTTTGGTCAAACAGTGACATCTGGAATTGTTTCTGGATTAGCAAGAAATTCCGTTGGAATTAAAGATTTTAGATCGTTGATTCAAACAGATGCGGCTATTAATCCAGGGAATTCTGGAGGTCCTTTAATTTCTTTAGATGGAAAAATTGTTGGTATTAATACGGCTATTTTTTCTAATACAGGCGGTTCAATCGGCATTGGGTTTGCAATTCCTTCTAATCTTGTTGCTCCCGTTATTACAAGCGTTAATCACGGCGGTAAAATTATTCGCTTGTGGTTAGGTCTTGCGCTCAAAACAATATTACCTGCAGAAGCTCAAGAAGCTAAATTTTCTTCCTCTAAGGGCGTTTTAATTACGCAAGTTTATTCAGATACACCTGCTGAACGCGCAGGATTAAAGAAAGGTGATATTATTATCGAAGTTAATGGTCATGAAATTACGAATGAGGCTGCTTATCGTTTTAGGTTAGCCATTGCAAAGCAGAATGAAGCGGTAACTATTATTGTGATCAGAGGGGCTGAAAAATTATCATTTAGCATTATCCCAGAAATTCCTCCTGACCAACCCAACAATAAGCCTCAAGTTTTGCAGGGACGACATCCTTTATCTGGTCTTGTTGTTGTTAGCTTAACGCCAGCCGTGGCCACAGAATTAGGTCTTGGGTATGAAATGCTTGGCGGTGTTGTCGTTTTACAAGCTGAACCTGGAACACCTGCGAGTCTGAGTGGTCTTTTACCTGGAGATGTCATTTTAAAAATTAATGATAAACCAACGACAACAGCTGATCAATTAGCCAGGAATTTGAGCCGAAGTCGTCAGGGATGGCAAATTACCTTTAGACGAGGAACTGAAGTTTTTGTTCAAAACTGGTAAGGAAAATCGCAATTTTATTTGAAAATAAGAAGTCACGTCCTTTAGCAGATATTTTGCGACCTAAGGCTTTAGAAGAAGTTATAGGCCAAGAACATCTTATAGGCCCAGGAAAAGCTTTGACAAGATTGATTGCTGCGCCAAAGTTTCCCTCTTTAATTTTGTGGGGTCCTCCTGGTTGTGGAAAGACGACTTTAGCGCGTCTTATTGCTCATTCAGTGAAACTTCATTTTGTTCAGGTCTCTGCTGTTCTTTCAGGGACTGTTGCACTTCGTAAAATATTTGAAGAAGCTGAAGAACGATGGAAGTGGGGGCAAGGCACACTCTTATTTGTTGACGAAATTCATCGTTTTAATCGTAGCCAACAAGATATTTTCCTTGCTCATCTTGAAGAGGGTACAATTACCTTAATCGGAGCAACGACTGAGAACCCTTCTTTTGAATTAAATCCAGCTTTGCTTTCGCGTTGTCAAGTTATGGTTTTGAAGAGACTCGAAGAGCAAGATCTTGAGAAGGTATTGCAAAGAGCAGAGACTTTCTTAAAAAAGAAATTACCTTTGGATATTACTGCACGAACTTCTCTGATTTCAATGGCAGACGGTGATGGTCGAGCTCTTTTAAATATGGCAGAGATTCTCTTTAATGAAGAGAATGTTACGCTTGAAAAATTAAATCAGATTTTAAATAAACGGGCGCCTATTTATGACAAGGGGCAAGAAGGACATTATAATCTTATAAGCGCCCTTCATAAATCGATGCAAGCGTCTGATGTGGATGCAGCGCTTTATTGGTTGGCAAGGATGCTGCAAGGAGGTGAAAACCCCCAATATATCTTAAGGCGTCTCATCCGTTTTGCGACCGAAGATATTGGGCTTGCAGATCCTCAGGCTCTCACACAAGCGATTTCTGCTCAACAAGCATATCATTTCTTAGGTTCTCCTGAAGGTGAACTAGCGCTAGCACAATGCGTAATTTATCTAGCGACTGCGCCTAAATCAAATGCTGTTTATCAGGCATTAAATATGGCTCAGAATTCAGCAACCCAACATGGCTCTTTAATGCCGCCACTTTACGCTGTAAACGCGTCGACAAAGCTCATGAAAGAGATTGGCTAGCTCAATGCTATGAATACGATCATGACGTACCTGAGGCTTTTTCTGGGGTAAGCTATTTTCCTGAAAAGATGAAGCGTGAGAATTATTATCAGCCAAAAGGAAAAGGGTTTGAACAAGAGCTTTTAAAACGACTTCAATACTGGCAATCTTTACGTGATAAGAAAACCAAAATTTAAGCCAAATATCAAAGAAATCTTGAGTCATCTCATTTTTTACTTGAATGTTTGTGCTGAATTCGCTAGTTATCCAAGATCTTCATTTTAAGCGCCCGTAGCTCAATTGGATAGAGCATCTGACTACGGATCAGAAGGTTAGGAGTTCGAATCTTCTCGGGCGCGCCAGTTAATTTAAGTAAATGCAAGCTTTTTTCAGTTCTTTATCTATCTCCATTTAGCCCCTAAAGATTGTATTTTT
>MKUV01000024.1 GCA_001898725.1 Caedibacter sp. 37-49
TATATTTTGAAGGAAGGCTCAAGTTGAAGCTTACAAATTAGACGATGACACAGTTAGTCGAACATTCCCAGGATTTTTAATTATTAGGCTCCAGAGTAAAATCAATGGAGCCTAGTTGAATAAATAATTATATGTTATTAGATTATTCTTCTTGAGCGTCCTTTTTTTCTTCTTTAATTTCTATCAAATTAAAATTATTCATTTGCTTTTTAGGTTTATTTCCTAATTTTTGTATTACATTTCTTAAACTTATATTAGGTGATAAATCATCCTCATTTACATCTTTACGACATGATGGGCAAGTTGGATCTTGACTTAACCAACTAATGAGGGGGAGATGCTCAAAAGTATGCCCACATCTTGTGATAATAGGATCTTGGTATAATTCAAGAGTTATTGGACATATAAAATTATCGTTACCATTTACGTTATTAGTCTGCATTAGGAAATTAAATCGCTCTGTCATCTCTTCTAACTGTTTTCTTGTATCTTCTTTCATTTCGTTCTTTTGTGCTTCTAACTGTTTTCTTGTATCTTCTTTCATTTCGTTCTTTTGTGCTTCTAATTGTCTTCTTGTATCTTCTTTCATTTCTCTTTTTGCTTTTTTCATTTCTAATTTATTATCTAGGACGCTTTCTAATTGAGCTTTTTTGATTTCAGTATCGGTTGAAAAAGATTCAATATCTTTTCTTTGTGTATCCATACGACTTAAATTTGAAGAATTGGTTAATCTGTGTTGTACATAAATATTATCATTTTGTAATCTGTTAATCATATCTTTTCTTTCTCGAGATCCTGGCCAATGATCATGTCGTGTAGGGCTAAATATATTAAGTTTTTTTTCATCGTTATTTGATAAATTTTCCTTATAAATTTCCTTAATTTTTTTGACTTCTTTCGAAGGAACATTAATATTTTCTTCTATAAAATTATTTGAGACTAGCTCTACAAATTTAGGTTTTAAATCTTCTATCACGAGGTTAGCTAAATATTTAACTGCGTTCTTATTTCTTAATTGTTCCAAAGCTTTATATATATTCTCTAATAGGGTTCTTTTCTCTTGTATGAGAGCATGTTTATCTTTAGCTCGTTCTACGAAATCAGTATTAGTAATTTTTGCTTTTAAATTTACATTATTTACCTCTTCCAATTCTTGCGAGCTAAAAGCTTGAAAATTTGATGTCATAGATATTATTAAAACATAAATAATTGATCTAAAGTTCTTACTTTTTAAATTAATAATTTTTTTCATTTTCTTTTCCTTTTTGAAATATTTACAATAATAAATTGAAAATTCTCATTAAATTTATTTAAAGAATTTCTTTAAAGTAACTCTATTCATTTAAGAATTATTGAGTCATATGCTTCTGAGTTGCGCCAAATATAATCCATGGAATAAAACTTGAGAGACCTGCGGCAATATTGGGTCCACGCTTTTTTAATATATTATCGGCTCCTGGACAGCTTTTGTTGATAAAATACTTTGTAGTTGCTCCGGCAGTTAATCCTACAGCAAGACCACCTAAAACCCAGGGGGTATACATTTCCTGCGATTCAATATCAAAAGCATTACTAACTAGTAATCCGCAACCTGTACCGGCGAATCCCATATACCACATAAGACGATGATTACTTAGAAAGTCACTTACAGAATGAGTTAATTCTTTTAATTTATCTAAATAGCTACGTGTTATTGCGTAACCATTATCCCAATCATACTGTTCACTTAAATTCTCCAACCCTTCACTTACTCTATCTCTTGGTTTTGGGTTTATAGGTTGTCCTTCTTCGTCATTATGGCTTGCCCATAAAGGTGTAAACGCAAGTAGCCCAACAATTGTACTGTAAACTTTAATCGATTTAATAAAATTCCTAAACATTATTTATCCCCTTTTCATTTTTTTGGTATCTATTGACCCAGTTTAAAAATAGCTGTTCAATTTGTGACTTAAATTTTCTTTATTACCTTAATTTAATCACAATTTAACAGAGATGAACCTTACTTGACGGAAAACCGGAATAAGGTTCACGCAAAAAATATTTTCAGATTTAGGAAGACATAGATATCCGTAAAATATAAGGATATTTAGTTTTACAAGGCTAAAACATGAAAACGTCAAAGAAAATCAATGATTGCTGATCCAATTTTTTTCTTATAGATTTTTAATCTACGTAAAAAACACATAGATAAGAATTTAATGATCAGGTATTTTTTTAAATGGTGATAATAAATCTGGCTTTTTGGAGATAGTCTTTTTATGCAAAATAAACAAACGATTCTCTCAGAAGATTTTTACAAGCAACATCTATCAACTATAAATAATGTTCATTTTACACCACGTGAAATTGATGTGATTGCTTGCCTTTTAAGTGGAAGAAAAACAAGCAAAATAGCATTTTTTTTAGCAATTGATCCAAGAACTGTCGAAACCCATATTCGTAATATGATGGTTAAGCTTGAATGCAATACACGCGAAAGAATTATTGATTTTATAGAAATCTCTGGTAAAGCCCCTTTGTTGAGAAAATATTATTCTCTATTACGTAGTGACATCCTTTTTGAAAAAAGTTTGAAGGATATATCTAAGTTTCCTCGAGAAAAAGAAGTTAATTATATTTCTGTAATTGATAAGGAAAAAACCTCTCTTTTCAAGTATCTCAAATCTCATTTAAATCTTGCTGGTTTTTCAGTTTCAGATGCAATCCAAAAAAAGGAAGGAGATTTCGTACTTTATATTTTTCCTGAATCTTTATATAAAGAAGATGTTTCTCTCTTGCTTCAAAAAAAAGAATATAATGAAAAAAGCATTATTATCTTGTTGCAGGATAAAGAGAATTTTAAGGAACTTTTTCCAGAATTAAAAAAAGTAGAGGTTATTAATTTTGGAAAAGAAGCAAATTATTATTTTTCTTTTTTTCTTATTCTCAAAAAACTCATAAAAAATCCTGATATGGACAAAATAATTACGGAATTCAGGAGTAAATATAAAGCTATATCTCTTGAATTTGAACCTGAACAACTTCAAACTAATGAAAAAAGATATCAAAATAGAATTAAAATAAAGAATAAGTATGTATTAATCTTTCTTCTTATTATTGCAATTTTTGGGATTGCTTTATTAACATTCTTGTGTAATCAAAAAAATGATCATCTTACTTTTCGATCTGATTTAGCAATCCCTAAAAATATTGTTTGTTTAGAACGTCCTGAGCTTATGGAAAAAATTGATGTCCATTTAAAAAAACAAAATGGTATTCAAACTCTAGCACTCGTAGGTCTTGGAGGTTCAGGAAAAACAACACTTGCCCGTCAATACGCACAACAAGAAAAAGCAGATATAGTTTGGGAAATAAATTCTGAAACACTTATCAGTCTCAATGAATCCTTTAAAAATTTAGCTGAAGTCCTCGCAAAAACAAATGAAGATAGAAAATTATTAAGAGAAATAAATGAGATAAAAATTTTTGAAGAAAGAGAGAAAAAGTTAACTGAATTTGTAAGAAATCGACTCAAGCAACATTCGGGTTGGTTTTTAATCTATGATAATGTCGAGAATTTTGAACTAATTAAATTACATTTTCCTATAGATGCTCATACTTGGGGTGCAGGAAAAATTATACTAACAACTCGCAATGAAAATATCCAAAATAATAAGCAAATAAACGGTCTAATTGTAATAGGTGAATTAACATCGACTCAAAAGCTCGATCTCTTTATGAAGATTATGCAGCACGGAAAAGAGCATAAACTTTTAATGCAAGATAACAAAGAGCTTATTGAATTCCTGAAACAGCTTCCCCCTTTTCCATTAGATATTTCGACTGCCGCTAATTATCTCAAAACCGTTAATATTTCTTATGGACAGTATTTAGAAAGTCTAAAGCATCAAGATAAAGATTTTATGGCTGTTCAGGAGAATCTTCTTAAAGATGGAGGGGATTATCAAAAGACACGTTATGCCATTATTACGTTTTCTTTGGAACAACTTATAAAAAGTCATAAGGATTTTCCGGAGCTGTTGTTGCTTATTAGTTTGCTTGATTCTCAGGATATTCCTAGAGAGCTATTAGATAAATATAAAAACTCAAGCATTGTTGATAACTTCATTTATCATCTTAAAAAACATTCGCTTATCTCAACTTCTTTGTCAGAGTCTTTTTATTCTATCCATCGAAGTACCCAAGCTATTGCTTATTCTTATCTAAAAAAGTTGTTAGAACTTAATGGGGAAAACTTAAAATTAAAAAGGATCATATATGCTTTAGATGATTATGCTGACAAGTATATTGAACTTGAAGATTTCTCAAAAATACAAATTATAACTCGTCATCTTGAGAAAGTCTTAAGTCATTCAGATATATTAAATGATTTTTCTACAGGTCTTCTAGAAAGCAAATTGGGTAGTGCATATTACTTTGTCAACAGCGATCAATCTAAGAAAATTCTTAATAGTAGTTTAGATAAGTTGTGGCCCAAACTTATAGAAAAGATATCCTCTTCACATAGGATTAGGATTGCTCGTTCTTTAGTGCACGTAGGCGCTATTTATACAGAGTTAAGACTCTATAAAGAGGCAGAAGAATTATTTAAAAAAGCAAGCCATATTTATGGACAACCTGATATAAAAAATTATGCTGATTTATCTTGGGCCTTATCCTCCTTAGGTAATGTGGAAAGAAGACTTGGCAATTATGAAATAGCTAGAGATTATCTTGAGAAAAGCATTCAGCTTCATAAGCAATACGGGACAGATAAAAAACGCCTGGCTCGTACCTTAGCTTATTTAGGAAGTGTATATAGAGGACTTGGATTCTATCAAAAATCTGTCGACACTTTAGAAGAGAGTTTATCTATTTATAATGACAATTATCCCAATGATCATTTCAGAATTGGGTGGACTTTATTACGATTAGGTAATGTTTATAGTAATTTAGGAGAGTTTAAAAAAGCTAAACACTATTTTGAAAAAGGTCTTCTTATTTCTCAAAAATATTTCCCTACTGACCATGTAAGTATGGGGTTAACATTAACTTACTTAGGAATCTGTTATAGAGAACTAGGAGAGTATCACAAGGCTGCGGCTATTCTTGAGCAGAGCTTAAAAGTTAATCAGAAACATTTTGATCCTAACTACAGGAGAATGGGTTGGGTCTTATTTCACTTAGCTACAACTTATAAGGCATTAGGCAAAGATCAAGAAGCTCAAGAAATATATAATAAGGTTCTTAAAATTTATGCTAACTATTGTCATGAAGATAGTATTGAAGTGGCAAACATTCTGAGAAATATGGCGAAAATCTATCTAGACTTAAATTGTTTTAAGGAAGCTGAAGACCTCACTCAAAAATCACTAAAAATACTTGAGCCTCGCCAGCATGTAGATGCCTATAGATCGTATGAAATTCTTGGAGAGATTTACTTGAAGAAATTTTCTCAAATTAGGAATATAAAAAAAGAAAAGGAGATTAAATTTTTAAGAATAAAAGCAATGAATTATTTTAATCAAGCTTTACAAAGAATAAATCCTCATTTTTCTCAAAATTCAGCTCATATCGAAAGGCTAAAATCTAAGATTAAAAGCCTGCAGAAATAAGAAGTTTATTATTAAAAGAGGGGATTATAGAAGTGAAATTACGACATTTTGGAAGAAAGAGTAATCAAATAATACAAAATAGAATTTTTCAAGGTTCAAATATTTTTTTTCAAGTTTTCTCTCAATCTTTCTACTTTAATCTTGTTGTAAGTTGTTTATGTCTTGCTCAAGTCAACCTTTTATACGCTTCTGAACATTTAGAAAATCCAGGAAAAGATGTATCTTACTACTCTAGCAGTGTTTTAAATTCAAACACTCAATTTTATAAAGATGCTAACCATCCACTTACGCAAGTTTTTTGGAAACAAAGAGATATTTCGCGAAGGCTACAACAATTAAATCCAGAAATAGATCGAATAAAACAAGATATCCTTAACTATAAAACAAATTCTATAAAAATCACTGATGAACAAATGGAAAAATACAAAGAAATTTTAAAATGTAAATCTTGTGAAACAGATGTTGTTTTAGACTTAGATAAAATTCACATTGATGATCTATTTCCCCTCAATAATCTTGATAAACCTAATAGTGGATGGAGTAGTGGGACTGCAGTTATTATCATTAAAGATAATGGAAAAAACCTTATTGCCATAAAAAATTTTAAAAAAATAGAGGATGGAGTGAAAGAACTTTTCTATTCTCTAATCGCCTCAAAGATTAATCCCGCTCCTCATATGATTAAAATGGCACGCATCTATGATTGTGTCATTTGTCCACAAAATTCCTTAAGCATTATTATGGAGGCCGTCAATGAAACTAACATTCATAATTTGTTATCCACTCCTTCAGCAATTGATGCTGTAGGGGCTTGTGCTGAATACTTAGGGAGATTCCATGTTGAAAATTATCATAAATTAAATAAAAGCGATGATGGTAAAAAGCATCTACGTCACGTATCTCAGTCTTTTCATACGCTAACGCAAGATACATTAGAAGAGCAGGATGAAAAATTCAAATTATTATCATTAAGACCGAAGGAATATGTATTAGATGATCAAGTAATAAAATCAGATATGGTTGTTACTTTGTTAATAGAAAAAGATCAAGAAATATTTGAAAAATTAGTGAAAATTAGAAATAAATCTTTAAAAGAAAACACTGAAAATATTTTCAGATCATTATTAGAAAACACTTTAGAAAAACATCCTTATTTTTTAACCATAACTCATGGGGATGCTCACGCACATAATTTCTTTTATGATAGTTCTGATTTGGAACAAGATGGTGCTGATGTCCCAAAAGATTCTTATCAACGCGTTAGCATGATTGATTATGCAAGCATCATAAAAACTTATGGCAGCATAGGTGATCCTGCAGAAGATGTAGGGCGCTTCTTAGCCGCTTTGCGGAATTGGTGGGCTCTTGAAAATCAAGATGAACAAAAAGTAATCGATTTACAAAATAAATTTATAGATCGTTATTTTGAGACAATAAAGAGCAGTAAAATTATTGAAGGAGACAATCAAGAATATTTTCAACAAAGATTTCAGGAAAATGTTAGTTTTTATAAGCTACGCTATTACAGAACAATTTTTAATGTCAAAAAAGATAATGATCTAAAAAAAGATGAAGAGATAAAGAGAAAACTTTTAAAATCTTGGATTCAGGAAAATGTTCATCTAGAATCTTTTACGGAAGAAAAACCTAAACCAATTACAGAGCAAGGAAAAGAGCGCTTTTGGAAATCTATTGATGACAAGAATATTGTTCACTGGCTACCTGACAGATCTAATGAATTTATTGAAGCTACTGCTGAAGGAGAAGATGACAGTTACTTAACATCTTTATGGAGGAGACTTGAAAATACAGGCAATGTAACGCTTTCATCAACAGCTGCCATAGCGGGCATGGGTGGAATTGGAAAAACGTCACTAGCTTTAGAATACGCTTATGAAGCTCTTACAAGTAATGCTTATAATCTAATTTACTGGATACACAGCGGGAGTGAGCCTTCACTTATAAAGGCTTATAAAGAGATTTTGCTTAAGATTATTGATTCAACCCTATATAATTCTGTTAAGTATGGAGACGACAATTATATTATTAAATTAATTAAAGAGCATATTCCGAAAAGAGGGAAATGCCTCTTAATTTACGACAATGTTCCCGACTCAGAGTTTTTAAAAGATAAGACCCCAGAAAATACTCATATTTTAATGACCTCTCGTTGCAATCAAGGGTGGGAAAGCCAACCCCTTATACTGAACGTATTTTCTACAGAAGACTCTATCAGATACTTGCTTAAAATTACAGGTATTGAAAAAACTAATGCTAATAATGATATGATAGAAACTCTAAAAAAACTTGCAGAAGAACTTGGTTATTTTCCTCTCGCTCTTGCTCATGCAGCTCATTATATAAAGCTTGTAGGGGGAAATAATGTATTAGAAAAGCATTTTCAAGATTATCTTAATGCTTTTAAAAAAGAAGGCTTAGAAAATTTTGAAGAAAATAGAAATTTTCTTACTGAAGCTCAATCAAAAGTAACGCATGAAAACTTAATTGCTAAAACTTTTCGTATTTCAATGCAGTATGTATCCAGAATGGCTGCAAATCCTGAAATTATTTATAAAATTATGAGGTTCTGCGCTTACCTGAGCCCTGATGTTATCATGGAAGAAATTTTCGTAAAGCATTATAAGGATCAAAATAATAATTTGAGAAAGGTATTTGATCTACTCTATGATTTATCTTTGCTTAAAAAACTTAAAGATGATGCAACATTTTCTATTCATCGTCTTGTACAATTAGTTATTAGAGACGATGAAGAATCAAGACCCAATCCACAGTATCAAGAAATTTTTGAAGGTATTGCTCTCACATTAAGTGATTTTTTTGAAAGTAATACTCAAACTGAAGAGCAACTCACTAAATTGTTGAACAATTTACAACATATTATTCATCTTCTTGAAAATACTATACGGTTGGGAGTTTCTTCTTCTTCTCTTGAACACCTTCAATGGATTGGATGGCTTATAGAAAGTATAGAATCAGTTTCATTATATAGACAATATCAAGTGTCTTTAGAAAATTTAACAAGAAATCCTCAGTTTTTTCTAAGCCGTATCATGGAATCATCTTCTATCGACACATTCATTAGTGAAAACACTCAAAAAGCTCTCAAATTATTCCCTTCTCTTATGTCCGGCTCTATCTCTTCCAACAATATTGCTGAAAACCGTGAACATATGGAGAGTATTTTAGGAAAACTTATGGAAATTGTTGGAGTTCCAAGCAACAAATCAAAATATCTTGCAAAATCATTTATTCAAGAACGGCTTCTCTTTGATCCTTTGACAAGACATAAAAGTGTACCTGAACATATTATTGAAATGGTCAAACAAGGTCATTCTAGCCTTCAAACTGCCTTAGGCAACAATTACTTGCGTAATGCGGATATGGTAAATGCGTTTAAAAGATTTTCTTTAGCTGCTGAGGAAGGAAATACAGAAGCTCAATATAATCTTGCAGTTATGTATCATGAAGGTAAAGTTGTACCAAAGAATATAGGAAAAGCGATCTTCTGGTATACAAAAGCTGCTGATAAAGGACATCCCTATGCTCAATATAATCTTGGAGCAATATATGGTACAGAAGAAGAAGTCCAAGATTATGATCGTTCAATACATTACTTCAACCTCGCTGCAAAACAAGAATATACTCAAGCTCAATTAGCATTAGGTGGGATTTATCTTAAAAAGGGAAATTTTGATGAGGCAATTTTCTGGTATGAAAGAGCCATAGAAAACGGCAGCACTGACCCTGCAAATATGCTTGAATTGTTATATAAAGCAAAAGAAGAATTTTATAATTTTATCATAGATGCCGAGGAAGGAAACATAGAAGCTCAGTATCAACTTGGAGTAGCATATGAAGAAGGCAGAGCAACACCAAAAAACATAACTGAAGCCATTCGATGGTATGTTATAGCTGCTAAAAAAGGTCATCATAAAGCCAAAATAAAGCTGCAAAACATCTCGCAAAAAATTGTGGCTGCTTTTGGTGTTTCGGCAAAACTTTATGCCGATGAATGCTTTAAGAAAGGTGACAAGGATTTGGCAAAATATTTTATGGAAGAAGCCAGAAAAATCTTAAGCTCATCCAAAAATAATATTCAATTAAATCCAATCATGCAAAACTCTAATGAAAGTTTTTCTCAAAAACAACAGCTTTCACATTTTACAGAAAAACAAAATATTATTAAAGAAGGTGGCACTCAGCTCTCTTCCTCAATCCTTGCAAAGAAAGCTCAATTAAAAGATAAAAGCATCGACTTATTTATAATTGAAAAATTACCAGAAGTTAAACACTTAAATTTGTTTACATATCGAGGGTTCAAGATTCTTGCTCAACATATTCCAGCCATAAAAGAATTAAAGTACGTTAGCTTGCTATAAGGGAAGTTGTTTTTTTCGATTGATTTCTCGAAAGTTAGGGTCGGTTTTTTAAGTTTTATAAAATAAGCAAGGCCAGTAGAAAGAATATTCATGTTCTAGACTAAGCGGTGCCTTGTATGCTGCAAGTGTAGAATTGCTTCAAACGGTCTTTTGGCTTAGAGAATAAGAGGATAAATTGTTTTCAACATTTGAAGCATTTATTTAATCTAATAACGAGATAATGCAACAGGCACGGTTGTCTTTTTGTTCACTCTATATATAATTAGTATGTTTTTATTATAAAAAAGCAAGGTTAAATGCCATTAGAAAATATTGATTTATATTAGAAGGCAAAGGCGACATTTTTATATCAAACGGAAGAAAAAAGACATTTTCCGTATTCTTAAGCTGTACTGTTAATTAGCTTAGGGCAACCTAATCATGAAGACGCAAGATTAGAATCCACTATAAAGCTAATAAACGATAATTTTCAGTCGTGTGATGTGTCAGTATGTGACACTTTACAAAGGCATACTATACAAATGAGTGGGTTATCTTCGTCTGAAGAAAGCTTATACTAAATCCATGATAGAGGGAAAACAATGGGTAGAAAGAAATAAGAAACATTTAATGCTACTCAACATACCAAACGAAATTTTTTTTTGGGATAAATATCTTACAAGTTATGACTTTTTAGATTGCAAAGATAAAATTATTCATGCTTATCAAAATGATGAAATTTTTAAAAATGCAATGTACATGGGGTAGTTTGCGGGAAAGTGCAGGAATTAGGGTGTGGGGTTAAATTTGCGTACTTTTGAGATTGTG
>MKUV01000025.1 GCA_001898725.1 Caedibacter sp. 37-49
GTTATCAACTTAGGGATGACAAACCTTCCTTGCATAGCCTCACTAATCTTATCTCTTAAACGCAACTCAGGTTATATTAAGAAGAAAGGATATTGGGCTTGGTATCATAAGAATGAGTATGGTCGCAGGAATAAAGTTGAAAATACTTTTTACAGACTAAAGACCATCTTTGGGAGAAAGCTTCATTTAAGAAATTGGAATAATCAACAGGCAGAGGCTCATTTAATATGTCGCCTCCTTAACAAAATGACTCAAGCAGGCATGCCAAAGTCAGTCAAAGCAGCTTGGAAAGCGGCATTTAAAGGGCAGCTCTACCCAACTAACCAATTTAGGCAACAAAGCCATTTTCAATGCCCTTTAAAGTCGCTCGAACAATATTATTAGGATCAAAATCTTTGTATTTTATTATTCATCATTAATAAGATCTCTAACCTTGTTGAAACTCCATTTAGAAGGAAATAAAAATAATTTAAGGTTAAAAGTCGCAAATGATATAGATGCATTCTCAATATTAAAATCTTTAAGATTTGCCCATGTTTCTTTTAAGTGTTTCTTTTCTTCACTAATGAAACTTGAAATGTAATTTTTATTGATATCAAGTATATAGGTGTCTTTAATTATTCTATAAATTTTATTGTATTTGTTAAGGGAAAGACGTACACCACTATTACTATATTCACTTCCTAGCGTGTGAACTCCTAAAACATGAGGAACATTCAATCTATTAATCCAAATTCCACTTCCACTTTGTCCTCCATATGTATCAATAGTGTATGAAAATGTTTCTTGATTGATATTTTTTAACCTTTTACTCATGGACCACATTTGTTTAAATCCTTTGTCTCCTGGATATCCTGTAATTGAAACTTGCTCTCGAGTTAAAGTATTTTCTGAAGGACATAGCAGTCCTGCCCACCCTGTTTGATTACCTATAGAAGTATCCAATATCAATATTGCCATATCAAATTGGGGATCATTCATTTTAAACCAGGCTGAAAAAGCATAAGCTTTAACTACGTTAACTTCTCCATAAGGCGCAGCCTGATCATTCAAGCCTGGAGATGCAACCACTCTTGTTGCCCATTTTTTCTTTTCATTATAAATATTATGTCCTGCAGTTAAGATATGATGCGGTCCTACTAATATTCCTGAACCACCATAATGGGAATTTTCCTCCTCAAATTTCATAGATAACTTAACATGAATTGAATATGGCCAGTTAGTGGTATCGTGAATTCTTTTTCTTCCATCGTTACTAAAAATAATTTTTTTAATTATAGAAGGAAAAAAATTTTCTGAGTTAATTAACACTTTTTGAGGGGTTGGTTCATTTGGTCGAACAGGATATGTAAAAAACTCATCTTCATATTTGTAATTTTTGAAATCACCATTCTTATATTTAGCATAGTTATTAAGGTTATGTTCGACAAGGTCATACGCATTAGTAGCAAGTCCTTTATAAGAAAGAGATAATACTAAACAAATTATTAAAAGCATGCGCTTCATTTTCATAAATCCTTTTCCATTATATTTGAGTACATTAAATTAACAAAAACCATGCTTAAAGAGTAATAGTTAAAATAGTCAAAATAGTAGGGTAATCTATATTTGTGAAAGATCAAGAAATAACTCATTGATGATAAACTAAGATAAAATGCTTTGTTTTTTTGATAATTGGATGAAAATTTTTGAGACTAATTTATATGGAATTACCATCTAAATGGTTGGATAGATTTACATGAGGAAAAATCTTCAAAAATTTAATTGCTTGTTGTCAATTTTAGATGGTTTTTCTAGCTATTTATTCTAATTTTAGATTTATTTTGTTTTTGTCGTAATATAGCCAAAAAAAACAAACATTACTCCATTCATTTTGAAAATTTAGAAAAACATAAGAAAACTAAACATCCCTTGCAAGATTAATCCTTTATATAGCTTTAATCTTCACCCATGTTTAACCAAGCATATAAATTTTGAGCAACATACTGCTTAATAGGTTCTCTTAATTCTTCAGGAAACAATGGAGATATTTTCTTGAGTAGTTCAAGAGGGGGTTCTTCGCATGCAGAACTTAAATATTCTAGTGATTCTGGGAGATTATGAGAAAGTCTTTCCATGTCATAAATATCAATATTTTGAAAAACTTCCTCTAACTGAGGTCTAACTCTGTCCCAAGCGTTCTCAATGTTATTAATATCCATAATACGTAACTCCTTGTATCCATATAGAATAATAAAAAAAGAAATACCTTTTATGCCAGGTGAACATTAAAATTATTTTAAATTGTCGGGTGTTAAGTCTTTTGACCTAAGGTGTTGTTTTATTTACATATTTATCTTAATGAAGCATTTACGATCTACCAAAATTGAAGCATATTTGTTAGCAACGGAGTAAAATTGACCCACCTCTGAAGGAGTGTGACCTTCTATGAACATCAGTATTATGCTTTAGTCCTGAAGGTAAGTGTCAGCCGATCATCTTAAATTTAATCAATAATGCGAGAAAAAAGATTTATGTTCAAAATTATAGTTTTACCTCTCAAAATATTGCAAATGCTCCCATTAAGGCTCATCAGAGAGGCATTAAAGTTAAAATCTTGTTTGATCGAAGCCAATTGACAGCAAGACACTCTCAGATCCATACAATGAAAAAAGCAGGAGTAAGGTGTCATGTAGATCCTGTTTTAGGTATTGCACATAATAAGATTATGATTATTGATAATGATATTGTCTTAGCAGGATCTTATAACTGGACAAATGCAGCAGAAACAAGAAATGCAGAAAATCTGTTAATTATTAAGGACCAATCAACTGTTAAAATTTATAAAAAAAATTGGAAAAAGCGGTATCAAAGAGCAAAAGAGATGAACTTACAAAATAATATGACTAAAAAACTCATCATGCATAAAAACCAATTAAACCAAAGTTGACTCCTTAATATAAAATGCACAATATTTAATCATGTGCTTTTAAAGCCGAGAAGATAACCCTCATATGACCTTTATCCAAAACCCTATCCCCAGAATTTGCGGATAACTTTTTTTAGAAAGTAGATAAATGACAGAAAAACCTAAACTCACAATTAAGAAACCTTTAAGCTTAGAGAAGCAATCTCAGCTCTTTGAAGCTTTGAAACCGCTTCAAGCACATACACAAAGAGAAAAAGAAATCAAACAGAAGAAGAAAAAAGCGATTAAAGAAGCCCTCACATGGCTTTATGAACATTTTCCAAATAGTTTTAATATAAATAATATAAAACCTTTAAAGCTTCATATTGATAAAGACATTTATCCTTACCTAGAGCAAGAAGGATCACCCTCAAAAATTAAAATCAGAGTTGCTCTTAAGTATTATACCCATAACATTGATTATATAAAATCTCTTATCAATGGTACTCAACGATACGATTTAAAAGGTCAACAAATAGAAGAAATTACTCAAAAGCAAAAAGATTTTGCACGAGACAAACTTGAGGAAATTTCTAATGTAATAAAAGCTATAAAACAAAGAAAGCTTCAAGAATAATTTATGGGCCAACAGGTTTTATTTATATATATCTGCTTGTACTTAAAATTGTACTTCCAAATGTACGTAATATTGTCTATAATGATCTTATAAGGAAATTATAAATGAAGAATATAGACCTCTCTCAAGATATTGTTCCAATTACTGAATTTAGAAGCCAAGTATCTCACTGGCTTAACCATGTTAAAGATACTGGGCACCCTGTAGTTCTGACACAAAATGGGAAATCAGTTGGTGTTCTTTTATCACCCCACGATTATGATGCGCTTCAATATAGAGAACGCTTTTATCATTCCATTGAAAAAGGTCTTAAAGATGCTGAAGAAGGCTTAACCTATACAACAACTCAAGTTAAAGCGAAATTGGTAAAAGCCCTTAAAAAATGAATCTTATATGGACGAAACACGCTCTTGAAAGACTTGAAGAGATTCAAGATTTTATAGCTCAAAGATCTTCATCTTTAATTGCAGAAAATTTGATAAGTTCTATTATCGAACGAGCTAAAGCATTAGAAGATTTTCCTTCTATGGGGCGGATAGTGCCGGATTTGAGTAGAATAGAATTAAGAGAGTTGATTGAAGGAAATTATCGTATTGTTTATGGTTTACTTGACAGTAGTATTGTTATTCTTACCGTTTTTGAGGGGCATAAACTGCTACCAGAAAAAGATATTGATATAATGATTGCCTAAGATTGTCTCTTGGCCCTCACTAAAAAACTTACCTAGGCTTGGGATTAAGCTACATTTTTTCATTTATATTAAACATAGGCGAAAAAATATCCTTTATGCTGGTAAGCCAGTATGTGAATACGCTTAGGAACAATGATCTAAATTGTATTAAGTCTATTTGATAATTTTTTTCATCCCAAAAACTATATGTATTTAAATGATAATTAGATATACCTCATTTAATTTCATACCCCCTATGCAATAATATTATTTGATATTTGAACTCTTATCATTTATGCCTATAACAAAGGAGGGTAAAAACTAACCGAGAAAATTAAAATGAACCCTTTACCCTTAGCCTCTAATTCACTTCCTTCTTACCACCCTTTACCATTTTATTTTATGCAAGTTACAGCAGGTTTCCCCTCTCCTGCGCTTGATTATAAAGAAAAATCCTTAGACCTTAACGAGCATTTAATCCCAAATCCTATCTCAACCTTTTTTATGCATGCTACAAATGATTCTTTAAAGGAATCAGGTATTTTAGCAAGTGATCTTCTCATTGTAGATCGAAGTCTAAAACCTCATTCAGGATGTATTGTCATTGCTCACATAGCAGGAGAGCTTTGTGTCAGACGTTTTGAGAAACATGGCCAGAAAATAATACTTAAAACAGATGAGAATTATAATGAACCATTTTTCTTAACTCCTGATGATGAAATCCAAATATGGGGTGTTGTTACAGCAGCTATTCATTCCCTCTAATGCGAAAGATAGCTCTTATAGATATCAATAACTTTTATGTCTCTTGCGAACGTGTGTTTAGACCTGATTTACAGAATAAACCTGTCGTTGTCTTAAGTAATAATGATGGGTGTGCCATTGCAAGGTCCAACGAAGCTAAAAACTTAGGGATTAAAATGGGTGAGCCTTATTTTAAGTTTAAAGAAATTGCTCAAAAGTTCAATATTGCTATCTTTTCTTCAAACTACACACTTTATCAAGATTTCTCTAATCGGATTATGGCTTTACTAAAATCTCAAATTCCTATGATAGAAGTCTACTCAATTGATGAAGCTTTCCTTGATTTAACAGATGTTCCTGAAGAAGGACTTATTCCCTTTTGTCAGTATCTCAAAGATCAAGTAAGGCAATATTTAGGGACCCCAATTTCAATTGGTGTTTCTTCAACTAAAACGCTCGCTAAAGTTGCGAACCATTTTGCAAAAAAATCTGAAGGGGTATTTGTTCTTCTTCATGAAAAAGAGATTAATACTTTTTTAAGTCGTCTCCCCGTCAGTGAGATTTGGGGCATTGGGCGTAATCATACAAAGTATCTTCTTGCTCAAGGAATTAATACAGCCCTTAAGCTTAAGGAAGCGCCTCCTAAATGGATACGTCAAAAAATGAGTGTTGTGGGAGAGCGAATTGTAACCGAACTTAATGGAAGAATCTCTTATGAACTGGAAGAAGAATCAGATTCCAAAAAAATGATTACGGTTTCACGCTCTTTTCCAAAAGATGTTACTTCTTACGAAGAATTAGAGTTTGCTATTTGTTCCTTTATTGAAAGAGCTGTTTAATCATTTGAAAGAATATTAATATGTATGAAATTTTTTAAAGAAACTGGCAAACTTGTTTGTGGCTCAATCGGGAATCATGCTTGACGTTTGATATGAAAAAATTAACTAAAGTGTATCTTGAGCTCTTGGAAACTATAAAATAATTCTTATATGACATATAGGTCTTATGAGTGTTTATTCTTTATAAAGGTAACTTATGAAAACATTATTTAGACAACTTAAGCTAATTTCTTACCTATTTAATTTGTTTATAATATTTTATGCTAGCGCTTTAAACGCAAGTACTGCGCTTGAACAAGAGATTACGCTGAAAGTATATAATGTAGGACAAGGTAATCTCATTATTTTAAAAGTTCCTGCTGAAGAAAAAGACAAGCCTTCAGAATATATGATGGTTGATATAGGATCTAGTTCTTACGCTCGGGAGTGGAAATATCAAAAGGAAAAACAAGAAGAAAAAGAAAATTTTCAGACGCCTTTAAGAATTAGACCACAGATAGTTCCTCAAACAATCATGAAAAGTCCGGATTTAGAAGACTATGATATTGAAGAAGCAAAGAGTAATCCTATCAAGATTATGTCATTTATTGAAGACTTAAGGAAAGAGCTTAAAAATGAGGTACAAGAAAAACCTAAAAGAGGTAGGCCTCGGAAGAATCCTCCAAAGCCATCACTAAATATAAAGACTGTTGTACTTACGCACCCTGATTATGATCACTATGGATGGCTTACAAAATTATTTTCTAAAATAGGCGATATAAAGTGTACTGTCAGCAACTTAATTTTTGGTGGCGTTCCCAAAGATTATTTTCCTCTGGAAGATAACAATATTAATGAAAATAAAGTAAATGAAGATAAACGGGAAACGTGGTTAGATTTTCTGAGGAGATTATCTAAAGATACAAGAATATATTTTCCTGCTATTTCTAAAGAGCCTATCGAAGTAAATGCTTTAGAAGATATCTCGAATGGTAAATACGAGAATGTTGCCTATACATATGATGAGCCTGATAGACCCTCAATGTTCGGCGAAGCCTTTGAATTTCCACGCGGTCTTAGGGTATATTGCTTGGGAGCAAATCCAACATATGAAAAAAGGAAAAAAAGTGTTATTCGATTGTCTGATATAGCAGACAGTAATTCTGACAGCCTCGTCCTCAAAATAATTTATGGAAGTATGTCTGCAATTTTAACAGGAGATGCTACAAGGATCACAACAGATTGTATTATAGACTCATATACTTCAGAATTTTTAAAATCTAATTTGCTGATCGCGAGTCATCATGGTTCATCTACACATGGTTCTAATGAGCAGAAATGGATTAAGGCGGTAAACCCAGAGTGTATTTTTGTTAGTAATGGGCTCTTATACGGTCATCCATCATCAGAAGCATATGAAAATTTTAAATCTTCTACTGAATTGAAATTTGTTTCTCAGAAACATGAAATTCTGGTAGCAGAAGAAAAAGGTTCTTACAAGATTTACGAAACGAACCGAAGTATATTTTCAACACTTAGCAGCGGTAATTTGGAAGCAATATTTACTAAAAATTCTTTTAAAATAAAAACACAAAAGCAACAAAATATTGAATTTATAAACTTACCTTTAGATGAAACTAATGATGCGGTAACCTTTGTAGAAGTAAATCAAAATTTAGATGAAGTAATAGCCATAGCCACACCTCAAAAAGAAAATTCCTCAAGAAAGTTAAATTTTAATATTAATGAAAATTTAGAAAACGAGACATCTAATTTGAAACTTCCAAAGAACATTCCATCTGTTCGAAAAGAAGAGGCCACGCCATTAAAAAAAGATGCACCCAAAACCAAACTAAAAAAGAAATGAGCCAAAGGGAAAAAGTAAGATAAACTTTGGGTACACTACTTGTAAGTATCTAAAGCGATCCATAAGTCTTCTTGAGGGGGAGCCCCATACTTGTTAATGACTTCTTTTACTGTACTAGGAAAAGATTCTTTGAGCTTATGATAGCACTCTGCTGAGCCAAGTCTAATCCCTTGAATTAGAGCATTGAAATAAGGAGTTATATATAAATCCTTAAGCTCTTTTTCTTCCATTCTATGTTTGTCCTTCTTATAAAGGTAAAAACATAAACGAGCGTAACAATAGTATCCAAGAAGATCTTTATTCTCTCCAGCTTGATTGAAGAAAGTAAAAGCTTTCTGAATTATATCTTCAAATTCTTGTTTTGATAGCTTTTGTTCTACTAACTGCTGATAGAGATTATCAAGTTTTTCTTCACTATAATCAATATCGCCTACGAGCTCTTTCCCTTGAATAACATAAGCTTCATTAATGCCATATTTTATAGCTTTATTATAATATTTTTTAGCTTTATTAGCATTTTCTTCATTGTACCAACGAGCTAGGGAAATATAAGCCGTATTATCTCCCGCCCTAATTGCATTCTCTAAATGATGATATTCCTTGTCTTCTGGATCTTCATCAAGACCATAAGCTAAAACATATGCTGGTCCATAATTGTTCTGACCAATTTTTATAAGTTTCTGTATTAAGTCTTTTCTATTTGCCTCAATATACTGTTCGCTAGGAATAAAATCTGAAGTTAAAATTTTTGGATGATCTATTTCTAATTTTAGAGCGTAATATTCGCCTCGAGGTGTATTCATTTGACGAAATAGGTCTCTAGCCTCCTCGTAAGAGGAATATTTGTTAAAAACAGCATAATATGGGCAGTCAGAAAGATCATAAGCGCGAATAAATAGTACATCTGGATGAGAGGATTGTTCTTTAAAACCCTCAAAAGCCCTTCTGTATAAAGATTTATAAAAATCTGGCTTATTATCACGATCTCCATGATAACGCCACCAGATTTGATCTAATGTGTGCGCTAGATAATACTCAGCAAGCGCATGACGATATTTTGCAGCTATAGCAAAAGACCAAATGTAGTCGATTCTCTCTAATCTTTTTTTTGTATAAAGGTTGTCCCATAAATCATTGGTATCTTTTGGGAAAAATAACCATCCTCCAACAATATCTTTTGTTGATTTCTGAAAATGCCATTTAGTAATATTTTCCTTCTTAACAATCTCATTCCATGCTTGATCGGGGTAATCAAGATTTACAAAAATCGAATTGGCTTTTTTAAGAAGAGTAATATCAGCTTCTTTGTGTGCTTGAGTAATGGTTCGAATTAAATTTAGTATAGAGGTTTCAAGATTTTCTTGAGGTTTTGTACAGTGGTGTCTATGAGAATGAGGTGCAACATTCTCTTTATTTTCATCTTGAATAGTTTCAACCATAGTGCCATTGCATGTTGAGAAAATAAGTAAACTCAACCCTAAGAAGCTTTTAATCATTTAAGAATCTCTAAAAATTATGACAATAGTAAAAAAAATTTATACCATATTTTATTAAAATGTCGATCATTAATAGCATAGCCGATTCTTCTTCAATAAAATTGACTTTTCAACAAGCTGTATAACTTTCGCGACATGACTGTTCTAATGCATTAATCTTCTTATCATTAATGTGCCGACCCTCCCCTTCTCTTATAAAATCGTTATGCATTAATTTCATACTACATTTGCATAAGTAGCACTTGAATATTGTCTTAATGTCACCATATATAAAGTATAAGCAATATTTGAATAGGAGATTAATATGGCTAAAGTTTCAAACCTTGTAAGATTTCTTGCTCTTACATTAACAATTGGATGCTCTACTACCAGCAGTTTTGCGAATAATGATATTATTGAAGATAATGCTTCCCTTTATAAGGTTCGTAGTATGTACGGCTGCGCTGTTGATGGGGCCTATAATCTTTGGGATGCAAGTAAAAACACGGCTTTTGCTATAGGCAGTATTGCTTATGATATAGGAATGATTAGTAGCAGCGTTATTAAAGGTACTTCTGCAGTCGTAAATGCTTATAATAGCCTGGTAGCAGAAGATGATAAGGCTGCAAATAATGCTCGCAAGCAAGCTTATCAAGATCTTAAGGAAGCTAAAAATGATATTTACAATGGTCTTATCAATATCCCTACAACATTAAGCTATGCGTACAAGGCAACTACTTCCTTAGGCTATGGCCTTTATGATTTAAGTATGCTGGTATAGGTGGTGCTAAAGCTGCCGGAAGTGGCATAAAGTCAGGCTGGAATTATGTTTCTAACTGGTGGCAAGGTGAACCTAAAATAGATAACTCTAAAGCACTTGTACTTTATGATCCTGAATTTGCTGCACACCAACTATCTAATTCTTAGAAAATATGAGGTACTATTCTTGAAGAGCAGTACCTCATATTAAGAGCTCATTAAATAAACTATATTTTTTTAAAGTTTATTAAGCAAATGGTTTCTATGAGAATATAGACAGCTGAAAGAGAGAAATAAGTTATAGATTTGTACCTTATAATTAAAACTCATTCTCTTTATACCATGAACAATACAACGCTTTCAGCCCTAACAAAATACTTCAGCGAACAAGCTTACCCTACAGCAGTTGGTAATCTTCTGTAGGGTAAGGAGCTTTTTACTTATTATTGTACATGGGTACAAACTGAGGACGGCTATTGTTGTTATTTGCATAATCTAAAAGAGGTGTTTCTTCATCATATGCTTGTTGCATAAGGTGGTAAGATGAAAGCTGAGTTCCATAATACTGAGAGGTCGAAACCTTATCACTTTTTGAAGAATAGATCCCTTCTTTCTTTGCATAAAGGTTATTATTGTTCACAGCTCCACGAGGAGTTAGATTCTCACTTTCAAAAAGATCATCATCAAAGCTATGGAAAAGGGTTGATGGAGACTCTTGACTGAGGCTCTTTGCAATTTCTCCTTGAGCTTGGGTTGTACTCCACCGATCTTGAGGTTCAATAGCAAGCAATCTTTGTAAGATAGGAAGGATGGTCACTTGCTTTGCTTGAGCAAAAGCTTCAGTGAGTGCCTTAGCATAATAGTTTTTATCCCAACTGTTGAGCATATCAACAACACCAACCCTACAATCAAAAGGATAAGCATTATTAGCAATTTCTAAGAGCGTTATTCCTGCTGCCCAAGCATCAGCTGCTTTACCAGAGAAAAGAGGAGCAGTTTCTTTTACTTGATAAGCTCTGCCTTGTTGTTGCTCTAGAAAGCGGATGTGAGCAAGCCTTTCTGGTGAGAAGTAGCTAAAGTCCCCAATCCCCCCTTTTAGCTTGTCCTTCTGTTGGGCACAACCAAAGTCACTGATATAAACTGTTCCATCTGTATGGATGAGGAAGTTAGTGGGCTTTACATCTAAGTGAGAAACTCCATCATCATGCATATTTCTCAATCCTGTAAGCATGGAGTAAGCGATATAATTGAGAAGCTTATTCTTAAGCTTAATATCTTTTACCTGAGCAAGCTTATCTTGAAAGGTCCAGCCATTGCCAAAAGCTGCCAGTGGGGTTATTTGAAGTAAGAGATCTTGGGTCGTCATATCCTGACCCTGAACAACCGTTGAGCCAAAGGTCATTTTAAGAAGTTGTGTAATCTCTCTTTTTGATTCAACTGTCGGGCGGTAGTGGAGATACTCAAGGAGAGGAAGGACATTATCTTTTCCATTAAGCCTTGCTTGTAAAGTGCCTTCACGAAGAGATGCTTTCACATTTTGCTCTCCAGCCACAATCTTAATAGCTCTAAAAAGACGCGCATGTGTTCCTTCTTCTCGAGCAACTCTGACTTGGCCAAATTGGCCTGCTCCTAAGATAAGATCAAATTCGTCTTGGTTCTCAGAAAAGTCAATTTTGAGGCCTGTTTGTTGAGAAATTTCTTCAGCTTCGGCAGAATCGACCTTAAAGTAAAGACCATATTCACGACCATACATGTTGCCAACAACTCTAATTCTAGCATCCTTTAGCCCTTGACCTTGAACAGCTGTGAAAGCCTCCCTTGTAATAGGAGAAGCAACTGATTGAGTACGCTTTCCTCCATTCATCTCTACGTCATCATTATGTGCAAAATTGTTTGCCTTAAATTTCTTTTGCTTATCCTTGTAGATCTTAAAACCAACACCTGTTGCGATTACTCCCAAGCCTACAACCCCTGCTCCAACACCTATACCTATCTTGGCCTCATCACTTAATCCACCAGAGTTAGAAGGTGATTGTGTTGGTTCATTTCTATCTGTAGGCGAGGATGAGCTTGTGGGACTGCTCGTTGTTGGTCCAGAAGATGGGGGCGTAGTTGCTGTAATAATCTCTGGCCCTAAGATGGCATAATAATTGACTGGGCTGCCACTTTCACTTTGAGAAACTTGTAAAACAATAGCTGCTGTTGAGTTTGGTAAGTAAAATTCTGCAAACTTTTGGACAACACTTTGGCTTAAGGAACCTAAAATATTAGTAATACTACCTGATTGAATAATTTCAGTGTTATCAGGTACCCCTAAAGTAGGATTCCACTGGTATGAAGCGTTTAATACTCGTATGGAACTAGAATTTAATTGTTGATACATAACATTATTAACAGTTGGTCCATCAACTGTGTTTTTACTAACAAAAGTAAAACTTGACCTTTGTTCAGGAAAGAAAGTTGTAAAGCGCGTATATCCATTTCCCATGTATTGAGCACATGCTAAACCATCAAGCCAAATCTTTTGGAAACACTCAACTAACCCATTAGGAATAAGGTTATTATCGGCAGCAAACTGTTGGATTGTTCTACTGTTTCCTCCAGAAGGTCCGTCAACATAGCCTGAGTATAAGGAGCCAATCAAGTCATCAATAGTATAATTATCTCTTGCCGTTGCTGAAGAGGGCTTAATTGAAGTGATTGGGGTGGTTGGTAGGTTTCCAGGGATGACTCTATTAGCGGCAGTCGTATTCGTTATAAGTCGTGTCCACAAGGCATAAGGTTTTGAACTATTTGGCCTTACAACGTAACTTACAAGGCCAAAATTTTTTCCAGCATCTGTGATTGTAAATAGCCAATTTTCTGCATTCAAGTTTTGACCAAAGAAAAAAGGTTTTGAAGAACCTGTCATTAATGTATTTACAATGTTTGTTCGATTTCCAATTCCATAAAGATCGTAAGTTGTTTGATTATATTGAGTAGCTGAGATGGGGGTAATGCTTAAACCTGCATAAGGTTGAGTAATAGTGATTATTTCTCTTGTAAAATCACCACTTGGAAGGATATCAAAGCTTGCAATTTCACTATAATAACCATAAGTTTTATTTATTGGTTTCATAACAATACTGATAGCATCATCAATGCTTACTGCTTTATCTTGATTAACTAAATTAAAAGTCAGAGCATTATTAAGGTATCCCGTACTTAAAATTGTATTAATTTCAGTGCTATAGCCGCAGCAATCTATGAGTGCAAGCGCTGTGTTACATTCCTCGAAAGATCCACTGCATGCATCTTCTAGAAATTGTGGACGTTGGGCAGCAGCTGTAGAGATGGTACCCGCAGCTCCCAGAAGACAAATAAAGCCTATCCCTTTGTAGGCACGACTCCAATCAACCTTACGAGGTATTTGGACATCAATTCCGAGGCGCTTTAAAGTTCTTATAGAAATTTCATGAAGTTTACCCCCGTCCAATTCTCTATAAAGTTGCTTAATATATCCTTGAAGCAGCCCTAATTTATTTTGACGTCGCTCAAGAGAGCCGATAGATTCAAGGCATCTTGCTAACAAAATCCCTTCTTGAAAAATAGTATGTTGAGAGGGCTTTTCATAAAGACCTTGTAAAGGAATATTTTCTTGGTGAGCTTCATACTCGTTGTTGTCTTCTGTAGCTTCTAACTGAGGTAGTTGTGCTAATTTCTTTTTATAGAATTGATAATCTTTTTTAATAAGGTCGGGAAGATTCCCTTCATTAAGGACATTATAAAAATTAATAACAGTATTCTTAAACTGCTCAATATTTGATTGATTAACCTCAATATTTTGCATTTGATAAAGTGCTTCAGAAATAAGTTTTTTATGAGAATAAATACAATGCCAAAATTCAGCCGAAGTGTTCGGATCTTTTAATTTTGCATCAAGATAATAAAGGATATCTACTAAGTGATCATAATTACGCTCAACAATATGAGCTGTGCCCTTGCTCCATAAATGTTGCCAATCAGGGGCTTTTTTTCCTTGAGGAAATGCATACCATGAAACATCAATTGGTTCTTGGTCATCTTTATTTGAATGCGTTAATGAAAACAGTTGAGACATTGCATTTAAAAGAGAGCTAAAAAACGACGTGGGTTCTTCAGCAATGCTTTCATCTTTATTTAAGGGGCTTATTCTTTGTTTAACGTTTTTATGATCTTCAACGATGTTTGTTGCCGTAGCTGGAAACAATAAAAAATTGATCACAAGCAAGGCACTTAAAACTTTAGAATAAACCATAAATATACTCCCCCTTATACTTAGTAGGCTAACAAATGACTTTGAAGCTAGCATACCAGTAAGGTAAATTCAAAAGTAAATTCTGCCTATCAATATATTCCGATTGTTTAGTAGTTATGCTCTTAAAGAGGACATTATTAATTTTATCTTATAAAATATATAAGAAGATTCTATAAGTTAAACAGCACCACAAGAAGAAATATTTAATATTTGGATATTATTTTAGTTTAAATAAGCAATCTCGTTGATCTCAATTTCAAACGGCTTAGTAACCTTTACCATCTTTAATTACAGTTTCAAAGAAGTTGCATAAATACTTGAATATAAATTTTATGGCGATAAGCAAAACAAAATTTAAGATTGAAAAAATTTGTTATATCATTAAAGTCACTAGCAACAATATTCGTGTGACAGCGTCAACTAAAGGGGGAGATAGTTATGGACGTAGCGTATTTAAAAAGAGCGAGTCTATTGCTAGCTAGCCTGATTTTATATAGTCCATCTTATGCAACTGATGATGATGCAACAGGGGTAGGACGCCGTAATTTTTCATCTAGAGGTCTTGCATTCTTAGGAAAAGAAATTAAAGAAGAAAAAAGTTCAGGGGATGCTTTTATAAAAAAGTATATGGATATGGAAGAGGCGCTCTCTAATGGTCCTGGCATTACACCTGATATGGTAGCCTTAATGGGGTCGGTACCAGGACAAACCTTTATAGAAAAAATGGTATATGTCAAAAATAAAATTAATCCTGCCTCTTCTAACATTCATGACGCTCTAGTAACTACAAATGTTGCCCTTCAGAATCCACAAAATTTTATCGAAGGCGTAAATAACCTCAATCAAACGCTTACACAAAGAAACGCCCAAATTGCTGTGTTAACTCAGACTATCGATCAAAAGGATACTCAAATTGCAGGATTAAATACTACAGTTACTCAGCAAGCTACAGAAATTCAGCAAAAGGATATTCAGATTACAGGGTTGAATACTACAGTTACTCAGCAAGCTACAGAAATTCAGCAAAAGGATAT
>MKUV01000026.1 GCA_001898725.1 Caedibacter sp. 37-49
AAAATACTTCTTAAGCGTCCAGAATTAATAGAAAAAATGAACAAGCAGTTAATCGCAAATGATGGTCTTCAGACAATTGCTCTTATAGGACCTGGAGGCGCGGGTAAAACAATTCTTGCTCGTCAATATGCCTACTCACAAAATATACCAGTAGTTTGGGAAATCAATGCTGAAACCAAGAGCACTCTTTTAGTCTCTTTTGAAAAATTAGCACATGCTATTACAACGTCTGAAATTGAGAAACAAAAACTTAAAGAAGTTTTAGATATTAAAGATTTAGAGGAAAAGCAAAATGCATTATTTTCATTTATCAAAGAAAAATTAAAAACCTTTTCTTCTTGGCTTCTAATTTATGATAATGTAAGCAAATTCAATGATATCCATAAATGTTTCCCCTATAAATCTGATTTTTGGAAAAATGGTAAGGTTATAATAACAACTACCGATAGCAATTTCAGGGATAATAATTTTATATCTTCTGTAATGGATGTTAAAGAATTAAGTCCTAATGAAAAATTAGAACTTTTTACTAAAATAATTTCTAAGCCTTTAATCGTTGATCAGCAAGAGAAGATTAAAAATTTCTTAGAAAATATCCCTCCATTTCCTTTAGATATCTCAATAGCAGCTTATTATATTAAAGGGACAAATAGTTCTTATGAAGATTATTTACAAAACGTAAATTCATTACAAGACGATTTCGAAAATTTGCAAACTAATTTATTAAACGAGAAAACGAGTTATAAGAAAACCCGCTGTGCTATAATTATTTTATCATTAAATTATTTGATAACAACATCTAAGAATTTTAACGAACCTTTACTATTGATAAGTTTATTAGATTCTCAAAACATTCCAATAGATATTTTAACTAATCATAAAAATAGAACCGTTGTTGATGCATTTTTATATTATCTCAAAAAATTTTCTCTGATTACTAATGAATCAATCATTGATTCTCGGCAAACTTTTTCAATACATCGTTATACGCAAGATGTAATTTTAGCATATCTGACCAAAACATTTTCTCTTACAACGTATAAGCAATATTTAAATCAAATTTCTTATATTTTGGAAAATTATATTAATAGAACAATCGATGAAGATGACTTTTCTAAAATGAAGATTCTAATTCCACATTATGAAAAATTTTTAAGTCATAAAAATCTACTACCCAATAACATAATATATTCTCTAAGTGGAGAATTAGGAGGAATGTATTTCTATTTAGGGTATTATAGTAGAGCTAAAAAATTACTTGAAAATAACATTATTGAACTCAATAAAACTATAAATAGAAATCCTATTTCTCTTGCAAAAACTAATGGTTATTTAGCCAATGTATATAGAGATTTAGGGAATTTTGAAAAAACCAAAGAACTACTTGAAAATAGCCTTAAAGTTTATCAAAAATATGCTCCTCAATCTCACACTAAGTTAGCTTGGATTTTAGCACATTTAGCCCTTGTTAATAGAGAAATGGGGAATTATGAAGAATCTAAAAATCTATTAGAACAAAGTCTAAATCTTTATAAAAAACATCTTCCTTCAGATCACAATAGAATAAGGTGGGCATTATCTCTGCTTGGTATAGTTCATCGAGAACTAGGAAATTATGAAAAATCTAAAGATTTTTTGGAAGAAAGCCTAGAACAATATTTAAAAGCTTTTCCTAATAATCAAGTACGTATTTACGTTATTATGGCTCATCTAGGAGCTGTTTACAGAGAATTAGGAAACTATCAAAAGGCTGAAGAGCTAATAAAAAAGAGTCTGAAAATTTACAAAAAGTA
>MKUV01000027.1 GCA_001898725.1 Caedibacter sp. 37-49
GTTACTTCATCAGGTGTAATCCCCTTATTTTTGGTTGGATGCCATTCTTTAATAATATCTGGCCTTAAGTACTCTAAATTATAATTTTCTGTTACTCTTCCTGGAGTATGACATGCATGACAAATTCTATAATGGGCCCTATTTTCTATAGTCTCATACCAAAAATGACCTTTTTCACACTTCCATCTACCGACAACATCTTTATTCTTAACGGGATCATCAGGAAATGGCTGTATATTCTCAACAGGATCCCATTGTTCTTGAATAGCATAATATTGATGAAATACTTGAAAAGGTGGCTTTTTCATCGTTTTTGAAAAAATCTTCTTTAGTTTATTTTTTAACAAAGCTTTCAATCCACAATATTATAAATATAATAATGATTATTCAAAATATGTTAATAACATGTTTCTGCACCTTTTATATTAGATATAAGTACATCAATTATCACTACAATTATATGTGAATAATTTTTGAAACATTTTAAACAACAACATGAAACTCAAAAGGAAAAAATTATAAAAGATTTACATAATTTGAAATGGTCTTAGTTTGATCTTTAAATTCGGCACTGTTGCAAAAAGAGAAGGATTCATCCAAATTCTGAAAAAATAAGGAATTATTGGATGAGTGATTTTAAGTGGCGACATTTTCAAGTTCAGGATAGCTCTTTTTAAAGTAATCCCTTGTACTTTTTCTAACATTTTTAGTAGAACTTTGAGCGCTCTGTGTTTGCCATTCTTGTACAGGATGACTTGGTTTTGAAGGAATAGTACAATTTTGTTCATGATCCTCTGGGGGGTCAGCCATTAATTGTTTCCCTGTAAGAAATAAGCAAAAAAAATGTACAATAGTTTTGAGTATTTGTATTTTTCCATTTTCTATCTCCTTTTCTTTTAATTCGTATATTTTGTTTAGAAAACACAGAAATATATTTGTGCTTTAGCTTCATGTATTGTTTTTTAGAAAAATGAAGCTATATTCCAAATCTAAATAAAATAATGAATAAAGAATATTAGACAAAATGATGTAGGGAAAATTTCTTACATGAAATATCCTAATTAGTAGAACACGACAATAATCATATATTTTTAATAGTATTATTACTATTCTTATCTATTAAATATATTAGTAAACATATATACTTTACTATAAAAGGTATAAAGGAGTGCTATTATGGATAAAGATACCATCCTTGGAATTTACCTCCCTTACATGAAAGCTGTAAAACAGATATGTTTGCCTTTCTTAAATCAATATAATTTTAATCATTTTTGGTATACTCGATTCTATTCAAATGGATCATTTATTGATCTAGGTATAAACGAGAATTGGTTTGAATTTATGCTTGATAATAATCATTTTAATTTTTGGAATGAAAAAGCTTTCCATCCCAAATATTGGCCTTCAGAAGAAAGCAAAATAATTTATACTCCCTTTACCGTCTTGAATAATTTTTCACCCTCAAATATCAACTTTATTGTTAATGAGCAAAAGGTTTATTACTCGTTTAATATAATAGCCAACCGTAAAGACTATTTAGAGAATTTTGGATTTTCAGCACCTCAAGAAAATATACATAGTGTATTACTTTTTTCAAAATACTTCGGCTATTTAAAATCATTTGGAATACATTTTTCTAAAATTGCTGCAGATATTATTGATAAATTAGAAAAACAAGGTCGTATTCATTGTTCTACATTAAACAATAATGAAAATATTTTATCAATTGATACTGGATCGCTGTTTAAACCGTATTCTAAAAGCTTAAAACATTATTATATAATAAGTCCTAGAGGTAATATTGCAATAACTCAAAGACAAAAGGAATGCCTTTCAAAGTTAGCTCAAGGTAAATGTATGAAAGAAATTGCAAATGATCTTTTACTTTCACCTAAAACTGTTGATGCTCATCTTATTCGCGTAAAAGATAAAGCTGGTTTATCATCCCGAGCTCAGCTGATAGATTGTTTTCTTAGAAGTGGTCTTTAAAAATCCTGTTATTATAAGAAAGATTGATACAGTTTGGAAAAGCTTAATAAATAAAATAGAAATGACAGAGTGTAATGCTTAAGATGCAAAATATACAGCAGATCTTAGAAAATACCTTAAGGAAGTAGGCACCCCTATTGGAGCTTATGATCTTCTTATGGCAGGTAAGGCTATAAACCGAGGACTCAGGAATTCTTAAGGGTTCCTAAACTTCAAATTGAGAATTGTTGCCAAGCAATCTCTTAGGCATCAATTCTCCTTTCAATTAATAGCTTTCAGTAAAGAAAGTTTTAATAAGCCACTATCTTTTACTTCTTTAATCAAAAGAAGTGCTGCCCTAAGATTCTTAGATATATTTTAAGATTATCATATTTATCCACCTATATAATAACTCATAGCTTTACGCGGGCAGGTGCATTAATTAAGTTTAGATGATATTTATCAGTTACTAAATTATGAGCCTTATCCTTGTCTTCTTCATTAAAGCTCCAGTAAGCGATCAAATCGTTAGAAAGAGTTAAGTTATTTGCATCAAAATTATTTTGTTTTTCAGAAAGATTACGAGCAATATTCCAGAATCTGACATTTTTTATATGACCAGGGAAATAAGCATCCTCTGGACTTGATCCTGGAGTATTATAACCAATTCGCAGATAGCCACTTTTTATGTCAGGATCATACTTATTATCTTGTCCTGCTTCAATGCCATCAAGATATACAGTTTGAATATTTCCATCTCGCGTATAAGCAATATGATGCCATTTATCATCAGAAAGCAATAAGTTTCCTGAACATCCAGACCAACCAATACTATAACAACCAAATATAATTTTACCATATTGAAGTGCTACTGTAGCATCACTATGAGGTGATGCCTGCCCAAACCTAAAAATACATTTAACATCGCTTAAAGAAGCGGTTTTAAACCAAGCTTCCACCGTAAAAGCACCTTTACCTACAGCAAAAGGTGTGTCTAATATTTCAGGTATTTCTGCATATTGATTTATCCCGTTTAAGCTTAACGCCATCCCTTGATTAAATGGCAGTGCACGAGGAATGTTATTATTTTGCCTTCTAGAATACCCTTCTGCACGCTCAAAATAATAAGATAAAAATTCAAATACCTTATTGTATTTGGTTGATTCAGTGGTTTCACGTGCTTTGTTAAGTAGCGTTTTAATATTGAGATGATCAGTATTATCCATTTCTGTAGCTTCGAGAGGTAGTCTTGTCTGTAAACGACTGTAAAAAACCTTTTTAGGTGATACTTTCGCATATTTTTGCATAGCTTCATGTACAAGATGACTTGCACTATCCATCATCATAGGCGCTACATAGCGAGCCCAATTAAATTGGCCTCCTTTAGCTAATTGAGCATGGAGATTGGGAGACTCTGCTTTCCCCGTACCTAAAGAAACAACAAAGTATTGCTCCATATCTGGGTAATCTTTTAAAGCTACTTCAAATGCTTTCCACGTGGGATTATTTGCTGTAATTCCTCCATCAATAAAGCTATGCTCAAATTCATCCATACCTTTAATATTCGCCGCGCTTAGATAAGTCGGCGCTGCAGATGTTGCTCGTGCAGCATCTCTCATCAAAAAGTCTTCAGATTTATTGTTCTTTGCTTCTTTACTGTCTAATAAAGTATGCTTATTTTGATGTAAATTATAAGCCATAACTAATGTGCGCGTAAGCGCTTCTTGGAGCTTATGCCCCTTAAAATATTTTTGAAGTACTTCTTCAATACCTTGAGAAGGATATTTTGGATCAAGCGTGTTTTTTATAGAATCTAGCAAAGAACCTACGAAACCCCACTTTTTAGGAAATATCTTATCTCTTTCTTTTTCATAAAGTTGTGCTATTTCTTTAGCTTCATATTTAGGAAGTTTACGATTTTCTTCACTTGGAACATTAAGAGCTAGAGCAATGATGCCTCCTGTGGACGTACCAGCAATAATATCAAAACAATCGCAAATATGAATTTTCCTATTAAATTCTGCGCTGAGTTTTTCTTCTAGATTCGCAAGAATAGTTGCAGGGATGATACCTCTAATCCCTCCTCCATCAATAGCAAGTACTCGAACGGTTTTCTTTAAATCTAGTTTGTTAAGCTCTGTATCATAAAGCGAAAAATTACTAGCATAAGCAAAAGAAGCATAAACTAAAGATACAAATATTACTGATAAATTTTTGACCATATTTCCTTTAAAAATAAGGTTATTAAGCATTTCCCCCTCCTCTAGTGCTTTTATACTAATAGCTATTTTTAATTTAATTTAGCAGAATGTCAACTTTAGAAGATAATATCATATGGTTATAACTAGCTTTAGTCTATATACTTTCTTAGATATCAAAAAGTGTCCGATTAACCCTATAATGAACATATTGCTTATGGTTAATAATCCGACAATAATTATCGGACATCCTCTACTAGTAATTTGCATAGCTACTCAATTCAAAATTGTAGAACATAGTAGGATGTTGTTAATCCAATGTTTTCCGACACTTTTCATCACCTCATACATTCAATGATTTTCCTCAACAGTTCGCTGTGGTAAGGTCTCAAGTGTTAAATGAAAGGAACAATAAATGAATAAATCTGAATTAATTAGTGAAATTGCAAAAGTAACTGGAACAACAAAGCAAGCTTCTGAGCAGGCTCTTAATGGCGTTTTTGATTCAATTAAAGAAGTACTTCGTAAAGGTGAAGAAGTTCGCCTAACAGGTTTTGGAAGCTTTAAAGTAAATGGTAGAGCCGCTCGCGTAGGTAGAAACCCAAGAACAGGTGCAGAAATTAAAATTGCTGCAAGTAAAATTCCAGCCTTTAAGCCAAGCAAAGAGCTAAAGGATGCTGTTAATAAATAACAGCTTAAGCTATCAATTAAGGGTGAGGTTAGTTTCTTAACCTCTACCCCTACTCAATAACTTTTTATAATTAATTTTTTAGAACGGTAAATCGCTTACATTGTTTGAAGAAGAATTATCTGGAGTTATATGACTCATATAGCCCATAGTTGGTGTACTCCCCTCTCCTTCTGAGCGACCATCTAACATTGTTAGCTCACCCTTGAATTTAGGTAATACAATTTCAGTTGTATACTTTTCTTGTCCAGCTTGATCTGTCCATTTACGAGTTTGCAGCTGTCCTTCTAAATAGACTTTAGCGCCTTTACGCAGATATTTTTCACAAACATCAGCAATATTAGGATTAAATACGACAACTCTATGCCATTCTGTTTTTTCTTTACGTTCTCCTGTCAGCTTATCTTTCCAAGAGTCAGATGTGGCAACAGATAATTGAGCTATCTTTGTACCATCTTGAGCAACACGAATTTCTGGATCTTTTCCTAAGTTACCAACCAACACCACTTTATTTACCGAACCTGACATTTTTCATTCCTCTTTATATCTTAATACCGATGGCTTTAAAAAATTAATCATTCTTTTAATAACTTCCTAATTTTAGGAAAGCTTGAGCAACTTCAAAAAATTTTTTCAACTTAGCCATTTATAGGTTACTATTTTAAATTATTCATATGTACATGTCAATATGTATATATGTACATCTATTAAAATATATATAATATTCAGCAGCATAATATACACAAATGTCAACTTGTTTATTTGTACATATGTACATATGTACATTTTTTTGTAATATGTATTTTATCACAGTTAATCTTTAATCTATTTCCGTTCTTTGTATTAAGATTACTAAAAAGTATTGAGCATGTAACGAATGGCTTAGGATTTTTGTTAACAATAATTACATAAATACATATATGTACACATGTATATGTATAAATGTGTACATATATACATAAAGCTCTTAGAAAATTATAATATTAAAAGTTTTTTAATTTCTAGTAGATCTAAGATCGTGTAAGTACTTATCTTCCACTTTAATCCCTAAAAGCTTTAATCCCTTTAATATTGCTGATCTTTCTGTCTCACCTGGATTTTCAGCAACATACTGTTTAAGTCGTCTTTTAACTTTAAAGGGAACTTGAGCTATTAATCTTACTATCTGCTCTTCTTCAATTAATACTTTTTCTTCAAATTGAATTTCTTTATTAAACGACGTCACTGTAGCAGGTGGAACTTTTTGGAGAATTGATTCTAATTTTTTACTCATACTTTTTACTCTAATAATTTCGTTAGTTTGATTTTCATAATTGTACATATATACATATTGACATGTACATATACCTTTTTAACTAATTATAATAAATTATTAATTTCGCCTACAATTCTTGATATATCTCTTGCTGCTGGACTTTCTGGATCTGTTAAACTAGGGGATAACCCCTGTATTGCTGCTTCGGGGTAAGCAACTCGATGGTACAGTTCACTTTCAAGCATAAAATATCCCATACTCTTTAATTCATCACGCACATGCCTTGAAATAACTGTTCCTTGCTGGGTCATAGTAAGTATCATTCTATATTTAATTGGATTATCTACTCTTTCTGGCGTTTCATTAAGTTCTTTAATCAAATTGTAAGTTTCTATTGCTCCTGAGACATCATCCGCTGATGGTTTTAATGGAATTAAAGCAATGTCGGTAGCTATAAGAGCTTTAATTGTCGTTCTGTTCCTAAACCCTCCAGTATCAACTAATACAATTGAACAATTTTCCTTCATATCTGCTATTGTATTATCTACAATTTCTTCTGGCTGTGCTATGATTAAGAGATCCTTCAAAGGTCCCTCAGGATTATGCCTATTAATAATACTTCCTTGAGGGTCGGCATCTATTACACCTACCTTTATTCCTACGTTAAACCAATGACAAGCAAGGCTTCTTGCTAATGTAGTTTTTCCTGCTCCACCTTTAGAAGTAGCTAAAGTAATTACTTTCTTCATTTTTTTTCCAATAAAATTTCTATATGTTATCACCATTTATGTACATCTAAACATGTATGCAGATGTACATGTGTACATTTGTACATACTTAATTATAAGTAAATCCCTAAATTAAAAAAATGTACATGTACATATAAGCATGTGCACACTTATACACATTGCAACATGTACATTATATGCACATATAATATGAAAAAGGAATACAAAATATTCTCTTTACATACATTTTAGTGACAGTTAATAATGACTAAAAAGAGATTTTTATGAGTAGACGACTAAAAACAGACATTAGTACAAAAATTAGCTTATCTCTGCCAAAATCAATGCTGGAAGAGATAGATACACTATGTGCTGCAAGCTTTTTAAGCCGATCAGCATGGTTTTTACAAGCAGCGAGAGAAAAACTTGAAAAAGAGAGGTTAGAAAAATCAAGAAGTTTAATAAGTCATCTTAAGGATTTAGAATAATCGAAGCTCGGTTGGCCCCGAGCCTCGATTTTATAATAAGGTGCCCATAAGCAAGCATAGCACCACACCAACATGAAATGACATTATCGTTTATAACTGATTTTGTCAAGGGTAATGCTTGTTTGTAGCACCTCAACATGAGGAGAAAACAAATGAGTGTTTTACCTAATAATGGGTTGTGCTCGAAGAAATCGTTTATAATATTACGTTACCGTACCCAGGAACCTGGGTTAAAATCACCATACTTGGGGCTGCTAAGAGGTCAGCTAGATTATTGGTTTTCTAAGAAACCTAATGGCTTTTATAAATTCTTAGAGCCTTGTAATCACCCTCTCTATAAAGCTGGGGATAGCTGGTCCGAAGAACTTGGAATTTCAAGGCGTGTCTTTAATGCTATTTTCGACTTAATAGGTATCCGTTACAATAGCAAAACGGCTTTTAGAGAGGCTAAAGATAAATTCCAGGGTAAGCTTTATGCAAGCTATCACGATCGGAAAACTCATAAAATGTTCTTTATTCGTAATTCAGAGTTACATCAACAGAAAGAAAAAACATTACCGATAACAAATATTTCAAATCCTAAAAAGATCTCCCAAAAAACTTCTATTCCTCAGGATAAGGTAATCCTTAAAAGTACTAACAGTTCTCTTTCAAATATCCGTTCCAGTAACGACACAAATTGTCGTTCCTATGGGGGGACTATAGGGGGGAAGAATAAAGATAGTTTTACAAATATTACTTCATCTTCTATTGATACCAAAATTAAAGCTCAAACTAAAAAATCAGATGATTTTACTGAAGCAAAAAAAATAGCAGAAGAAATGAAAAATATTTGGATGGAAGAAGTAGGGGAGTGTGAAATTAAGTACTTGAGTTCAACTTTAGTATCTCGCCTTTATGACTCGCATTCAACTATTTTCAAAGGATCACTTGAAAATTGGCGTAGTTATTGCCGCAAAATAGCCTCGTCAAAATTCCTAATGGGAGAAGGGAAGGGGGGGGCCTTTAAAGCTTGGCTTACTTGGGCCATTAAGTCTGAGAATTATGAAAGGATTGAAGCAGGTGAATTTATCCTCAATGATCGCAAAATGAAGGAAGAAGCAACAATTCTGACGACTGAACAAGAAGCTGAAATTGAAGAAAAACATTTAAATTCTTCCAAAAACCCTTTGTGGATCAAAGCTGGAATTGAATTAATGAAAAAAGTTGGGATGCTAGCCTTTAAGCAATGGTTCGAAGAGATCGATATAGTCTCTTACCAAGGAGATAAAATAAATCTTAAAGCTCCAAGCTTATTTCACCGTGATTATATCAATAGAAAGTATCGTTATCAAATATTATCAGCATTAGAAAAGGTTTTAGATAATAAAAATTTACACCTTAATTACAGTGTCTAAGGGTAATTTAATGCTCAAGAGAAAAATTATGATAAATCTAAAAACATTTATAAAATCTAATGCCGTTTTATTAATTTTCTCCTTTTTCTGTATCGGTGTTATGATAGGGCTAAGTGGTTCTTTTGCTTTGATCCTACTTTCATTCTTTATCGGAATTTATTTAGGGACAAGGATCCAAAAAGGAGATTTATCCAAACAATTAATTCAGCAAGTTCAAGAAATGATCATAGGAGAAACATCTCCAACTAGATTAAATAAGAAAAGAAAAAGGATAAAGTAGAAAACTTCAATGTTTGTTATTTTCAAAAACAAAGAACTTTATCATGAACTCTGGAATAATCATACTTTTGATAATTTATTAGAGACTATAGAGCTTAACCTTGAGCTGATTGATACATTTTATCCTGCACTCATACATAAAGAAGACATCTATCTTGCTTTTATTGATGAAGATGAAGGCCTTATAGGGAAAGTTACCTTTTCTCATTCAAGTAATAACAATGATATCTTGATGAGTTTTGATAAACCAACCACAGATTCAGCATTAATTATCAGAGATATTGGTTATCATATTGATGCAGATAGTAATATTCATGATGATGCTGATAAGTTTGAAGAGCTTACACATAAATTTTACCAAAGTATTTTAAAGAATGCTTTATGGATATGTCGTAAATTATTAATAAAAAATATCATCACGATTAGTGATAATATTGATGATCATAAAGACCTCTCATTTTGGGGAGGTTTTGATTTTCTTACTCATTGGGAATTCAATAATAATACAATCGGCATTATTCCATCTACTTTAAAAGATTCAAATCAACTTCAAGATATAGACACATTTTTGCATAGTATAAGATATGTATCTTACGATGAACTTTTATAAATGGTTAATAGTAAGTTAATATAATCTTAACAATACCTTATTAAATGATTAACGATACATTAACCAATGTAAAAAGTGAGATATTAAATTCATATCGCAACAATTGAGATAAAATGCAATAAAATCAATAACTTTTTACTTGTAAAGTTCTAAAGAGTTATTATATATTCAAATTAACAAAGGCAGCAGGGGGCTGCCGTAGTCTTCAAAAATACAGTTCTAAAAGCTTATGGGGGAGGGAGCTTTAGGTTAATAAAAAGTAATAAAATTTACCTAATCATAAGAACTAAAAAATTTAAACAGGGAAGGCTTAGAGATTCGCAATCACCCCCACTACCTTATTAATTTAAGCATTAAAAAAGTAATCAATTTTTATTATTTTTTAAAAGCATTGCTGGGTCTTGGAAGAAACCGGTAATAGAAGCCCTGACCTTGTTTCCCGCAGCTTCTTCTACCTTTTTAATACAATGAATAATACCAGAAGTTATTATTACAAGCCTATTTGGCTTAGGCATAATATACGTCCCTATACCTGAACTTAATAAAGCTTCTTTTTCAAAGATATTATCTAAATGTGACCCTAAGTATTTCTTTTCGCCACCATAAAGTTCTGATTCAGGATATTTTAACTTTTGTGTTTCATAAGAAGAGATCAAAAATTCCCCACCCCATTGAGGGTCCCATTCTTGATGTGCATAATAAACAAAAGCACCTTGTGCACTGTTTTCATTATCCCTATGCCATGATAATCCTGTACCTTTAGGATAAATATAAGCACGAGCAAAAAAATAAGCCCAGTCTTGACCTTGTTTACCAATAATATGCTTGCACTGAGGTGCCAATTTTTTAAGTTCAGAGATAAAAAGGTCAATTCCTTTTTTAGTAGGATATACAACGCTTTTTATGTCTGGTGTATAAGGATCAGAAAGGTAAGGCGGACCCCATAAAGGCTCTCCATCAGTTAATCGAAATGCTTTAACCCATTTTTTTTGATGAACAAATTCTAGAGTTTCGCTCTGAATATAGTTCCATACAAGTCGATGATCTTCTTTACTTAAAAAATCATCCCATACAGCAAAACCGTGGCCTTCATAGGTTGATATCAACACTTAAAACTTACCAGGGTATATACCAATCATTTATTTTACTTTCCAAATCTTCTTTTATTTGAAATAGATCATTGGTTGGAGTTGTCTTTGATATCATGGTTGCTCCTATCTTTTGAAAAAATTAAGTAAAAATTCAATAAAATTGTATATAATGGGATCTTGTTCTGCAACATCTAAATATCCAACGAAAATGTCCA
>MKUV01000028.1 GCA_001898725.1 Caedibacter sp. 37-49
TGGGATACCCATAAAATGGCCGTTAGTACGCGAAGGAATTTCATCATAAAATCCTTTAATGAGTTGTCTAATATTATGGATATTGGATGCCTTTTAGCTTTTTCAAGACCAAAAGTCAAATTCCTTAAAGCAATTTTAATAGATTTAGCAACCTTTTTATCCATTGATGAATAAAACGGCTACTTGTAAGTATTATTAAAAAAGGTTCATCTCTGGTGCTTCTTTTCATTTTCGTCGGGATGAATTCTTCTGAATAGATTGTATTTATCTTCCCCTTATTTATAATTACTAAAAACATTGAGACATTTAAGGGTAAGTTACCAGCAAAAGCGAGAGTAGATTTCCTTGAGATTAGACTTATCCATGTTTACTTCTTTTAATTCTATTAATTTATAAAATACTTTATTAAAAACGTTGGCTGAAGGTTTATCTTTTGAATCAGTTCCCCTTAGATCAAGCCTTTTGAGCTTGATGAAGTTGCCGAATTCAGGAGGGAAGGAGTTAATATTAGAGTTTACTATCGAAAGCGTTAACAAGTTTGATAACTTTAAAATAGTGTCAAGTGAACTTGTACCTATAAAATCGTAATATGACAGATAAAGCTCAGTAAGAGAAGGAAATTTACTAAAATCAGAAGATAATTGAATATTTATTGACTTTATTTTTGCTGTTGTGGCTGAATTCTCTAAATTTAATGTTTGCAAGTTTGTTAACTTAGTAACATTGCTTAATGATGGGTCTACATACATTAATATATTCCTCCCAAGATTAAGATTCGTAAGGCCAACGAGAGCGCTTATTTGAGAGGGGAGCTTCTCTATAAAATTCTCTCTTAAGTCTAAGGATCTTAAGTTTGTTAACGAAGAAAGAGGCTTCAATGAATCGGGTTCATTTAAAAGATTATCTGATAAGTCAAGATAAGTGAGCTTTGTGAGAACACTAATTTGAGGAGAGAGCTCTCGCATGTGATTCCAACTTAAGTTTAAAAATGTTAAGTTTATTAATTTTTCATAAGAGGGCTCTAATAAATTAGTATCCCCTGAATTATTTTCTCGCAAATCAAGATGAGTAAGGGCAGGGCAGTGGTTTACAATTAACTGCAGTGAATTTCCTACTATATCAGAAGGAATTAATATTTTGAGTTTGGTAAAAGCCATGACAGTAACTGCAACGTCTTCTAATGGAACTGTCGTCAGACGCTCAGATTCCGGTTCAATATTCTTAAAATCAAGTATTTCGGTATTTTTTTAACGAAAGTCTTAAGAACAGGATGGCTTATCATAATGCGGATAGTAACGTCAGCTTTTAACTGAGAAGCGATTTGATTCCAGATTTCAGGCGGTAACATCGTAAGCAAATTGTGTTCAGGTTCTTGGGGAGGCGCATAAGCTACCATGTGTTGAGCTGGGGCGGCTTTCTTTTCTTCTTCTGACAAAGGTACTAACGTTCCCCAACTTGGTGAGAAGCTTTGGGATACCCATAAAATGGCCGTTAGTACGCGAAGGAATTTCATCATAAAATCCTTTAATCAGTTGTCTAATATTATTGATATAGGATGCCTTTTAGCTTAATTAAGACATAAAGTCAATTTATTGCTGATTTATTGAATCATTAAGTAAAAAAGTTTGCATTTGAAAGGTTAAATTTCTCTTTGAATTCAAATATCTATTTTTCGTTAAAAAATTTCTACATAAGTACTTGATTTTAATTATAAAAATACTTCATTTTTAGGGTGATTTTTCTTGATATTTGTAGCGTTTTATGGTAGCCTTGTAGGTAGATGGTAAGAGATGAAATTTACTTCCTTGTGAGCCTTTAAAAAAGCCCATAATCCTCTTCAAAAAATTCTCTAAAATCCGTCGAAAAAACAACCAGTGAGCCTAAAAAACTCATGAAAAGTTCACTTAACGCTCTTTTTGAGCGAATGCCCTCTCTTTGCCTGGTGAAAGGAGGCGGAAAAGAGGGAATAGCAACAGGGTAAGGGACTTGGAAAAGTTTTTCTTTGTTACTTATGGATTCCCGCCTTCGCGGGAATGACAAAGGTTAGGAAGGAGAGCGCTCGTTGGCAAGGGGGGTAAGGAAGTTGGTTAGGAGACAACAGGGACAGGCCATCCCTTCTATGTCATCCCCGAGTAGGCGGGGATCCAGGTATGCTAAGTGCAAGGTTGTGATGGTGGTTGATGATGTTAAGAAGCGTATACTTTCTCCATCGTCATCCTCGGGCTTGACCCGAGGGTCTCAGGCAACCTGAAGGTGCTGATAGGCGCCAGAAGGTCTAAGGCATATATGAGAGACACGATGGAAAGAGAGAAGAAAAACGGCATCAAAAATTTGGAGAAGTTTTTTACTTTTGTAGATGGATGCCCACTTCTCGCCACGGCAAAGCCTTTTGGCGTAGCCGGGTCCGTGAGGATGACATCGGGAGAACGATGCTCTCGCAAGTCCTAAAGCGTACGTGAAAGGCACGCTGAAACAAAAGAGCACCGACTGGCGATAGGCAAGGTCTTTCTGTCACTTGAGATCCTAGGCACAAGGCCTAGGATGACAAAGTTTGGAGAGTAAGTGTACACGTTGGCAAAGATATGGAGTCAAGGGTTAGAAATAGGAAAGTTCTTTGACAAGAGTGGGGAAAAGCATTGGTTAATGACACTAGGAACAAGCGATTACTTCACCGTCATCCTCGCGAAAGCGGGGATACAGGAAGCGTTGAAGGACATCAAATGGCGATTGGCGAAAAGAGGAATAAATGGCTTCTCTGTTCGTCATCCTCGGGCTTGTCCCGAGGATCTCAGGCATCCAGGAGATGTAACTCGGTGCCAGAAGGTCCAAGGCGTGCGTGAGAGGTACGATGGAGAGAGAAGAAAAACGGCATCAAAAACTTGGAAAAGTTTTTCGCTTTTGTAGATGGATCCCCACTTTCGTGAGCATGACATCGGAGAGAACGATGTTCTTGAGTCCAAGGGATGCGTGAGAGACATACTGAGGAAAGGGTGGAACATCTTAAGGAACAAGACAAAAGGAACTAAGAAGAGGAACTGCGTCTTAGAACTTAAGGAAAAAAGAGAAAGCTTGCGTCCGGAAAGAAGAAGAGGACCGCCAGTTTTCATAAAGAGCAACGATATAAAGAAAGGAATAAAAGTGTCGTAGGTAAATAAATAATAGAAACAAGAGTGATGTGGCTTATGGTCACGAGCTCAATAAACAAACAATAAAGAAAAATAAAAAACAAATAATTAAAAAAATTTAAACAAGGAGATATCATGAAAAATTATTTTAAAATGTTAGGGAACGTATGGCCAAAACTAAGTGGTCAAAAGAAACAAGAAGAAAAAGCAAGCATCGTTGGCAAACTGATTGCGTTAAACCAAGTGGGGCGTCCACAGTGGACTCCGCGACAGTATGATGCATTGACGGCTGAAGGTTATCAAAAGAACATCATTGTCTATCGTGCCGTGAGCTTGATTGCCCGAGGAGCGGCGAGTGTGCCTTGGCGACTGTACAAGGATAATGAAGAGCTTTTGGAACATCCACTCTTAAGGCTTTTACACCAACCAAGCCCTCGTCAAGGAGGATCAGCGTTTGTTGAAGCCGTGCTGTCCTACCTCTTACTTGCAGGAAACAGTTATATCGAAATTGTTTCAGATAGAAATGGCAAGCCCGCGGAACTTTATCCTTTAAGGCCGGATCGCGTGCAAGTTCTTCCAGGGGCTTCAGGTGTACCGCAAGCTTTTGAATACACGGTGAATGGCGTAAAACGTCTTTTAAACGTTGATCCTTCGACGGGATGGTCGCATGTCTTGCATTTGAAACTGTTCCATCCTTTGAATGATTGGTATGGCATGAGCCCAATTGAAGCCGCGGCATGCTCGATTGATCAGCACAATACGGTCGCAAGCCACAATCTGGCCATATTGCAAAATGGGGGACGACCTTCGGGGGCGCTGATGGTGGGGCGGAATGATCGCTCACTCTATCTGACGGATGAACAGCGCCAAGAGCTACGTGAGAATGTCCGAGAAGTTTATCAAGGGAGTGATAATGCGGGACGAATTCTGGTACTTGAGGGTGATTTTGAATGGCAAGAGATGGGCTTATCGCCAAAAGATCTCGACTTCATAGAAGGTAAAAGTATGACTGCGCGTGAGATTGCACAAGCTTATGGCGTGCCGCCAATGCTAGTGGGGGTTCGTGGGGATGCAACCTTTTCCAACTATCGTGAAGCGCGTTTCCACTTATGGGAAGATACCATTTTGCCTTTGTTGGATTACTTTACCGATGAACTCAATCGATGGCTAGCGCCGCAGTTTGAGACAGGGTTACGCCTTGCCCATGATGTGGATCGCATCCCAGCTCTTGCGCAAAGGCGAGAGGATGCGTGGTCTAAGATCGCCAATGCTTCTTTCCTAACGATGAATGAAAAACGTCATGCAGTTGGCTATGTTCCAGTGGCCAATGGCGATCAGATTTAAGCGATGATAAGAGGAGAAAATACGATGAAACTAAATAAAATTTCTTATCCAATTGAGCTTAAATTTCTTGCGGACGAGGGGGCGTTTGAAGGCTATGCCAGCGTCTTTGAGCATTTAGATGATCAAGGGGATCGTGTGTTAAAGGGCGCTTTTATCGATTCTTTAAAGCATTGGTGGCACTCAGGCCAAGTGCCGAAGATGCTATGGCAGCATGATCCCACGCAGCCGATTGGTGTGTGGGAATCACTGGAAGAAGATCGCCATGGGCTGCGCGTAAAAGGACGTTTACTTCTGGATGTGCAACGCGGCAGGGAGGCTTATGCCCTTATGAAATCAGGTGTGCTTGATAGTCTTTCGATTGGTTATCGCGTGCTTGAGGCGCGCCCCGGTCTTAAATCTGGGGAGCGTTTGTTAAGTAAGCTTGAGTTGCATGAGATATCACTCGTGACGTTTCCAGCCAATGATCGGGCAAAGATAACGCAGGTGAAGAATTTGTTTAGCCAAGACTGCGATATAGTGCAACGGATCTATACTCTCGTGTCGTTGTTGAAGGATTGGAATTAGGGGGGGAAGGGAAAGATGAAAAGACCCAAGAAAAATTTTAGAAAGTCGCCTACAAAACGTTTTTATTTTAAGGTGAGAAATTTTTTTATTCTTCTGTCTATTTTGACATGTTTCATAAATCTTGATATAATTAAACTAAGTTTAGCTAAGGTTAAAAATATGAAGCACGTGAATATTCATGAAACCAAGACTCATCTTTCTCATCTCCTTGAAGAAGTGATGCACGGAGAAGAAATTGTGATTTGTAAAGCAGGACATCCAATTGCGCGACTGATAGCATATCATTCTTCTCCCAAAGAAAGGATGCCAGGCTATTGGCAAGGAAAAGTTAAAATATCCACTGATTTTGATGAACTGCCTTCTTCGCTGCTTGCGGCGTTTAAGGGAGAAAGCGAGTGAAAGTTCTTTTGGACACGCATATCCTTTTGTGGTGGTTAGGAGATCCTCTTCAGCTTGATGAAAAAGAGCTGCGTCTTCTAAAAGATCCTCGTAATACAATTTATGTCAGTAGTGTGAGCGCATGGGAAATTTCTATCAAGAAGGCTCTTGGCAAACTGAAAGCCCCCGATAATCTTGAAGAAGCAATCCGAGCAAGTGATTTTCAAGTTTTGCCTATGACAATCGCGCATGCGACGGGGATTGAGAAGCTTCCGAATTATCATGACGATCCTTTTGATCGCATGCTAATTTCTCAAGCGCTGTGTGAGGGATTAACATTCCTCACGCATGATCAGCGAATCAAGCAATATGATGTGAAGGTATACAAAAGGTAGTTTAACGGAGGTTTTTTTGCGAGGCATGAAATTTGATTGGTGCCTTTTCCAGCCAATGATCGGGCAAAGATAACGCAGGTGAAGAATTTGTTTAGCCAAGATGGTGAAGTGGTTCAACGGATTTATGCGTTGGTATCGTTGTTCAAGGATTAAGTTCATAGTACGCTTTTAATACTTTAATAACAAATTTTACTTATTATCATACCTGTAAAAGATTAAAAATTTTATTTTTAAATGCAAAGGAGTTTATCTTATGAGTAAAAATTCAAAAATAATTTTTGCACTTGGATTGTCATGTTTTCTCTCTCTTCAAGAAGGTCATGCCACATATAATACGCCAGAACAAAAAAGACATAATCTTGTAGAGATGATAGGGCAGTTAAATTTTGGAAATGCTAATGATACGCAACTCATGGCTTTAGCTCAAAGCTATTTAATTTTTTTACATTCAGTGAGAGGTGAACTGGGAGACCTTGGTAACGAGATAAATGCATCTGACATAATTGAAGCACTTAAATATATTAAAAACGGTAAGTCGTCTGACGGCAGGACAGTTAGCTTTGATGAAATAGAAAAATATTATAAAATTGTAAGCCGAATGCCAGGACATAGTCAGATTAAAGCTGTGAATGATTGGTTAACTGGGTATGAAAGACACATGCGAAGGAACTAAGCGAAGTATATAAATTTTATGTACTATTTTTAAAAACGCATAAAAGACTCTTTCCCTTGGATTTTGCTTTAATCCATTTTAGGGAAAGAGTCTTAAATTGTAAGGATTTACCAATTAACAAACCTGGCTTTTTGCATTAAGCTGTTATTGGGGAGGTAAAGGTGGAACCCTCCTTCATGTTTACTAATTGATCCAACCATTTGAGTGCCGTCTGCACTTATGCCAGTTAATTCTAGGGCTTTTTCTTTTTGTTTTGGCGAAAGAAGATTTTCAATCATTGGGAGAAGCGGAAGCATCTTATAAGTACGCTCCCCACCTTCAAAAGAAGCCTTCCATACGAGTGGGCGAGAATTACTCAAAAACCCTTCATTACCGATAATAATATTACCGTCTTCGCTTAAATTAATCCTAGATGTTCGTATGTTATTTGAAAATGGTAAACTATATTCTTTAACATGATCATCTTCCAAAAAAATAACTCGATTTTCATGGTTGGAGGCTTTTTTTATTACGGCAATATTACAAGCTTTGTTTATTTTTAAGCTAGCCTCACCATATTTGAAAGACCAGGGTAAATTTCGTTTAATATATTTTCCATCTTTTTCTTCTAAGAAACATAGATAAGGATCATATGTAATAATTCTTTTCCCGTTATTACTAATACCCTGAATGGTTAGTTTATATGTCTCACGGGGAAAAACACATATTAAACAATCATTTTTCCATATGACGAGTTGAGAATGTTGATTCGATTGGTTATTGGTTTCTTGTAAAGTTACTCTTCCAACAATAGTCGTACCATCGGAACTGCAGGAATAAAGTTTTATACTATTTAGTTCAAATTTAGTTTTTTGATCTAAACTAGGCAATTCAGGACTTCTACGCTGACCATCTTGCCATTTAAAAGCATACCTATCACCAAAATTAGCGTCCTCATTGCCTATCCATACAGATCCATTGAAGGAAATATCGTTAATTAATAATCTCTTATTTTTATTTCCAGCGTGAATAATGGTCATATCATTAGGTGAGGTGGTTTCATAAACGACAGGATAAAAGTCAATCTCTCCAGTTCCATTGTAGGCGTCGTGTGACGGGGTAATATAATGAAGAATTGGAAGCGCATCATTTATAATAATTTTAGACCCATCTTTACTAATCATTAACTCTAAAGGATGCTGAGATTGTAGGTGCTTATTTACAGTTCCCATGACGATTGGATCGATACAAAACTCATCACCATTTCCATCAGTAAAAAAACTTTCACCATCTTGATTAGGTTCAACATTCTCATAGCTCAAAGACTTTAATTTCTGAGGGTTGTTTTGAAAATACTTTTTGGGATAAATGAAAATGATATTAGGTTGCCAAGGGTTTTGCGGTTTCCAAGGTGTTTGGGGATCGGCTGGAATCTGAATAGAACGTCTAAAAGCCATGGAAGTTGCACGCCAATGTAAGCCATCTTGTAATGACAAGAAAGGAAGAATTTGATTCATAACATCTTCTGGAAGAGCTGCGAAAGTGCCGCGTGGATCGCCGTTCTCAATCTCAAGCTGATCTTGAGGGGTTTGTTGTGTCGGAAGTAAGGTCCCGCAACCCTCTTGGTCAACATCCATAGCTTGGTCTTGAGAGACTTCTAGAGAATTTAATTTTCGACGTTTGGCAGGTGGCTCCATCTGCTCAGACGCAAATAAAGAGGCAGTAATACTTAAGGAAGCAATGAACGAGCTTAAAATATGAGGGGTGAGACGTTGGGTCATTTTTTATCTCAATTTAATAATGTTAAAGAGTACATAAAGATTATTTAGCTTGTTATTTCATTCTTTCAAGAGGCGTGCAGGAATATTTTCTTAGAATAGCCCAAAATGCTTGTATCAGAAGATATCCTAAAGTGGAAGTGGATAATGAAACAACAAATATACCTAAAAGATAAGGTTTCCCAAGGCCTAGAGCCCACTCTTTAAAGAACTCTAAAGAAGTTAAGAAATGTCCTAAGTCAAATCTAAATTCAGGAAAAGAGAAGCTCTTTGACGGTTCTCCCAAAATAAGAGTACCAACTTTATAAAGAAAATAGTTGATTGGGATAAAGGTAAAGGGATTATTAATAAAACTAAGACTAACGGCGATAGGAAGATTGGCTTTAAAATAGACACAAAGAAGAGAAGCCCACAACGCTTGGAAAGGGATCGGGAGAAAGTTTATAAATAATCCTATAGCAACGCCGCGTGCGATAGATTCTTTTTCAAAACGGCTTAATTTTTTTAGCAAAGCATTTTTTTGAAATTTTTTTGTGGTAGGAAACCATTTGCGTAAAGACCATTTCATTTTATCAAAACTCATTTTTCTTTATTATAATTTTAAGTTATTGCAGCTTTCTTAATAATTTTCTGTTGAATTTTGATCTTAAATCAATGATATTTAAAGGATATAATTGTGAAAGGATAAAACAGTGGAGCGATGCGCTTGGGCGATTAAAACACCTCTTGAACAAGATTATCATGATTGTGAATGGGGGGTGCCTCAGCATGATGACCGCATCCTTTATGAGTTTTTGATTCTAGAAAGTATGCAAGCGGGCTTAAGCTGGCGAACAATTTTGCAAAAACGTGCGAATTATCGTCAAGCCTATCAAGGCTTTGATCCTTTAAAAGTCATTCATTTTGGTCCTAAAGAGGTTGAGTTCATGCTTCAAAATCCTGGCTTAATTCGGAATCGAGCGAAGATTGAAGGTTCATTAGAGACGACAAAATTATTTCTTAATATTCAAGAAAGTCATGGCAGTTTTGCCAATTATCTCTGGAACTTTGTTGATGGGAAGCCGATTCATAATCAAAGGAAAACCTTAAAGGAAGCGCCCACAACGACGCCACTTTCTGATCAATTAAGTAAAGATTTAAAAAAACGTGGTATAAAGTTTTTTGGCTCAACCACAGCCTATGCTTTTTTACAAGCAATAGGCGTTGTGAATGATCATGTCGTCACTTGTTTTCGTCATCAAGAGGTTATGAAGCTGTAGGTTCAATCATATCTTGCGGACGAACCCATTCATCAAATTGTTCGGCTGTTACAAAGCCAAGATTTAAGGCTGCTTCTTTCAAAGTCGTGCCCTCGTGGTGCGCTTTTTTGGCGATCTGGGCAGCTTTGTCATAGCCAATATGAGGATTAAGGGCGGTCACGAGCATCAGCGACTCATGCAGAAGTTTGTGAATACGACTCTCATTTGCCTGAATGTCTTCAACACAATGGTCAACAAAGCTATGGCAGGCATCGCTCAGCAGTTGAATGGATTGAAGTAAATTATAGATAATCACAGGCTTAAATACATTGAGTTCAAAATGACCATTGGCTCCTGCAATTGTAATAGTCGTATGGTTGCCCATAACTTGTGCACAGACCATTGTAAGAGCCTCGCATTGCGTTGGATTAACTTTACCAGGCATAATAGAGGAACCAGGTTCATTCTCAGGCAGGCTTATCTCTCCAAAACCAGAGCGAGGGCCGGACGCCAGAAAGCGAATATCATTCGCAATTTTCATAAGAGATACAGCTAAAGTATTAAGTGAGCCCGACATTTCAACGAGGGCATCATGACTGGCTAACGCCTCAAATTTATTGGGTGCAGAAATGAAAGGAAGGCTTGTAAGTGTCGCTATTTCCTTCGCAAACTCTTCAGGGAATTTAAAAGGACAGTTTAATCCAGTACCGACAGCAGTTCCCCCTTGAGCCAGTTCATAAAGCTCTGGAAGGGTACGCTTAATTCTTTCAATGCCGTGCTGAACTTGAGCGGCGTATCCTGAAAATTCTTGGCCAAGCGTGAGAGGTGTTGCGTCTTGAAGATGGGTGCGCCCAATTTTAATAATATTTTGAAATTGGTTAGTCTTCTTTTGAAGCGCAGAATGAAGCTTTTCAAGAGCTGGCAACAACTTATAATGAATCTCAAGGACAGTCGCTATATGCATAACCGTTGGAAAACTATCATTTGAGGACTGGCTACAATTTACATGGTCATTTGGATGGACAGGCGTTTTGCTGCCAATTTTTCCGTCTAACATTTCAATAGCTCGGTTGGCAATCACTTCATTCGCATTCATGTTTGTTTGCGTGCCTGAACCCGTTTGCCATACAACAAGTGGAAAATGATCATCCCAATGGCCATGGACGACTTCGGTAGCTGCATGGATAATAACTTCAGCAATTCTTTTCTCAAGCTTCCCAAGACGCGTATTGACAATCGCAGCAGCAGCTTTTTGAAGGCCAAAGGCGCGGATAATTGGAAGTGGCATGCGTTCAATGCCAATCTTAAAATTCTCAAGCGATCGTTGCGTCTGCGCACCCCAATAGCGGGATGCTTCAACGTCAATAGAACCAAAAGAATCTGTTTCAGTACGTGTTTTTGCGGGCATATGAGCTTCCTTAAATTTTTATGCACAAAAGAATATCATATTTTTAATAAGAAAAAAGGTAGAAGAGGAATCTTCTACCTTTTAGATTTTAAAGTTGTCTTTAAGAAGGATTGTAAGGCGCAACCTTCTCAATATCTTTAGGGTGTACGACAAGTGGGTAACCCTGTTGTTGCACTGCGCGTTTAATTTTTACAACATCTCCAGCTTTAAATTCTAGGGTTGGATTCGCCGATTCCAAGATATATATTTCTTCACTTTGTGTTTTAATTAATTCTTTATTTTTATAAATATATTTAACTTTGTACATAACTGAAGCATTAGAAGGGTCAAAAATTTGCCCTATCCCTTGATATTTGCGAGGTTCCTCTTTAGAAACAATTTCAATAATGGCTTCATTACCTTGCAAGGCTTTCTTCAAATAATCCATATACTTGCTTTCAGAATCCTTCACAGCATATAAGCACTCTTTTGTTCTTGCTTCTTCTTCTTTTTCATGGAGACGATAACGGTACTGAGGTGTCCTAACAAGTTCATTTAATTGCTTAACCTTAGGCGTTAAAACATTTTTAGCAGCTTCAAAATAAGAAATGGTGCTTGTATATCCCTTTTCTGAATAGAGTTTTGCAGTTTGATCAAAAATTGAAATGAGCTCTTTAGGCTCTCTATGCTTATCCGAATCTTTTTGACATTCTCTAATATCGCGTTGAGCATCATTTTTTTCACTGCCTACAGCATTTACATCGCTGTTCATAAACCCTTGAGCTAACAACATAAGGCTTAGGCTCATCAATAATTTTTTCATTTTTATTCTCCAAAAATTTGTACTTTCCTATATAAAAGTACTCTAAA
>MKUV01000029.1 GCA_001898725.1 Caedibacter sp. 37-49
TTATAAGAAATATTCATTGATTTTAAGAAGTAAGCTGCAACGGAAATATCTAATGGAAATGGGGGAATTTCCTTTAAAAATTTATTAGCTTGTTCTTTTTCAAAGAAAGTTGGTTTATGTGAATTTCCAAATTGCATGATTTTAATGAATAACTGAGATTTTTGTTCTTGGGTTAATTCACCAATATGTATTATTTCATCAACTGGGTTATTATTCTGAATATTGTTATCTCTGGTAGTTAAGAGAATTTTTCCATTACCCCAAGTACGAGAGTTATAAGGAAAATATTCTTGCATATCTGAGAATCTCTCGACGTTATCAAAAATTAAAACCCAATTATTATGGTCTCGCAATTTGTCTTTTACAAAAGCGAGAATTTGTTTTTTTCTTTTATCTTCTTCTTTTGTGTTTTGAATTCCTTTAAGAAATTTTTTCTCTTGTTCAGTTTTAGTTAAAAATAGAGCTAATTGTTCAAAAGCTTCAGCAAGGCTCTCTTGTGTCTCGGCGTTAATTTCCCAAATAACTGAGGCTATTTGAGTACGAGCAAATTGGCGTGCAAGGGTTGTTTTTCCTGCTCCCCCAGGACCAACAAGAGCAATAGTTTGGATAGTATCTATTTTATTAAATTTTTTATTTAGCTCATGCAATAATTCTGAACGATCAAGAAGGGTTGATTCTGAGGGAAGGATAAAATCAGTCTGAATTGGAGTTCTTTTATGTTCTAAGAATGATTGAAGAAGATACTTTTTTATATTCTGCGGGAAAAAAGAAACACTAAAAATAATAAAGCTAATGCCAAGAAAAAAGGGTAAGAGAAATTTTTTATTTTTCGCCAAATTTTTTCTAGTAAAATCAATTTCTATATTTTTATGTGCTATAATTCTAGGATGTTCATTAGAAAAGCTATTGGAATTTGAGTATAAACTTTCATATTGCTTAATGAATTCAACGAACATTTTTTCAAGTTCGATTTGAGGTAGGATTTCCTTTAAGATTAAGAAGATAGTTTGGTAGTAATTTTTAAAGTCTAGAACTTTAATATGGTTTTCATTACCTAATCTTTTTATATCTTCTTGATTTGGAGTTAGAACTAAGAAAGGTTTCTTTTTACAGGTACCTATTAGGAAAAGTTTTTTTAAATCTTCGGTTTGTGAGTTTTCCAATTGATCTGATAGTAACACTATAACGATTTCTTGAATATGTTGTGCAAAGGCTTTATTGACTGATTGAATTATATAACTTGAGTTTTTTACTTGAACAAGTTGAGTGTCGATACCAACAAGTGATAAATGTTTCTTAAGTTGGTCGATCGGTGAATATTCTTGATAATCAAAACAGTTGATAATTACGCATCTAAAAGGTTTTTGCGTTGTTATCAGCTTTGCAGCATTCTTTAAAAAACGTTCAAACATGTTTTGAATCGTCGAATTAATATAGTACTCTTTTACCACATTATATTTATGAGATTTTTCTATAAAATCTATGATGCCTTGTTGTGATGAACATCCTAATTTTGTTCTTATGTTATGAGTATAATTTTCAACAGTTTTTAAAGAAATGGATAGATGAGAAGCAATCCTTTTTGAAGATCTTCCACTAATAATAGAAGCGATTATATCAATTTCTCTCCGCGTAAATTTTATGCCATTTATAATTTTTAAGTATTTTTCATATAGAAGCTGGGGAAATTTAAATTCTATTTGATTCAAAAGTCAAATTCCTTACTTTTTGATTTTTGTAATGATAAATAGCCTTCTAATTGCTTTATTGGGGCTAAAATAAATCTAAATATACTTTTTTAATTAGTAAAGTTTTATCAAGGGAAATTTTATTGAATATCTTCAGATAATAAATGAGAAAAGAAAGTAGTTGGCTAATAATAAAAATGGTCAGTGAAAGTTTTATAAACTTTTTTTACAACATAAAGACTAGGGTATTTTCTACCCTAATTTAATTCTCGAGTAAATTTCCTGGATAGCCGACTTAGACAATCAACATTAATTTGAATTACATGAAGAACAATTCATAAAATATTGTGAATGTGTTCATCATCTAAGGCTGATTACGAACAAGCATAAAAATAAAGGAAAGACCTTAGTCATTTTGGAATATAGAAACTTTGTTAAAGTAGAAAGGATATTGAAATGAAAAACTATTTAGCAATTATCAGTGCCGCCGGAATAGTCACTATGGCAGAAGCTTTGTCTTCACCTGACATTTCTTTTGAGGAAGATAAATCATCATCAACAATGCATAAGAAATTAATAATAGACTTAGGAAATGATTTACTAAACGAGGAAATGCAGGATGTTAATGGCATTTGCTATAATGGATCATGTGGAAAAGACTAATTGAATTATAATTGGGAGATTTGACATGAGACATTATTTAGCAATTTTATATATGCTTTCTGTGAGCAGTTCAGTTTTGAGGGCTTCTGAAATTGATTTCAAAGAATATGAAGATATTAAAAAAATAAAAATTATGAGCGATTCAAGCGATATAGAAATTACAAAAAGTAGTTCGGATAACAATTCTGCTAGAGTTGAATATACCCAAGAAAGTTCAGATCCAACTTCTTGCTATTTAACTTTTACTCAGAACAATGATGAGCTTGTTATTTTAAACAAAAAAAGAGAAACTTCAGGGTCTTCTTTTTGTCATGCTTGTAAGGTAAATTTTAGAATTTCAACTCCATCTTCTACTGATTTTGAAATCGAAACTGGTATAGGAAATCTAAGTATGAAGGGTATGCTTAATAGCTTACATTTTAAAAGTGGTATAGGAGATGTAAAATTAGATTATGACACCTTGCCCGAGGTTTCTAAAGAAATCAGGCTTGATATAGGGAAAGGAAATGTAACAGCTTCATTCGTTTCTAAAGCTAATCTTCGAGCAAAAGTTGGGATACCTCCTGTTTTCTCACGTTTTTATAACGAGTTTACTGAAACAACCAGTGATCCATTACATTACTTTGTAAATGGAAACATGGGTTGGGGTAATTTTGATATTAAAAAAAAGTCTCAGTAAACTTTAACTGAGTTTCAGGTGAATAGGCTACAAACTGTGCATTTCTTCCTCCTAAACATCTGTTCATCTGAACTCAATTTTTACTATTTCTATCCAAAATTTGAGGATCACCTCCATGAGTTTAAATTTAGAAAATCTAAAACTGTCACGTTATCTAATTGATGTTGAATTTTATGATAAGTTACGTCAACAAGAATTGGTCATTTTATATAGTACACGAAGCGGCTGTGTGAAAATTATCGATTTATTTTCTTGGCGAGAAATTAAACAAATTTCTTCAAAGGATATAAACCTTGTAAATAGTCTTTTAGACTCAAAAATTTTAGTTCACTCTAATGAAAATGAATTACAAACAATTTTGAATGAGAATAATCAATTTCTAGATAATTCTTCTAAGTTATACTTTGCAATTCAGCCAACAGCTGCTTGCCCCTTAGGATGCGGTTATTGTGGCCAGCTGCATAGCCAAAAGAATATGAATTCTTTAAATCAACTGCTGTTACTTGAGAGAGTTAAGAATAAGATTTCTCAAGGTAAGTTTAACGCTCTTCATATTGGTTGGTTTGGAGCTGAACCATTATCTGGTATTGGTGTTATCCGTAAGTTATCTCCACAGCTTCAAGAAATTGCTGCCATAAATAATTTGAAATATGGTGCTAAAATCGTAACAAATGGGTTTCTTCTTAACCCTCAACTAGCAAGAGAACTCATCGATGAACACAAAATAAGCATGATAGAAATTACTTTGGATGGAATCAAAGAGTTTCATGATCAAAGACGTCATACGAAAGGTAATAAACCTACTTTTGATAAAATTTTTCAAAATGTTAAAGAGTTAATAGAGATTAATAATAACAAATGTCACATTACTTTGCGTTGTAATGTTGACCGAAGAAACCAAGAAGGTGTTACTCCATTATTGCATTTACTCGCAGAGCATAATTTCCAAAATAATATTAAATTTTATGTAGCGCCTATACATTCATGGGGCAATGACGCTCACAAGCTTTCAGCAGAGAAGACAGAATTTAGTAACTGGGAGATTGAATGGCTTTCTCTCATGTATCAATTAGGCTTCAAAGTTTCATGGATACCAAAAAGAAAAAAACAGGTATGTATGGCAGTTGATAAAAACTCAGAATTAATTGATCCATCAGGGAAAGTATTTAATTGTACTGAAGTTAGTTTGGTTCCTTTTTATGAGAAGGAGGGAACTAATATTCACGAATTGGGCCATGTAGGTGAAGAAACTCTTTTTAACGAATTACATCGCTCTCATTTTGGTTCTTTTTATAATGAAGAAACTCTACAAGCATATTCATGTCATGCTTGTCCTATACTGCCAATTTGTGGTGGAAGTTGCCCAAAAGAATGGAAAGAAGGTCGAATTCCTTGTCCGTCAATAAAATTCAATATTCGTGAACGGTTACTATTAGCTTATGCAACACGCCTGAAAGAAGACAAAATATGCAATCAATCTTTTATTTGAGGCATGCATAGTAGGTTAAGCCCCTAGGCCCATTCATAAAAGCATGAAGTTGGAATCAAGCATCTTTGTCTTTGAAAGGCTTTCTTATAATAAGGTTTTTTTCTTAATGTTTCAAAGTGGGCATTAATAGGCTTAGGCGCTTCATTAGGATTTTTAGACCATGAAGGAATAAGTCCTCAGTGAGCTAGGTGAAGATATTTGTCATGAGTTTCTCCATCTTGGGAAATAATGAAGTATCTGTAAATTTCTTCACTTTTAAAAGGTATCCTAATACTTTAAAAATTATACTTAAAGTCATTTATTATCTAATGATATTTAGTTTTTAATTATTTTTGATTTAATTTCTTAATTATGTGCTAAAGTTCTATGTATTAGAAAATATGGTGTATAGTTTTTTCATTTAATTTGGAGAAAAATGAGTATGCGATATCTTTTATACGTTATTTATTTGTCTATTTCTTTTACTGCAAAAGCATCTATATTAAAATCAGACGTGCTAGATTCAGATGTTTCTAGTGCTCATTATTCTATCTTATTAGTAGAAGAAGGAGCTCATAGCTTAGGTTTTTATAATTCTAAAGACGGCAAAGAATATGCTCGAGTAGCTTTAAGCTCTTTACCTCATGAAATAGCGATTTCAGCCGATCAAACAAAAGCTTATATTCCTAATTTTGGTTTAAGAGATTATGATTTAACTATTGGAAATGCAGGCAACAGTATTTCCGTGATTGATTTAGTAAATCAATGCGAAATCTATCGTTTATATACGACATTTAATGGACAAAATTATTGGGCGCCTCATGGCGTAAAAATTAAGGGTGACAAATTATATGTTAATGTCGAATGTACTAGTGGTCGTTTGCCAGACACTACAGCTACCCTGGGTCAACAAACACGAATATTAGTTTTTGATCTTTCAAAAAATAAATCTATTGGTCTACAACCTTCTCTAGGCCCTCCTATGATTTTAAAGGATATCGCTCTTCCGCATGTCGTTACTGATGATGCTCATGAAATTGGTAGTCTCAATATTGAGGCTAAAACTTCTTATTCAGTTCTAGCAGGAACACATAATTTTGTGTTTTCTCCTTTGGAAAATAAAGATGATCTTTGGTATTATGCTGGGTTTAATGGAGTTTGTCTTATAGATAGTAAAGACGGTAGAATCAAGCTACATCTCCCAACAACTAGAATTGCTCCAAATGATCCAATTAGTTTTAATGGAGCTGTTCGAGGTATCTCATTTAGTAACGATGGAAAATCCTTAGTCGTTGCTGCTTATAATCAAGTCACAATTATTGATACTGCTATATCTGAAGAGTTAAGCGAGGAGCTACAAAAGTTAAAACTAGACGTGGAAAAAGTAAAGAGTTTAACTAAAAAAATTGTTAAATTAAGAATTAATGATTTAGGTGTGTCACAACTTTTTTATCCGAAATTTACCCATAATACAAAAAATGTTTTAGTTCCTGCGCCTCTCGATAATCAAGTTTTAGTCATTGATGTTGAAGGAACAGGGATCAGTGAAAAATTAGAAACTCAAAAACGCGTTAAAAAACGAATTGTAACAGGTGTTGACCCTTTACAAGTAATGATTTCCCCTGATGATAAGGTAGCTTATGTGACAAATGCTGATAGTCCTTGGATTTCTAGAATTGATATTGATTTAGAAAAATTTGAGTTATTACAACCAGACATCCTTATTCATCAAACTATGACAGCTCAAGGTGGGCCTAATGGTATGGCTCTTTCCAAATATTTTCTATCTGTTTCTGTAGAAACATTGAAACTTGGTACTTTTCTTCCTTTGACAGGAAAATATGCAGGCGAAGCGAGAGAATGTCGTTTAGGTCTCCAATTTTGGGAACAAATGATTAATGCAGCAGGGGGAGTTATATGGCAAGGAAAGCGTCATCATATAAAAATTATTTATGAAGATACAGAATCAAGAACGGACAATGATTTTCTTAAGAATAAAGTCGAAATTTTACTGGGAAAAGATGAACCACTCTCAGCAAGCAAAAATAATGGGATTGTGGCAGTATTAGGGACTTATCCTCCCGCAGCAAACAAACCTATTGCTGAAGCCTTGCGAGAAACAAAAATTCCCTTCATTACGTCAACAGGGAGGGAACCAGATTTATTTAAGGATAATCCTGGTCATGTATTTGGGATTTCTCCAGTTAAGCATGAAGCTGATCTTATTAGCACGTTGAGAGCCCTGTTTCATGGTAATAACTTGACATCAAAACCGCATAAAATTCTTATTTTGGCGTGTAATGATTTAGATTCTATAAGTGAGGCTGAAGGATTAGTTAAATATGCACAAGATAACGAAATTAAAATTTTATCACCTTTAAATCCTCAAGATTCGTGGATAAAGTATGTGCCTGATACAGACAAAATAAATGATCTTATTCGAGAACTTTCTTCAAAAGCTCAAGAAAAAGTCAAGTACTGTCCAGATATATTGTTTGTAATAGGCCAAAGGCAAGAATCTTTAGATATGGTCAAAGCATGTAGAAAATATAACTTTTCTACTGGGGGGATAGCGTTAAACACAGGCATTATTAATCCCGCATTTATGACACAATTAGGCTCTATTGCCGATAATTTATTAGGAAGTGTATGTTGGTGGGATTCGTGTTGTGATTTTGCTTATGATCGCTTTGTAAGCTCGTCAGATTTTCAAAGAAACTTTTATAGTATATATGGTCAGAATCCGTCAGAGCTTGTTGCAGGATTTGCGGCCTCAGGAATTGTATTTGAGGAGGCTCTTAAACAAGAAATACTTAATCCATTAATGCACAATAAAAATTTAAATTACTTAATAGCAAATCTTACTGTCCCAACTTTCTATGGACCCATAAAATTTGATAAATTAGGACAAAATGAAAAAAAGAAGATTACTACAGTTAGGCTTGAACGTGTAGGATCTACCTTAAAAGCGACATCTTTATGGCCAAAATAATTCATTCTAAATGATTTAATATGAGGAGCTTTGCATGAGATTCGTTTGTATAGAAAGATTTGTTCTCGTCATTTTTCTATTTATATCTTTTATAACTTCTGGAAGTGAGTTTAAGCAAGATGTTTATAAATCACCAGTAGTCACGCAAATTGCAAATATTAAAAAATTGGATAGCGACCATAGAGAAAGAAAACATATTGTTATTTTAGGTGCTGGTATTGCAGGGTTAACAGCTGCTTATGAACTAAGTACTCTTGGTCATTCAGTAGAAATAATAGAAGCCTCAAATCGTCCTGGAGGAAGAATTTGGACTCATTATTTCAAAACTTCCGATCAATATGGTGAGCTAGGAGCTATGAGAATTCCTGCAAGTCATGATTATACTCATTATTATATTAATGTTGCAGGGTTACAAAACAAATTACGACCTTTTATCACGTCTCACCAAAATCCAAATTGTTTTTATCATTTTAGAGGTCATCCTCCTATCCGTATGCGAGAATCTGCTCATTTTATAGAACAAGAGTATCGATTAGCTTCCTATGAACAACATATTTTAATCTCAGACTTTTCTCCTAAAATTCTAAGCACGCATTTATGGAATGCTGTGGACTCCCTGCATTCTAAAGGAAAAAAAAATCAAGAAGAATGGTCAGGGCTATTTGGAGGCACACTTCTAAATGATCGTGCCCAGAATATAGAAAAACTTAGTTTAGGAGAATTCTTAGAACAAAAATTAAGTGGTAACCCAGAAGCAAAGGAATTAATAGGTGTCACAACGGGATTAGAACTATGGTGGGATAAAGCTGTAACGATGTTTTTGCGTGAAGAAATTACAGGAACCGGTAATGGGTTAAAAGAAATTGATGGAGGATTTAGTACCTTACCGAACGCACTAGTTAAACTATTGACGGAAGAAAAAGTTAAATTTAGATTAGAGACAGAAGTCACTTCTATCGAAGTTCCATCTGAGCCTCATCAAAAAATTACATTGAAAACAAGACCAACAATTGTTCAACCAGAAACAGAATATTCTGTCTCAACAAAAGAAAAAGTTTCTTTAGAAAAAGCAGACTTCGTTCTTTGTACAATTCCATTTGGCGTAATGAGAACAATGGAACTTAAGGGTTTAAGCCCCGAAAAAATGAAAGCCATTAGAAATCTTACATATGCATCTTCAACAAAAGTTTTATTGCATTTTAAAGATCGATTCTGGGAGCGCGGCTCTGATCAAGAGCAGATTTTAGGAGGTGCTTCTATGAGTGATGGAATTACAAGATGCACTTATTATCCTTCTGATCATGCAGAATCTAGATCTTTAGTTCCTCCTGAAGAAGAGGAATCTACAGGTGTATTCACAATCTTTAAACCTCTAGAAATCAGAAGAAATTCTAAGACGCCAATTAGGCCAGATCCTATACCCGGTGTTTTATTAGGAAGTTATAATTGGGGCCAAGATGCTATTCGATTAGGCACTTTGACGTCAGCAGAAAGAACTGAAATTGTATTAAACGAACTTGAGAAATTTCATCCAGAAATTCGACAATATCTAAATCAAAAGGAAGCTGGAAAATCTATATTTTGGGATACATATCCTTGGACTCGCGGAGCTTTTTGTGGGATGCGTCCAAACGACATGCTTAATTATCATCATGCTTCTAAAAAAAATGAAGGAAATTTGTACTTTGCAGGTGAGCATTGTTCTTTAGACCCAGGCTGGGTTCAAGGTGCAATTAAAACTGCTCTAGATGCTGTTGAAGAAATAGTTAAAGCAAATCCCATATAATTCATGCTATATTAGATAAATGTTTTAACCTATTTTCTATTCTTAGTATATGAGGGGAGCCGAACGAGAAATTATTTTCTACAATTTTTTTGGCTTGAATAAAATAATCTTTACCTCGTTTTTCAAGATTTTTAGACAATTCTATATTCCCTTCTTTTAAAGCTTTTTGCGATTTCATGTGAAATAGCTCTCCCAATTTTTCAAAACATCTATACAGTTCCAAATGCTTTTTTTTCTGGAGTATATTTAAAGCAATATTTAAGCTTTTCTCAGCGGCGTCAAGTTCTCCTTTTCTAAGATAAAGTTGTGCAAAACTAATTAATGTATAAGCAATATCAAGATGATCCTGAGAATGATACTTTTTACAAATATCTAAATTTTTCTCATAAAGATTTTTAGCTTCTTCATAATTATTTTGGTCTCTATAAACATCTCCTAAAAATCGTAATGCACGTATGACTTCTATATGGTATTCAGAGAAATACTTTTTGTAAATTTTCAGACTCTTTTTTATTAGCTCTTCAGCCT
>MKUV01000030.1 GCA_001898725.1 Caedibacter sp. 37-49
AGGAACGACTATTTAAACTCATACGAGTATGGCCTTAAAAAGTCTCGTTTTTTATTCCCAAAAAGAAAATTATCAACAAAAAGTCATCACATGGAAAGAAACGAAAGTATCAATATAGATAGTACACTTGTTAGTCACTTGATTAACAAACAATTCCCGCAATGGAAGAATTTAGTTGTCAAGCCTGTCGCAGTTGGGGGATGGGATAATAGAACATTTCACTTAGGTAACAAAATGCTTGTACGCTTACCAAGTGCTGCTGAATATGCGCCAAAAGTGAAAAAAGAACAAAAATGGCTACCACGTCTCGCGCCGTTTTTACCTTTAAAAATCCCTACTCTTTTAGCTATAGGAGAACCAGATGAAAATTATCCTTGGCCATGGTCTGTTTATAGTTGGATTGAAGGTGAAAATGCTGCAACAGGTCACATAACTAACCTTGATGATTTCGCAACTTCTCTTTCAGAATTTATTACTGCTTTACATCGCATTGATAGCACTGATGGCCCCATTCCTAATTTAGGTGGTTTTGCTTATATAGGTGGGCTTGCTGTGTATGATGATGAGGCACGTCAGGCTTTCTCACTTTTGAAAGATAAAATAGATACAACTATTGCAATCAAAGCTTGGGAAGCTGGTATTAAAACGATTTGGCAACATCCACCCTTATGGGTTCATGGTGATATCACTGCCGGTAACCTTTTAGTAAACCATGGAAAGTTAACTGCTGTTATTGATTTTGGTGGTCTTGCAGTTGGTGATCCAGCTTGTGATTTAGTAATTGCTTGGAAATTTTTTAAAAGCGAAACAAGAAAAACATTTCGTAATAAGCTTCCTTTAGATAATGCCACATGGGCTCGTGGTCGAGCCTGGGCTTTATGGAAAGCATCGATTGTTGCAGCTAATTTAACTGAGACAAATGCAATAGAAGCAGCAAATCCCCTGGGCACAATTAATGAGGTCCTTATGGACTATAAACACAATCTTTAAGACAAATATGTATGGTTGAAGCATCTCTGCTCCTCTCCTCTCATTTATAGCATAAATATATGATTGAGATTTACTTTAATCCTTTAATAGTATTCTTTAGTTAAGTATCCCAAATTAATAAGAGATAAGAGAGTTATGAAAATCTTACAACATTTCATGACAAGAGCTTTAAAAAATGATAGAAAGACGTATGAATAAAAATCACAATTCGTCTTCAAACAAAAATACATTTTGGATTTATGGTCTTCATGCTGTAAGGACGGCATTGTTAAATGAAGAACGCCAATGTCATAAAATGATATATCTTCAAGAATCTCAGCTTAAAGAGGTTGATTCTTCAAAGAAGCCTCACCTTTCGATCGAAAAAGTAGAGCGCCAAAAGTTTGATACTTTATTCCCTGGAGGTGCTGTTCATCAAGGAATTGCACTCCTCGTGACAATTTTTGAAGAAAAAGGTAATGAAATCTTTGAACAGATGGATGATCCGTCTTGTGTTGTGATAACTCTTGATCAAATTACAGACCCCCATAATCTAGGCGCTATTTTGCGGTCAGCGGCAGCTTTTGGGGCAAAAGCCCTTATAGTGCCAGATCGCAATACACCAGATGAGAATTCTCCACTGGTTGCAAAAATAGCATCTGGGGCTTTAGAATGTGTGCCAATCATACGTGTGACCAACTTGGCACGTGCACTTGAAAAGATGAAAGATTATGGGTTCTGGCATGTTGGATTAGATGAGCAGGGAACGACCTTACTGCCAGAATTAAAGCTTACAGGAAAAACGAATATTATTTTGGGAGCTGAAGGAGAAGGTTTGCGGCGTTTAACGCAAGAAAATTGTGATTTTCTAGTGCGCTTACCGACAAATCCTTTATTCACAACATTAAACGTTTCAAATGCAGCTGCAATTAGTTTATATGAATGTGTCCGCAATAAACCAACGAGCTAGTCTATGTATTCTCTAGAGAATTTTTGTACGTCAGTTATTCCAAGTGTGCTTATAGGATTTGGGTTAGGCGCCATTCCTTTTGGATTTCTTCTTAGTAAAATTTTTTTAGGATTAGATCCTCGGAAAATTGGTTCGGGAAATATTGGCGCAACAAATGTTTTGCGGACAGGTCATAAATATTTAGCAATTTTGACTTTACTACTAGATGCTTTAAAAGGTTGGGTTGCCGTTTTTATTATCCAGAAAATCTATCCCTCTGTTCACGAGGTTGAACCGTACATTGCAGGATTGAGTGCAATTATAGGGCATATGTATACGCCTTGGTTGCGCTTTAAAGGAGGAAAAGGAGCATCCACAACGGCTGGAGCTTTGTTTGCATTATCATGGCCTGTAGGCTTATGTACAATGTTCACATGGTTAATCACAATAATAACGACGCGCTATTCTTCTTTGGCAACACTTTTAGGTGCTATTGGAATGTCAATTTATGCAGCTTATTTTGGAAATCACTATTTAACGATATGGTGCCTAGTTGTCGCTTTTATAGTTGCCCTTAAACATAAAGATAATATTCATCGCCTTATTCAGGGAAGGGAGTTAAGGATTGGCGCAAAGCAACAAAAAGATTAATACCCCTTTTCAATTCACAGTTTTATCACCACAAGAAAAGATAGACTGGCTTCGTTTAGCACGAACAGAACTTATTGGGCCTAAGACTTTTTTTGAGACCCTTAAGAAATATTATAATCCAACCCAAGCTTTAGAAGCATTACCAGACCTGTTGAGCAAGAAATATCCTAAGAAAAACTTAAAAATCCCATCTATACAAGATATTCAGCAAGAATTAGAGCAGCATGATAAATTAAAAGCAGATTTAATTGCTTTTGTAGAACCAGAATATCCAGAAATATTAAGACATATTGCTGATCCTCCTCCAGTTATTAGTGTATTAGGAAATCGTCATCTTTTGCAAAAACATGCATTAGCAATTGTTGGCGCTAGAAATGCCTCTCTAAATGGGAAGAAGTTCGCAGAAAAGCTAGCAAGAGAGTTAGGCGATTACGGTTATCAAATTATTTCTGGTCTTGCGAGAGGCATTGATACATCAGTCCATGTAGGCTCTTTATCTTCGGGGACAATAGCTGTTTTAGCGGGAGGCATTGACCATATATATCCTTATGAGAATACAGATCTTTATTATAAAATTGCTGAGCAAGGGTTAATTATTGCTGAAAGTCCTTTTGGAACGATTCCTCAAGCTTCCTTCTTCCCACGTCGCAACCGTATCATTTCTGGGCTAAGCCTTGGCGTAATTATTATTGAAGCAGCTAAACAATCTGGTTCACTCGTAACGGCTCGCTTTGCTCTTGAACAGGGACGGGAAGTTTTTGCAGTTCCTGGCTCACCTATGGATCCACGTTCTTATGGAACAAATAAGTTGATTCGAGAAGGAGCGACTCTCATTCAAAATAGTGATGATGTTCTTTCATCGGTAGAAAGTTTCATTAAAATTCAACCGCCTTTGCAAGGTCAGAAAGAAAACCCTTATTCGCAAGAAATTTCTTTATTAAATAACAAAAATGATGAACAAACGCATCACATTTTGCTGAATTTATTAAGTTCTTCACCAATTGGGGTTGACGAAATCATCCGAGAATGTCACTTCTCGATGTCGGAGGTTATGTTAGCTCTTCTTGAACTTGAGCTTGCGGGACGCATACAACGTTATCCTGGAGGACAGGTTTCTCTTAAGGGGTAGAGGTAATCATTTATTAATTAATCAGAAGATAAGATTTGGACATGAAAGTTGTCGTTGTAGAATCGCCATCAAAGGCCAAAACCATTAATAAATATTTAGGCTCAGACTATAAAGTCTTGGCAAGTTATGGACATATTCGTGATTTACCATCTCGTAATGGATCCGTAAATCCTGAACAAAATTTTAATATGGTTTGGGAAGTGGATGATAAAGCTGAACGCCATATTAACGAGATTTTAAAATCTCTAAAAGGAGCTGATCAGCTTTTACTCGCAACGGACCCTGATCGTGAAGGAGAAGCAATTTCTTGGCATGTTAAGGAAGTCCTCGATCAAAAAAAGGCTTTAGCAAATGTTGATGTCAAGCGTGTGGTTTTTTATGAGGTTACAAAAAAAGCAATTCTTGAAGCGATTAAACAACCTCGACTTCTAAATCAGGAATTAATTGAAGCTTACCTAGCTCGGCGTGCCTTAGACTATCTTGTTGGATTTACACTTTCCCCCATTTTATGGCGAAAGCTTCCGGGAAGCCGATCAGCTGGACGTGTACAATCCGTTGCTTTAAGACTGACGACTGAGCGTGAAGATGAGATAGAAGCTTTTCGTACTCAAGAATATTGGACGATTAATGCAGAATTTTTAGGGCAGCCTCAAAAACATCTCAAGGCTCGTTTGACCCATTTTAATGGTAAAAAGCTTGAGAAGTTTGATCTTTCTGATCAAACAAAAGCGCAGAATGCGCAAATCGAAATTGAAAAGCATCTTTACAAGGTTTTAGAAGTAGAGAAGAAACAAGCGAAAAGGCATCCTTCACCACCTTTTACAACGTCAACACTTCAACAAGAAGCTTCGCGTAAATTAGGTTTTAGTGCAAAGAAAACGATGCAACTAGCACAGCATCTTTATGAGGGATTTGAGGTTGGTGGAGAGACGGTTGGTCTTATTACCTATATGAGAACAGATAGTGTTAATCTTGCACAAGAAGCGCTTTTTGCAGTGCGTGACCTCATCAAGCAACAATATGGCTCAAACTATTGCCCTGAGTCTCCAAGAGCTTATAAAAGCAAGGCTAAGAACGCTCAAGAAGCACATGAAGCGATTCGTCCAACAGATGTGACAAGAGCTCCACAAATGCTTAAATCTATTCTGGATAATGACCATTTTAGACTTTATGAACTTATTTGGAAAAGAACAGTTGCTTCTCAAATGGAATCCGCCCTTCTTGATCAAGTCGGCGTGGATATTGCAAACCCTAAAAAAGACGTCATTTTACGGGCAACAGGATCAACAATCGCATTTGATGGTTACCTTAAAGTCTATGAAGAAGGAAAAGATGATGAAGCTTCTGAGCAAGAACAAATTCTTCCTCCTTTAATTCAAGGTGAAGATTTAGCGCTGCAGGCAGTTCATCCTGAGCAACATTTTACACAACCACCACCACGGTATACAGAAGCAAGTCTCGTTAAAAAACTTGAAGAGCTTGGGATTGGTCGCCCTTCAACGTATGCTTCAATTATCTCAACTTTAATTGATCGTAAGTATGTTGTGCTTGATAAAAAAAGACTTAAGCCAGAACCTTTAGGGCGTCTTGTAACAGCTTTTTTAAAGAATTATTTCGCAAAATATATCGAGTATGATTTTACAGCTCATCTTGAAGAAGAGTTAGACGAAATTTCTAATGGTAAGCGCTCATGGTTTAAAGTCCTTGAAGCTTTTTGGAAAGAGTTCTATGCAACTGTTGAACAAGCGGCTCCCTTAAAAATTGCGGACGTTATTAGCCAATTAGAACGTGACCTTGAGAAGTTGATTTTTATGCCCATAGAAGGAAGTTCTGATGCTCGGCAATGTCCCCAGTGCAAGGAAGGAAAACTCAACCTTAAATTGGGGAAATGGGGCGCATTCGTGGGCTGTTCAAACTATCCAACATGTGGATTCACACGAAAGCTTGTAAGTGATGGGACGGAGGAAGAAGCACAAGCTCAAGAAGGTGAAGAGAAGGCAGCCTCAAAAAATATATTTGAGCCCAAAACGCTAGGGAAAGATCCAGCCTCAAATGCAACCGTATCTTTGAGAAAAGGACCTTATGGATTTTATCTTCAATGGGATGGTGAAGAACAATCTATTCAAACACAACCAAAAGGCAAAGGGAAGAAAGCGGATGTTGCAAAACCAAAACGGGTCGCAATTCCAAGAGGACGTTCTGTCGAAAGTATCACGCTTGAAGATGCTTTGGCATTAGGGGCTTTGCCACGAACTGTCGGAACACATCCAGAAACGGGTAAAACAATTACCGCAGCAATCGGACGCTTTGGTCCTTACGTAAAACATGAAAGTACCTTTAAGTCGATTGGGAAAGGTGATGACGTTTTAACGGTGACACTCGAACGGGCGTTAGAACTTCTTAGCGAAGAGTCTGAAAAGAAAAAAGTGTTTAAGAAGAAATCATAAGAAGCTTTAGCTGAGCTCTTTCTTATTATTCATACTATGGGGAATAATGCTGTGCTCCATGAAAAAGTCTAAGTATTTGTATGTTTCCTTTATGAAGACGATATATTGCGGTGTAAGAGAGTTCTGAAAATACAAGTTCTCTAGTGTTATGAATTCTTCCTATTTTGCCTGCGTATGGAAAATCAGATAGAATTTCTATTTTAGATTGGATTTCTTCATAAATTTTATAAGTGGCGGGAAGATTTTCTTGCGTAATATACTCAAACATGCTCTCAAGATCATTCTTTGCACTTATCGTCCAAAAAATTTGCATTTGAGATCTAGTTCTTAATTTTGTTGTGAAGTTCTCTCATGACTTGAGAATGAGGAATGAGTTTGCCTTGATCTGCTTCTTCAATGCCCTGTGCGACTGCTTCAATAAAATGCTTTTCATGACAAAGATATTCTTTTAAGGCCTGTTCAATAACCCATGCCTTAGGTCTTGCGAGCATAGCCGCGATTTTAGAGAGCTCGGCATCAACATCAGCTGTTACACGTGTGCCAATAGAAACAGTTTTAATCATAGTTATTCTCCATTATTATAAATGATAACATTGTTAACAATGATCATCAACAATAATTATGCAAGTTACATTATGGTCTTTTTTTAGTCGATTGGGAAAGGTGATAACGTTTTAACGGTGACTCTTGAACGCGCTTTAAAACTTCTTAATCAAGAAACTGAAAAGAAAAAAATGTTTAACAAAAAAGAGTAAGTCCTAGAAATTTAAAGATTTTTATAAAAGCTAAGATTTACTTTAATATAATCATAATTATGTCTCAAAGCTTTAAAGATTGCATAATTATCTTTGCAATGAATTCAAATTAATATTTTTTTGTAGACAATATTGTGGTCATTGTGGCAAACTAGCTTTATTAATTAATTTATTTCGAAAGGACAAAATATGTTAAAGAATTTTTTCTACAATTTAATTATTGTTGGTGTTTTATCAGTGTCGCATGGCTTTTCATCCTCTCAAGCAATTCTTGAGGAAGCGCTGAGTGATGATGAGCATTGTCTTCAAATTGCAAAAAAAGCCATTCAAATAGAGACTATTGCAACTTATGAACCTTTTAATTGGCAGGCTCATGGCTTTGATTTTACTAATGAAGCGAGTGTAGCTCGTGCTCAACGTTTGCATGATGCCCTAAAGACTTATTTTGAGGTAAAAGTTGCAGACATATTTGCGAAAAAAGTCGCTTTGCGTCCTGATATGCCAGAATACGCAATTGCTGAAGCTCATTATAAATTGTACAATAACTATAAAGCCTCAATTGAAGACCTTTTCTCTGCAGCTTATTCTGCAACTTTTTGTGGTCAAGATTTTTATAATGAAGCTTTAAAAAGCTGGTATGAAAGTTAATTCTCAACATCATGGACTATAATTTAAATTATAGTCCATATTGATTCCAAAAAAAATTTTGCAAGAAAAATATTTTTTCCTTTAAATACAAGTACTTATTAAATAATTATTTTAAGAATCTAAAAATTTCTGTATTAGCGTTAATTTTCCATCTCAGACTCTTGGGCATCCCTATGTGAAGAGAACCAACAATCCTTATCTCACCATCAAGTCCACCCCACCAAGCTGTCGTCGGTATGCTGTCAGATGATATTCTGGACGAAGTAATGCAATATATCTCAAAGCCGTCGGATTGCGCTCATCTAATGATACTTAGCTCTAACTATTATAAAAAAATAAAAATTAGAGCTTTAAATTTAGAAGGTCTACACTTCCCCAACAATAATATTCCAAAAGAAATTTTTCTCTTAACCTCTCTTGAGGCCCTAACTTTGGGAGCTTCTTCGCGCAAAAAGTCTTTAGCATCGCAAGCTCCGCATGCACTAACTGCTAGATTTTAGATCTATATGAAACCAATTCACAGGCACCTATGACACCATCAGGGATTGATTCAGACTTATTAGAATTTAGTTCCCCTATGAAACGAGGACCAACTTCTCGTGCTTAAACTTGAAGACAATCATTTTATGGGTGGTATTTTGTCAGAAATAGTTGGTTATTTAAGCACTCTTGTAGAATTACATATACAAATCTGTGGTTTAATTACTTTACCTGCTACACAACATGCTTAATGCAATCAGTTTGCCCCCTTTTAAGCACCAAGTCGAACTCTCAGGGATTAAATATCAATATAATAGATATTAATCTTAACCTTTTTTGATCATTGAATTACTTTCTTAAATTTTACATGTAAAAGTTTACTTCATTAGTAGTTCAGTAGCTTTTAGTTCTTTTACAAGATGCGATTGAATCAGAGTTTCTCCATCTTCTATTGTCTTGATCGTGTACCAGGTTCCTTCTGGATAAATGACGACAGCGGGTCCTTTTTCGCACTGATCAAGACAACCGGCCTTATTGATACGAATGTTTTTAAGACCTAATTCTTTGATACGCATTTTCATGTAGTCCAAAATTTTTTCCGAGCCTTTTGCAAGGCAGCATCCGCGCGGATGACCTTCATGCCGCTGATTTTGGCAAATGAACACATGATGTTTATAAGCAGGAGCCATGACGTACAATATAGTTAAGAATTATTCCATTATTCAAGAAGAATAGCATTTTTTACAAGCATAAAAAACCGTCAAGCCTTAAATTCTAAAAAGACTGTTGTATAGAATTTATGCTTTGAAAAATTGGAAATTCTTTGCTTATTCCTTGCTTCCATAAGATTTCCGGCAGCTTAATTTTATTTTGGTCAAGGAATTGCTTTAAATCCATTTTAGAGGTCTCTTTATTAGGTCCTTTTAAATCAAGAGAGCCTGATTGAGGAAGAAGAGGCATTACCAAGGTCATGGCTTTTTCAATATGCTCTTTATTTGTCTCAGTTTGAGGAATTCCTTGAAGTCCTCCAACTATAGTATAGCAAAAACGAACGTAAGACCAATTATAGCCGTCTGCGGAGAAAGATTCTTTAAGAAGGGCAGAACTCTTTTGAAGCATTGTAAGCTCATCGTTTTCATCCACTTTAACGTGGCCATGGCAATGATGGCTAATGTACCTATTAAACCAATATACGACTTCAAAAACTTTTTGTACTTCTTGAAACGAAGGATGGCTTAGAACTTTATTCACCCATGTGTAAGGACTATTTCCAAGCACGACTATAGTATCGCTGAAATTAATAACTCTATTTTGGTAAACTTTTTTCTCTTTGTTACAGGCATGATAATTTCTAACATTAGTTAGAGCAAGGTTAAGTTTTGGCAGATGGCGAGCTTTAAAGTCTTCTAAGATTTCTTCCTTTTTGGAAGCTGTTAAAAGGTCTTGTACTGCTATAATTGAATGCTCGGCAAGGACAATAAGAGATTCAACTTGGTATTTTCTAATCAGATCGAGATCTGCCGCTGGGTGTTCTTTATACATACCTTGTTTATAAATTCTCAAAAAATCATCATTAAATTTATTAAGAAATCTTAACCAATGAGTTAATCCACTTTTCAGACTGCCTGATTCATGGCCAAAAGCAACATAAGGACGGGTTGCTAGAAACGAATCAAATAAGTTTAGTACGTTGAGGTTTACACCTTTTGCAAGCGCTTTATCGTAGAAAATTTCTAAACCTTTGGGGGCATCTTGAAATTTTACGGCAAAACCTGTTGTTTTTTTAAGAAATGCTTCGACGGTATCGGCTAATTTTCCTGAATAAGCTTGAACCTCTACTTTGTGGGGGCCTGTTTTAAGTTTCTTCAAATCTTCTGTTAATTGTTTTTTTGGTGCAAAAACGATACAGCCTTCCTGCTCTTTAAGGTCTACATTTCCCCATACAGCAGTATCTGCAGGATAAAGATTTATTATCCTCTCTGCTAGATTACGTAGAGGAATAAGAACAGCATAAGTTCTATCAGATACATTGATTTCTCCATGGTCGCCAATAATTCCATTAATGCTAAATGAGAGGCAGGGGCGAAAACTATTTTGATTAGGCTTATATTCTACAAGTTTTTTAACGTTAAGCCGCGGCATTTGCATGTAGATAGGAACTGCACTTCCAGCTTGAAGAATAAGGTCATTTTCAAAAGGATTCAAAGGTGCGACATGAACCAAATATCCTTCTTGAAGTATTTTTTGAGCAATTTCTTGCTCTGGCTTAAGCATAGTGGGAATACTAGAATGAAAAGTTGATTTTGTTTGGTCTTTGTCTAATGGGCCATCAGATGCACACACGTAAGAATAAGAGGTAAAAGCTCCAATCAAAACTGAAAAAAATAGATCTAAATACTTAAAATTAATTGTTTTCATTTATAAAATCCTAAATAATAATATTTATACTTATCTATTAAATATGAACCTTTTTGTCAAATAAAATTATTTTTTTGTATTAAATGTTTATTATTAAGTAATTTTTAAGTTCATTATGTAAAGATAGGCATACAACTTATGAAAGAATTTTATGCGCAAATTTTACAATATACTTTCTGGTTCTAAGTTATTTTTATTATTTGCTTTGTTTATGAATAGCTCCCATACACAAGCATTAAGTGTTTTGCCAAATAGAAATTCAATTGTTTTTAATAAGGTATCTTCCAATTCTATTGTTGAAGCAAAAGTAAAAGAACTTGTTGCCAATTTTCGTGAGAAAATAGGAAAGACAGGGAATGTTGCTATTTTTAAGATTATTGGTGAAGGGAATATTAAAGAGGTCCTCCAGCAGCAGCATAATAAAGGCATGGTTTGGGAGTATATTAAAGATTCATCAGGAGAATATCTTATTGCGAGAAGTAATATAAATGGGCATTCAGAAACACATTTAATAAATACGTTAGAATTCTTAATTTCTTCTGGCATTAATATAAAAATTATATGGATTTATAGTGAACGAGTTCCTTGTGAAACCTGTGGAAATAGCCTTGAAAAATTTCTTCCAAACGGTTCTCGTTTTTATGAAAGTCGGACTGCAGTTATTCAAGTTTATGCAACGTTCGCTTGGAGCTCAACGATGCGAGATGATGAGAAAAAATCTGTTTTTAAAGCAATCAAAAGACGAACGTAAATAATTTTTACTTATTACGGGATATTCAGCAAAGTTTGAAAAACATGGAATGGCGCTAGCCTTTTAACCAAAAAATCTTTAAAGTAAAGTATTATAAATAAAAAAATAGGTTGCTTTGGCGTCTTCTTCTCAAAAATTTCCCAGTTCAGAAGATATTCTGGCATTTATCAATAGTCATGAAGGTGAAATTCGCCGCCGTGAAATTGCGCAAGCTTTTCATATTAAAGGGAGCGATCGAATTATTCTTAAGCAAATGTTGAAAGAGCTTGTGGAAAAGCAGGCGATTCAACAACGCGGAAAGTATTATCAAAGAAAAGATCGGCTTAATCTCCTTGTCGTTAAAATCATGGGAGTGGATGAAGAAGGATATCTCTTATGTTCCCCTGAAATATGGCCAGAACACGAAGAAAAACCGCTCATCCGCGTCTTTTCTAAATCAAATAAAATTAATACTTTAAATCCTGAAGATCTGGCGTTAGTTCGATTAAAGGATCAAAAATCACTTGTTGCTGAATTTGTTCGCAAGCTTGATGAAAAAACCAATCGTGTTATGGGCGTTTTTGAAATAGATGGTGAAGGAGGACGGCTTATCCTTCCTGAAAAACGTCGTAAGGTAGAATACCTTATTCCAGCAGGGCAGACCTTCAACGCGCAACAGAATGATCTTGTAGAAGCGGAATGGATCCAAGGAAGGCGCGGAGAATCTCTTAAAATCACTAAAATTTTGGGGTCTTTGAACACGCCAAAATCGATTAGTTTGATTGCGATCCATACATATGAACTTCCTCACGAATTTTCTCCCCAATCAATTGATTTGGCTGAAAAAGCAGAAGTCCCCCCTTTAGGGAGGCGAGAAGATTTGCGTAAAGTTCCTCTTGTGACAATTGATGATGAGGATGCGCGTGATTTTGATGACGCAGTGTGGGCAAGTCCTGATCCAGATCCTAAAAATCCAAATGGATGGCATCTAATCGTTGCAATAGCAGACGTATCTGCTTATGTAACGCCGAAAGATGCCTTAGATCACGAAGCGTATCGCCGGGGCAACTCAGTGTACTTCCCAGATAGGGTCGTCCCGATGTTGCCAGAAGCTTTATCCAATAACATTTGTTCACTTAAACCGCATGAAGACCGGGCTTGCCTTGCCGTTCATCTTTGGATCAATCAACAGGGACGTCTTCTGAGACATACATTTACGCGTGCATTAATGCGCTCAGCGGCAAGATTGACTTATACAAAGGCTCAGGCTGCTTTTGAAGGGCATAAGACGGATCTACCCTATGATATCATCAAACAAGTCATTCGTCCTCTCTACGGGGCTTATAAAGCACTTTGTAGCGAAAGAGATAAACGGGGTCCTTTAGATTTAGATATGCCCGAAGAACGCATTTATCTTGATGAAAAAGGGCAAGTCTCTAAAATTGCACCACGTCCGCGCTTAACAAGTCATCGCCTTATTGAAGAGTTTATGATTTTGGCCAACGTTGCTGCAGCCATTGAGCTCGAAACCCGCCAACATCTTTGTATGTATCGTGTTCATGATGAGCCTTCTCTTGAAAAAGTTGATGCCTTGCGTGAGTTCTTAAAAGGATTTGATTTAAGTCTTCCGAAAGGCCAAGCGATTCGTCCAAAAGTATTCAATTATATTCTTGAGAAAGCGAAAGAATCTCCTGCACAAGCAGCGATTCATCAACTTGTTTTGCGAGCCCAAGCCCAAGCGGTTTATAGCCCTGAAAATATTGGACATTTTGGGCTTAATTTGCCGCGATATTGCCATTTTACCTCGCCAATTCGTCGTTATGCAGATCTTATAGTCCATCGAGCCCTTGTAGAAGTGATAGAAAAACCTAAGGTGCAGGCTTTTCCGTATACTTTACCGCAGTTAAAAGCGATTGCAGAGCATATTAGCATAACAGAAAGAGTTGCAGCATCTGCAGAACGCGAAACGACAGAGCGTTATGTGGCGGCTTATCTTAAGGATAAGATTGGTGAGAACTTCATGGCGCGGATCAACGGTGTCACTGAGTTTGCAATGTTCGTGACGATTGAAGAAAATGGCGCTGATGGAATCATTCCTTTAAGATTACTCGGCGATGATTACTACATTTACGACCAGAAAAAGCAGCGTGTTGTGGGGCGTCGGAAAAAACGTATTTATACTTTAGGCGACAGACTTAAAGTGACTTTACACGAAGCTGAGCCTTTGTTAGGAGGCCTCACATTCTTACCTGTTCAGGAGAAAATTGCCGCGGACCATAAGAATACGCGTCGTAAAAACAGACGTTAGTTTATAAATTGAAGTTTTTTTCCTATCTTTCAGTAGAGTTTGGGTCTTCCTTTAGAAGTGTTGTTTCGATACTTGATGTGGCTGGATTATGCCTGCAACGAAACTTTTTTCTAAGAGTATCTTCGTGAGGTTGTTGAGGACTGATATAAAATTTTTTTTGCTTTCTATAAGTAACGGATTCTTTAATGCCTGATTCTCGTATTTTCCGTGAGATTTCATCATCCTGTTCATCTTCTATATTTCCTGTCGAGGCATGACTAAGATAATTCGTAAATAAAAGACTTAAAACCAAGCTTAATTTTTTCATTTTTATTACCTTCCTTTAATTTAAGCTAGATCATTGAGCGAAAAATATTAGAAAATCAATAAGTTTAAGGCAAGTTTTTAGATTATTAATCCGACATTTCAGAAAAATCTTCAGTGATCAAAAAGCGCCACAACCGTTCTGTAGCGACTTTTATTCCAATCCGGGGCGTTGCAACATAGCCAGGCGTAAGACCTTTATCTTGGACATAAAAAGAGTGAGAAGTGGTCAGGTCAATGCCATTGTGTTCTCGTGTAATTCCAAGGTGCCGACAAAGCTTTCCAGGTCCATTAAGATTCTTACTTTCTGGGTGCATTAGCTGTAGGCCACGAATGAGAACGGCTGCAGCGGTGCCTTCCTTTTCAGTTACGATATTAAGACAGAAGTACATCCCGTAAATAAAATAAACATAGCTCATACCTGGGGGACCAAACATGACAGCTGTACGAGGTGTTTGCCCACGGTAAGCATGAGAAGCAGGGTCATCGCTGCCAATGTATGCTTCGGTCTCGGTAATCAGCCCCTTATATGCATTAAAAGTAAGTTCTTTTCCAAGGAGATCTTTGGCAACATCAAGTGTTGGCTGGGAAAAATAATCTGTATCTAAGCGAATCATGAATCTAGTTTAAATCTATTTCCCAAAAAATCCAAGGCAAGTTACGAAAAATTAACTTTAATTTTGAATAGTAAAAGAAGAGAGCAAGATAATTTTATAGAAGATAAAAAGTCAGAAGCTACAGAGAAAAAACTTCCAAGGACCTGATCTTCAAAGGAGAAAATAAAATGGCAAAAGCAGCAAAGACATCTGGAGAAAAACCTCAACAAGAAGCAAAAGGGGCTAAGAAGCGCATTAATTTGGCGTTGCAGGGCGGTGGTTCTCATGGCGCGTATACTTGGGGGGTATTGGATGCCATTTTAGAGGATGAGAGAATTAGTGTTGAAGGTGTCGCGGGAACGAGCGCAGGAGGAATGAATGCTACCGCCACGGCGATGGGCGTCCTTAAAAATGGAAATCAAGGGGCGCGTGAGTATCTCTGCCGTTTATGGCATAAGATTGGAGAGTCTTCTAAAACAAGTCCAATTAAGCCAAATCCATTAAAGAAGCTTGTAAAGGATTTTGATATTTCCAGTAACCCCATGTTTATGATGATGCAATATATGTCCAGCATGTTATCGCCTTATCAAATGAATCCAACGAATAAGCATCCTTTGCAAAATGTTGTTAGAGAGTTATTTGATTTTAATGCTTTAGCAGCATCCACAGATCCCAAATTATTTTTATGTGCAACGCATGTGGCAACAGGAAAACTGAAGATATTTTCAGGCAAAGAGCTTTCTGAAGAAGCAGTTCTGGCAAGTGCTTGTGTTCCAACACTTTTCCAAGCCAGAGAGATTGATGGCGAATTTTATTGGGATGGGGGCTTTATTGGAAATCCTCCTATTTATCCATTAATTTACAATTGTGAATCGCCAGATATTCTTGTGATTCAAATTAGGCGCGTTCATGATCCAAAAATGCCTTATACCTCTCATGAAATTTCCAATCGTTTAGGCGAGATTACTCAAAATGCATGCTTAACACGTGAGATGCGTTCTATTCATTTCATTACACAACTGATTGATAATGGCACTATTCCAGCCGGGAAAATGAAACGGCTTAATATGCATATGATTCGGGATGATGCTTTCTTTGGCAGTATTGACCGTGCCAGTGGCTTTTGTGCTGATCCAGACTTCTTAGACTATCTTTTCCAAGCAGGACGTCGTAAAGGACGCGAATGGCTTCGTGAGAATTTTGATAAAATTGGAAAAGAAACAACCGCTGAAATTGAACACGATTTTATTTGAGTGATTGTAAATTCTGAAATAAAGAGAGGGGGGTATTAGCCCCCTTTTTTATTGTTCTAAATGCTAAATAATCTTCTAAAACAAATCAAAAAATTATTGTTAAGTTTTTGATAAATAATTAATATTTATCATGATAAAAGCGTACATTTTTCTTGCATTTTTGTTACATTTAAGGTATTCTAAAAGGACTATAGTAAAGCGTCAGACAACGGCCAGTTTGACAACCAAAAATAAGAAAAAACAGGGAGTAAGAAAATGAAAATAGTAATTAAAAATAAAGAGTTATTGAAAAGCCTTTTAAAGAAAGATGAATACAAAATTCACTTTTATAAGAGACTCGTTGAAACCTCTTCCTTCCCATAGTGCTTTAAAGGATAAAAAGGGGTTTAGGGCGGAGTGGTTACACACTCTTTGGATTAACAAGTAACGATAAAAATGATGGAAAAAACAAGGTACAACCGTCTTCAAAGACGGAACGATGCTCTATGTCTTAAAAAAGCCAGGCAACCGGCCATCAAGTTCATCATAAGATGATGAAATGGGATCTTTGACAAAGTTAAAATTAGCATGCTTTAGATTTTTGAAGGCTATCAATAACTTTTCTTTAGGGCAAAAATATTGTGTTTTGTGGCGAATGCCTCTATAATAAAAGCATATGGCAAAGATTAAGGACTAATAGAATGTTATATATCGAAAAAATAGCGACGTCTCTTGGAGGTAAATCGCTATTAAAATGTTCTATTACTTCAGGAAATGATCTTGTAAACCTTGTCCAGCATGGTTTGCCTATTGACTCAGCTGTTCATGTGCTTAAGAAGGGGGTGCTAACAAAGAGTGAATTTTATCGCTTTATTAGCCCTAGTCGTACATTTGAGAGGCGGAAAAAAGAGAAAAAACTCTCAGCTGATGAATCGGATAAGTTGACACGTTTCCTGAGGATAAGAGCTTTTGCTTCTGAAGTTTTTGGAGATGAACATGAAGCAGATTTATGGTTAAGAGAACCAAATCTTGTCTTTCAAAGAAAACCGATTGATCTTTTGGATACGGATAGTGGTAGCCAACTTGTTGAAAACATTTTAGGTCGCATAGCTCACGGTATTCCTAGCTAATGAAAGTGTGGCGAATTTGTCGAGAAGAATATGCTAATCTTTCTGGCATAGGTGCTTCTCTGTATGGGGGGCAATGGAACTCACAAGGCCATCCGGCTATTTATACAGCGTCCACTTTATCATTAGCTTTTTTGGAAATACTTCCGAGTCTTCGAAAAAGTGGTATCTTAAAGCGGTATGTTAGCTTGGAAATTATGATTTTAGAGCAGGCAACAAAAGAAGAAATCTTCTTAGAAGATTACCCCTTTGGCTGGCGGGAGGGAAAAGGAACTCAATGGTTTGCCCAGCAAGGAGACAGATGGATAAAAAGCAAACAAAGCTTACTACTTATGGTTCCCTCTGTTATTATTCCAAATGAATATAATATTATTATTAATCCTGAGCATCCAGGGATAGCAGAGGTTAAAATTATACAAACTTCGCCTTTCCATATAGATAAGCGGTTAATATGAGAAGAGATATTGTTATATTAGGATCTTGCTACTGATACAATTTTTTGTCTTGAATAATTTTTAGTACATTTGGGTCAACCATGTGATTAATTGGTTGCCCTTCTTTTAAAGTCTTTTTTACCAAAGTAGAAGAAGCATGTGGATGTGCTTTGCTTTGGATAACTGCAAGAATTGAGCGGCCATCAACACTCCCGTTTAACTCAGAAAGATTATCGCCCTCCCGCTGAGCTACAATGAAAGAATCAACAGGTAAAGCAATAACACCGCCTATGGTATCTTCAGCATGATTAGAGGTGATTTGTATCCCTTTCATGAAAACACGCACGTTTCTTTTCCTTGCTTCTTCTTCCTTTTGATCTTTTTGAGGAATAGCAAGCTTATTAGCAGTATCAGACCCAATGATCCCAATAAACTTTGCATCAAATGCAGCTTTAACAGTAGGCTTTCCGTCAATCATGTGAGAAGGATTAGAGATAGTAAGGAGTTCTTGCATTTTTTTAGGAAAGAGTTTCGTCACAATAACTTGCGGGTGATCTTTAAAAACAGAAAATAACATCTCAAGACGTGCTTCAATAGGCACACGATTCTTAAAGATATCGCCACCCCAATTTGGGAAAATGAGAACGTAATCTACTAACTTCTCATCCAAAGGAATTTGAACAGTGTCTTGATGGCCTAAATGAAGAGGGTCGAAGGAGCCAATATAATAGCCTATCTTTTTGCCCTCCAATTTTCCATCTTTTATTAAAGCTTCAAGATCTAAAGCTTGAGCTGATGTGACGTAGAGACTAAGTAGAAATAAAAACTTGAGCATGATTTACTACCTTAATTTAGGTAAATTAATATAAATTAAATGTCAAAAATAGGCAATAAAATCTGCTATTACTTCGCTTGAGATTGAGTGGTAGTCTTATATCCCACTGGCTTTATACGATACACTTTTCCGCGGCGTAGATTCTTCGTTTCAAAAAGGCGATCACGGACTTGATAATACCGGAATTGCATTCTCTCTTTGAAAATTTTGAGGCGATCAATAGGTGGGGTAATTGTTCTGCGTCCTTGTTTGGGCCGCGACTCTAAAGAGATCAGATCTTGAGCAGCAAACTTTCCTTGTAAAAGAGCCTGACGAGGATCCCTTTTTTGGTCTTCACGCCATGTTTTAAGGACCTTTTTAGTATAAGGGCGATGATGAGTCGGGGAGGCTGAATGATAATAGGCTACAGCTTTTTGCCATGATTGATGATTTTGTTGAAGGTTTTTTAGAAAGCGCGCAGCATACTCAACATTATGATGAGGATCAAACGCTTGGTCTAGTGTTTCAAAAGCATCAGGGTGATGCAAAAGGTTAATCTGCATAAGACCCACGTCGATGTTTTTTACGCCTTTTGCTTGCAAATCTTCAACGGCTTTAATAGCAAGTTCTTTTGTTGAAAAATAGTGGCCTTGGCCGTTTGCATGAATTACCCAAGGCCAAGTGACGTATTGTTTATCCTTTTCACACCAGCGACCGGATTCGACCTTTGCAATAGCGTGCAACAGGCCTGATGGTATTTTGTGACGGTGCTCAATCAAGCGCATTTGATTCGTATAGTAGTATTGTTGATTTAAAACTCTGGAAAAAAGTGGAGAAGTGATCAGAAAACTGACCACGAGAAAAACAAGTCTGAGAGTCATTTCATTCTCCATTGATTTTTATTAATGCCTATCCCTTGTTAAGCAGTGTTACTTTAAAAGTTTAATAAAATCTTAAATATTTTAAGTTAATTTAAAATTAAAGCTGGATGGTATCTAAAAAGAGGTAAGAAATGAGAACAAAATCCTTTCCAATAAAATATTTAAAGCGCGTATTGCTTGTGATTGCTGCGCTTATGATTACAGCTTTAAGCCTTGCATTTCATCGAGGAACAATCAATGCCAGAATCCCAATTGATTATACCGAAGATCCTTATTCAATCATGGGGACGGACGCTTGTCGGTAATTAAAAAATTAAATTAATCTCTCTAATACATGAAGTCGAAGTTAACGGAATTTTAACCTTTTCTTGATAATTTAATAATATAACTTAATTTAAAAAGAGATTGAATATGAGACACACTTTAGATAAAAAAGTGATAATTTCATTATTACTTATAACTTCTATAATTTTTACTTCATCAGGTGAGGCAGTAACAACGCTAGGGCAAGAAGAAGATGCTTTTGCCAAGATTTGGTCTCATAAAGATAAAGACCTACCCTCAATGAAACTGGATTCCATGAAGCACGCTAAGGGTGAGCTGAAGAAAAATGAGAATATTTCAAAAACAGAAAAATGCTCCTCAAGAAAGTGCTTAACAGAAACTTTAAAACTTCTTCAAAACAGAGACATTATAGGGGCGCGCCTTTATTAAGGAAGGTGCCGAGTTTAAAATAGCACCCTTCCTTTTTTTTAGCCTTTTGAACTTTCTGATATTTTAAGTAGACGGCTCTGGGGTAAGCGTAGGCTTACGTGTTGGTGTTGAAGAGCGAGGCTTTTTAGGCTTATCGTTTGAAGTTGGCATCATCTTCTCAATTTTCTCACCTTTTAAAAGAGCGTTAATTTCATCGCCTGAAAGCGTCTCATATTCTAATAATCCTTTTGCCAAGCCATGTAATTGATCAATATTGTCACTTAAAATCTGACGGGCACGGTCATATGAATTTTCAACAATTTTTCGGATTTCTTTATCAATCTGGTTGGCTGTTGAATCTGAAACATTTTTATGTTGCGTGACAGAATGTCCTAAGAACACTTCTTGTGTCGGTTCGCCATAACTTAAAGGCCCCATGACATCACTCATACCCCATTCAGTGACCATCCGTCGTGCAATTTCAGTCGCATGACGAATGTCAGAGGAGGCTCCCGTTGTAATCTTTTCAACCCCAAAGATTAATTCTTCAGCAATTCGTCCCCCCATTGCAACAGCAAGGTCAGCTAAAAGTTTCGCGCGTGACATTGAAACACGATCATTCTCAGGAAGACGAACGACCATTCCGAGAGCGCGACCGCGCGGAATGATTGTTGCTTTATGGATAGGATCGGAATCAATTGTATGAAGGGCAACAATCGCGTGGCCTGCTTCATGATAAGCCGTTAGCTTTTTTTCTTCATCCGTCATGACCATGGAACGTCTTTCTGGTCCCATCATCACTTTATCTTTAGCATGCTCAAAATCGCTCATAGTGACAGAACGTTTGTTCTGACGGGCTGCGTTAAGAGCCGCTTCATTCACAAGATTCGCAAGATCAGCACCAGAAAAACCAGGTGTGCCACGTGCAAGGACCTTGGCGTCCACGTCATTAGCAAGAGGAACTTTTGCCATATGAACTTTAAGTATTTCTTCACGTCCAATAATATCCGGTAAAGGGACAATCACTTGGCGATCAAAGCGTCCTGGACGCATAAGAGCAGGATCCAAAACATCAGGTCGGTTTGTTGCGGCAATCAGAATGACGCCCTCATTAGACTCAAATCCATCCATTTCAACAAGTAATTGGTTAAGCGTTTGTTCACGCTCATCGTTACCGCCCCCTAAACCAGCGCCGCGATGACGTCCAACAGCATCGATTTCATCAATAAAGATGATACAAGGGGCATTCTTCTTCCCTTGTTCAAACAAGTCACGGACACGACTTGCACCAACACCGACGAACATTTCAACGAAGTCAGAGCCAGAAATGGAAAAGAAGGGCACATTTGCTTCACCTGCAATCGCCCGTGCCAAAAGAGTTTTACCCGTTCCAGGTGAGCCAACTAAAAGAACACCTTTAGGAATCTTACCGCCTAATTTCTGGAATTTTTGAGGATCCTTCAAATACTCAACAATTTCAGATACTTCTTCTTTAGCTTCTTGGCAGCCCGCGACGTCCGAAAACATGACGCGACCGGCTTTTTCATTCAACAAGCGCGCCCGTGATTTTCCAAACCCTAAAGCGCGATTATTACCGGATTGCATTTGGCGAATAAAAAAGATCCAAACACCAATAAGCAATAGCATTGGAAACCAAGAAATCAGTATTTGGAAGAAACTCGAGCCACCTTCTTCTGCTGGTGCGACAGAAATAGCCACGCCTTTTGCAGTTAATTTTTCAACTAGTTGAGGATAATTGGGCAAAATCGTTGAAAAAGAACTTCCATCGGACAATCGTCCATTAATAACATCTCCCTTAATAACGACATCTTTTACGTTTCCTTGTTCGATATCGCTTAAGAATTCTGAGAAAATAAGGCTTTTATTGTGTGGCGATTCCTTTCCGCCTTGGAACATGTGGAAGACGGCTGTAAGAAAAAGGCCAATAATAATCCATAAAACAAGATTTCTACCTAAATTATTCAATTTGTTTTCCTCTGGTTTCTAGCATTTCTTTCTAAATTCATGAAGTGCAGTATGTCTCAATTTGGTTAAGTAAGTATGAATGTAAAACGTGTTAGTGGATAACGTGGTAAAAACTTTATAGCGTGTTCTTCCAAAAGTGTAAAGATTTGGTTTGCGGGAATCTTAAAATAATTTGGAATAGAAATTAGACGATCCTCTTGCCAAAGGCTTGGAAGTGTTAAGGCAACAGGATAGGGAAAGTATTGTTTAGAGTCAGGAATAACCTTTTTTATTGTTTCCCATCCTTTTTGACCTAATGCCTTTAAGGTGCACTGACCTTGCAAAGTTGCAGGGATGTTAATTATGAATCTTTGATCCCACCATGCGGGCATCGAGTTAAGATTATCTGTTAACTGAATTTCATCATGAATTGCACCAGGTTCCCTCATAATTAAAAGAAAGTCTTGTTGGTAAGGAAACACAAGACAGCCGTGTAACGTTCGTGGAGAAGAAAGACTATGAAAATGCTCTATAAATTTTACAAGGCTTTCTCGGGCAGGGGGGTAAGGATTTCTTCCGTAAGTCATAAGAAGCCTTTGCATAATTCCAAGCTGATTTTCAAGCGTAAGTTGGGACCAAGCTGAATGCTTAAGAAGAGCATAACCTTCGGGAAACGGCGTCACAAATCTAGGTATTAGGACATTTAAAGTATCTTCATAAGCAATTCTTTGTTGTCCGCGTGAAAGAATCTCCTTGGAAGAAAATTGAATCTTTTGTTGTCTTAATTCAACCCTTTTAAATTTTGAATTTTGATTGCTGGGATCCTCAATCCAAGTTTGGTTGTGGCTTATTAAAGTCGCTTGGAGGCGTTGTTTAGAATAGGTGAGAAGGGGACGAAGAAGGCGATAGTATGGTTTTTCAACAAGTGCAGACATACCCGCAAGTCCTTCTATGCCTGAATGCTTTTCCATACGCATGCTAATCGTCTCTTGTTGGTCTTCTAAGTGATGACCTAAGAGAAGATGTAAAACACCTTGGAGACGACACCATTCTGCAAGACGTTGGTAACGGGCTTCACGGGCCTTTTCTTGAAGGCGACGCTCTAATTTCGCGTCTGACCAGGTAAGAATAATGGTGTTAATTCCATAGACAGAAAGCCATTTTTGAACTTGATGCGCTTCTTGAGTCGAAGTAGGTCGAAGTTGATGATCGACAGTCAAAGCAGTTAAGGTTCCTCCATGAGTTTTTAGCCATTGGTTGGCTAAAAGGGCTAAGGCAAGACTATCTGAACCTCCAGATACAGCAACTGCAAGATGAGGAGATGTTTCATAAGGCCCAAATTTTGCCATGGATTGAGCAAATTCTTCCTTGGTAATAAGGGGCATTGAAGGCGGTAAATTGGGGCTTAAAATCATGTTTAAAAAGTGTTTTTTTGTCGCTTTTGGGAGTCATTTATGGTACTATAATAAAGATAGAAAAAAAATAAATCTAGAAGAATGGTGTGCCCTTAATTTATTGAAATTTACATGAAAAAAAATCTTGTAATAGGCAACGATTAGGATAGGTTGCATTAAAAGGGTTATTGGACATAATAATATTTGTGCAGGACCATTGATTTTTCTTAAGATCAACGTTATGAAAAGAAATCTCCTTAACGAATTGTTTAGGGTTTTAGTTTAGAGATAGGGTATTAAAAAGCCCTTTTGCGGGCGTGGTGGAATTGGCAGACACACCAGGTTTAGGTTCTGGCGGCGCAAGCCATGGGGGTTCAAGTCCCTCCGCCCGCACCACAATTAAGGTAAACATTTTAGAGACAGGTAACACTTTACATGCAAATGACACAAAAAAAAGTTGATGGGTTATTGCACCAATATCAGCTTACTATTCCAGAAGGAAAAGTCACCGAAAAGATGGATGAACGTCTTCTTGAATTAGGAAAGACAACAAAAGTTGCTGGGTTTCGTCCTGGCCATATTCCTTTGCCTATCTTGCGTCAAAAATACGCTACTTCTGTTAAAAGTGAAGTAATTCAAACGTTATTGGATGAAAGTGTAAAAAATCTTGTTCAAGAAAAAAAATTAAGAGTGGCTGTTCAACCTAAGATTGATTTTGAAAGTGCAGAAGAAGGCAAAGATTTAAGCTTAAATATTTCTTTGGAAGTTCTCCCTGAAATTGAAAAAATCGATCTTGGAAAATACTCTTTCGAGCAAATGAAGACGAAAGTCGACCCTAATAAAGTCAATGAAAGCCTTAAGAAAATGGCGCATTCTTCACGCGAGCATAAGGTCCTTGATGCTGGAACTAAAGCAAAAAATGGTCATGCTGTACGCCTCTCATTCAGAGGAACAATTGAAGACAAAGCAATTCCAGGTGGATCCTCTGCTGATACTGTTTTAGAATTAGGTTCAGGGACTTTTATTCCTGGGTTTGAAGAACAAATTGTGGGTATGAAAGCCGGTGATCAAAAAGATATTTTTGTAACTTTCCCGAAAGATTATGGTTCGCAAGAATTAGCAGGAAAAGAAGCAAAATTTAGTATTAAGATTGCAGAAGTTCTTGAAGTAGTTGAACCAAAAATTGATGATGAATTAGCGACTAAATTAAAATTTAAAAATCTTGCAGAACTTAAAGAGCAAGTCGAAAAAATGATTTCGAAAGAATATGAAGAGCTTTCATTTCTTGATCTTAAACGTAAGGTCCTTGATAAGTTTTCGGAAGATTTTAATTTTGAGCTCCCAAAGAGCTTAGTTGAGCTTGAGTTTCAATCAATTTGGCGTCAGCTTGAGAGCGAGCTTCATCATAATCATGATCACGCTGAGGGAGAAGCTTGTAACCATGCCTTGGACCCCAAAGAAGAAGAAAAACTTCGGAAGCAATATCAAGGCATTGCTGAGCGTCGGGTAAAACTTGGTTTGATTCTTGCTGAAGTTGGACGTGAGCATCAAGTCGTCGTGGCTCAGAAAGAGCTTGACCAGGCTATCTATAATGAGGCGATGCGATACAAAGGGCATGAAATGAAGGTTGTTGAGTATTATCGAAATAACCCACAAGCATTGGCCTCTTTACGCGCTCCCATTTTTGAAGACAAGGTAATTAAGCTCATTGCTCAAAAAGTAAAACTGAAAGAGAAAGAAATCAGTTTTGAAGACCTACAAAAGAGAATTAAAGAAATAACAGAAGGGGAGGAAATGAACTAAGTTCATTTCTTTACTCTACTAAAACGGGAGGATTAAGTGGTAGACGTTATTCATCAATACAATAATACGCTTGTTCCTATGGTTGTTGAACAAACAGCCCGAGGAGAGCGTTCTTTCGATATATATTCAAGACTTCTTAAAGAACGTATTGTGTTCTTAAGTGGAGAAGTGAATGATGATGTTGCAAGTCTGATTTGTGCGCAATTTCTCTTCCTTGAAGCAGAAAACCCTAAAAAAGATATTTCTTTTTATATTAACTCTCCAGGGGGTGTCGTAACGTCAGGATTGGCAATTTATGATACGATGCAATACATTCGTCCAGATGTTTCAACAATCGTCTTAGGCCAAGCTGCCTCAATGGGGTCATTGTTACTTTGTTCTGGGGAAAAAGGAAAACGATATGCTTTGCCTAACTCACGGGTGATGATTCATCAGCCTCATGGAGGTGCAAGAGGACAAGCGACAGATATTGAAATTCAAGCGCGAGAAATTTTGAAACTGCGTGCCCGCTTGAATGGAATCTATGTTGAGCGAACAGGAAAACCTTTGAGCGTTGTTGAAGCTTCTGTTGAACGCGATTATTTCATGTCTGCAGATGAAGCTAAAGAGTTTGGAATTATTGATGAAGTAATGGTTCATCGTGCTCTTACATAAAATGTATAAAATATTTTGAGCGTTAACTTTTTATTATCTGGTTTTTGGCAGTCTGAACTTAGGTAAATGTAGCACAGCAATAAATGAAAGAATAATAAAGGCAAAAAAATGAGTAAAAATGACGATTCCGTTAAAGATACTCTTCACTGTTCTTTTTGTGGGAAAAGCCAGCATGAAGTTAAAAAGCTTATTGCAGGACCAAGCGTATTTATTTGTGATGAATGCGTTGATTTATGTATTGAGATTATTCGTGAAGAAAACAGAGTTGGTGGGTTTTCTTTAAGTGAGGGGGGAATACCTTCTCCAAAGGAAATTGTTGAAGTTCTGAATGATTATGTAATTGGTCAAGCGCATGCTAAACGTGTTCTTGCGGTTGCTGTGTACAATCATTATAAGCGCATTAATACGATTGGTCATTCCAATGAGATTGAACTTGCAAAGTCAAATATTCTTCTTATTGGCCCAACAGGATGTGGCAAGACACTTTTAGCGCAAACTCTGGCGCGGATTTTGGATGTACCATTCACCATTGCTGATGCAACGACACTGACTGAAGCAGGATATGTTGGTGAGGACGTTGAGAATATTATTCTTAAGCTCTTACAAGCTGCTGAATATAATGTGGAAAAAGCACAGCGTGGTATTGTTTATATTGACGAAGTTGATAAAATTTCGCGTAAATCTGATAATCCCTCTATTACGCGTGACGTTTCGGGTGAGGGTGTCCAACAAGCCTTGCTCAAGATTATGGAAGGAACAATAGCTTCTGTCCCTCCTCAAGGAGGACGTAAGCATCCTCAACAAGAATTCTTGCAAGTTGATACGACCAATATTCTTTTCATTTGTGGTGGTGCTTTTGCGGGTCTAGAGAAAATTATTTCTGCGCGTGGTAAAGGATCATCGATTGGTTTTGGGGCTGACGTAAAGTTACCTGAAGATCGTCGTACGGGGGAGGTTTTGCGTGAAATTGAGCCAGAAGATTTACTGAAGTATGGACTTATTCCAGAATTTGTGGGTCGTTTACCTGTGGTCGCAACGCTTGAAGACTTAAATGAGGACTCATTAATAGAGATTTTACAGGCCCCTAAGAACGCTCTCATAAAGCAATATCAGAAACTGTTTGAGATGGAAAAAGTTCGTTTAGAGTTTACGGATGATGCTTTATCAGGAATCGCGCAGAAAGCAATTTCTCGGAATACAGGTGCCCGTGGTCTTCGCTCTATTATGGAAGATATTTTACTTGATACAATGTTTGATCTTCCTGGGCGTGAAGATGTCGAAAAAGTTGTTATTAATCGGGATGTTGTTGAGGGTAAGGTCGAACCGCTTAGAGTCTATAGTGAAAAATTAAAAAGCAAAGGAAGTCAGGGATAGAACTTTTATAAATTTTTATTCCTTTCTTTGATAAGCCTGATTATACTATCTTAATTAAATATCTATAAAGCCATATAAGTTAAAAGGGGTTTGATCCTTGGCAAAAGCAACAAAAGCGTTAGAGCTTCCCTATGGGACCTTGTTACCTGTATTACCTTTAAGGGATATTGTTGTTTTCCCACATATGATTGTCCCTTTATTTGTGGGGCGTGAAAGATCCGTTAAAGCGCTGGAAGCAGCTATGAAAGTGGATCATAGAATCTTATTGGTGACCCAAAAAGAAGCAACAACTGATGACCCTAAAACACAAGATCTTTATTCTTTTGGAACTTTGGGACAGATTATACAACTTTTGAAGCTACCTGATGGAACTGTAAAAGTCTTAGTAGAAGGAATTGATCGCTCTCGTATCTTACGCTTTGATGAAAGCCTTGAGTATTTTCAAGCCTATACCGAGGTGTTGGATGCCGGCATAATTACGCCAACTCCTGAGATTGAAGCGCTTGCGCGAACAACGTTAGGATTTTTCGAACATTATTCCAAACTTAATAATAAAATTCCGCCAGATGTTCTTGTTTCAATCACACGTATTGAACAACCAGATAAGCTGATTGATACAATTGCTGCGCATCTAACCTTGCGTGTAGTCGATAAGCAAAGGCTTCTGGAAATTGTATCACTTCAAGAGCGTTTTGAAAAAATTTGCGCTTATATGGAAGGTGAAATTAGTGTTCTTCAAACCGAAAAACGCATCCGTACACGTGTTAAAAAACAAATGGAAAAATCTCAACGAGAGTATTATCTCAATGAGCAGATGAAAGCGATTCAAAAAGAGCTTGGTGAAAACGAAGAAGGTAAAGATGAAGCTTCAGAGCTTGAGCGAAAAATTGCTAGAACAAAACTCAGTAAAGAAGCCAAAATTAAGGCGCAGACAGAAGTTAAAAAATTAAAAACGATGAGTCCAATGTCTTCTGAGGCAACGGTTGTTCGTAACTACTTAGATTGGCTTTTATCTATTCCTTGGAAAAAGAATACCAAAGTGAAAAATGATCTTAACAAGGCTCAACAAGTTTTGGATGAAGATCACTATGGCTTAGAGAAGGTTAAAGAAAGAATCATTGAATACCTTGCTGTTCAAACGAGGGTTGGAAAACTAAAGGGACCTATTCTATGCTTAGTCGGTCCTCCTGGTGTGGGAAAGACCTCCTTGGGGCGTTCTATTGCGCGTGCAACAGGACGTAATTATGTCCGAGTTGCCTTAGGTGGTGTGCGTGATGAAGCTGAAATTCGCGGTCACCGACGTACTTATATTGGATCAATGCCAGGCAAAATCATTCAGGGAATGAAAAAAGCAGAATCTGCTAACCCTTTATTCCTTTTAGATGAAATTGATAAGCTAGGTGCTGATTGGCGCGGCGATCCTACGTCAGCCTTACTGGAAGTTCTAGATCCTGAGCAAAATAATAGCTTTAATGATCATTATCTAGAAGTTGATTATGATCTTTCTGATGTCATGTTTGTGACGACCGCAAATAGCCTTAATATGCCACAGCCGCTATTAGATCGTTTAGAAATTATTCGATTGCCTGGATATACAGAAGAAGAAAAAGCAGAAATTTGTAGGCGTCATCTCATTCCTAAAGAAATGAATGCAAATGGGCTTAAGGAAGATGAATGGTCAATAAGTGATCAAGCTTTACGGCAATTAATTCGTACCTATACACGTGAGGCAGGCGTCCGTAATCTTGAGCGAGAACTTGCAAATCTTCTTCGTAAAGCAACCAAAGAAATTTTAACAAAGAATGTTAAAAAGATTGAAGTTAACGAAGAGAATCTTGAAACTTATGCAGGGATACCAAGGTATTCTTATGGTGTTTCAGAGAGCGAAGATCTTGTAGGCGTAACAACAGGGCTTGCTTGGACGGAAGTTGGGGGCGATATCTTAATGATAGAGGCCGTTATGCTTCCTGGGCGAGGAAAAATAAAGACTACAGGTAAACTTGGTGAAGTTATGCAAGAATCTGTTCAAGCAGCTGCCAGCTTTGTTCGTTCTAGAGCCATTCAATTTGGTATAGAGCCCTCCTCATTTGAAAAACATGATATCCATGTGCATGTTCCTGAAGGGGCAACACCAAAAGATGGTCCTTCTGCTGGAATTGCAATGTGTACTTCCATCGTCTCTGTTTTAACAGGAATTCCGATTCGTAGAGATATTGCTATGACTGGTGAAGTTACTCTTCGAGGGCGGGTTTTGGGAATCGGAGGCCTTAAAGAAAAATTGTTGGCTGCTTTGAGAGGTGGCATCAAAACAGTTCTCATCCCTCAAGATAATCAAAAGGATTTAGCCGAAATTCCTGAGATTGTAAAAAAAGGCCTGCAAATCATTCCTGTTAAGAATGTCGAGGAAGTCATTAGGAATGCTCTCATCCGGGTACCAGAACCAATTGATGTGAAGGCATCTCTTGACAATCGTCAACAAGAACCTTTTAAACCTCATTCTTCGCAAGAATTAACTTTTTAAGTTTTTTCTTTAACTGAAAGAAATTATAAAAATTTTAATTAAAAGTGCTCTGGAAAAAGGGTCGAATAATTTTAATGTCTAACGCGATCAACTGAAGTGACTAAGGAAGATGCGCGTAGGCTTGCGATAATAGTTCCTAAGTGATCAGCATTTTTAACTTCAATATCAATAATGAATTCAAAAAAAGTATCGCCACGATGACTGATTTTAAGGTTGGCTATGTTGGCATTGTGTTTACTGATAATAGTCGTAAGATTTGCAAGAGCTCCAGGTTGGTTGCTAACAACAACATTTGCTCGGGCAAGATAATGTTTTTGTTCATTATGTGAATTCCAACCCACATCAATCCAACGTTCTGGTTCATTCGCATAATTATTGAGGTTTTCACAATCATAAGTATGAATAGTGACCCCTGTTCCCGTCATAACGATTCCAACAATTTTATCTCCTGGCAAGGGATGACAACATTTCGCATAATGGACGGCCATACCTGGAATAAGGCCGCGAATAGAGACGCTAGCATCATTTTCCTTGGGGATGAATTTAGCTTTAGAAATAATAGGTTTTAGTTCGCTTGGGTTCTTTGATCGAAATTCAGGGTAGGCGGCCCGAATAATTTCATAACTTGTGTATTGGCCTTCTCCAATAAAGGAAAATAAATCATCTAAAGTTTGACTTTTAAACTTCGAGAGAATTGGTTCAAGAACTTTTTCAGAAAACTCTAAATTCTCATGATCAAAAGATTTATGAAGAATAGATCGACCTAATTCAATATATTGTGTGCGCTGTTGTGTCCTAATGAAGCGCCGAATATGTGCACGAGCTTTTCCTGTGACAACAAATCGTTCCCAGGTGGGTGAAGGTGTTTGTGATTTCGAGGTGGTGATTTCGACTTGGTCTCCGTTATTAAGAACAGTGCGTAAAGGGACCATTCGACCATTTATTTTCGCTCCAACGCAGTGATTACCAACGGCCGAGTGGATGGCATAACCAAAGTCAATAGGTGTCGCTCCGCGAGGAAGTGATATCAGATCTCCTGCGGGTGTAAAACAAAACACTTGGTCTTGGAACATTTCAAGTTTGGTATGTTCAAGAAATTCTTCAGGTCCAGCAGCATGTTCTAGAATTTCAAGAAGGCTGCGCAACCAATGATATTGTTTGAGATCTTTATTTTTACCATGTTTATATTGCCAATGAGCTGCAACACCATAATCAGCAATAGTATGCATTTCATGAGTTCGAATTTGTATTTCAATTCGATGTTTTAAAGGACCGATTACGCTTGTGTGAAGGGATTGATAATTGTTTGGTTTAGGGGTGCTGATATAATCCTTAAACCGTGAAGGAATAACAATATAACGACTATGGATAATTCCTAAGGCATGATAACAATCAGGAAGAGTATCAACAAGAATCCGAAAAGCCATAATATCTGAGAGCTGTTCGATGGCTACATTTTTTCGATGCATCTTTCGCCAAATAGAGTAGGGTGTTTTAACGCGCCCTGACACATCAACTTTAAGATTCGTTTTTTTGAAAACCTGTTTGAGCTCTTTAATAATATTTTTAACAATGTCTCCGCCTTCTTTCTCAAGGAAATTTAAGCGTGTAACAATAGATTGACGAGCATCAGGATTAAGAACTTTGAAAGAAAGGTCTTCAAGTTCATCTTTAATATGGTGCATCCCAATACGTTCTGCTAGAGGAGCGTAAATCTCAATTGTTTCTCGGGCAATGCGTCGACGCTTTTCCTCAGAAGAAAAATGATGAAGCGTTCGCATATTGTGAAGCCGGTCCGCCAGCTTAACCAGCAGGACACGAATGTCATTTGACATGGCAAGAACAAGTTTACGTAAGTTTTCTGCTTGTTTTGTTTGAGAGGATTGCAATTCAATCTGGGTTAGTTTTGTGACACCATTAACAAGACCTGCAATTTCTGCTCCAAATAATTTACGGATTTCTTCAAGTGTTGCTCCAGTATCTTCTACAGTATCGTGCAGAAGGGCTGTTATGATAGTTGCTCCATCCAACTTCATATCAGAAAGTATGCCTGCAACTTCAAGGGGGTGAGAAAAGTAAGGATCGCCCGAGGCACGTACTTGCTCTTCATGCACTTTCATAGAAAAGAGATACGCTCGATTAATTTTTTCTTCATCGAGTGTAGGATCATATGATCGAACTTTTTCAATTAATTCAAGTTGCTGAATCATGGTGCTGCTTTTTATCTTTTACGCAAACACCAGTTTTAAAATTTCTGTAAATTTTACTCGCTGTGTTTACGCTTATACTAAGTCTATAATAACAGCTTCACTAGGCTAAAGGGAAGGATTTTCGTTATTTTCTTCTTCTAAATCTTCATCTTCATCGGAATCATCTTCGTCAAATGAGGATACAGGAGCTTGTTGAAAACGTAATGTTTCTTGTGCAACAAAGTCTGAAATCTCGTCTTCTTGAGGATCATTTTCAACTTGAATACGAAAAGAATTGATTAAACTATCCTTAAGATCATTTGCTTTTACAGTATTGACTGCAATTTCTCTTAGAGCAACGACTGGATTCTTATCGTTATCTCGTTCTACGGTAAGTGCAGAGCCAGCTCCAATTTGACGCGCACGTTGGGATGCAACGAGAACTAATTCAAATCGATTTGAGATTTTACGAACACAATCTTCAACAGTTACGCGTGCCATGAAATTTCTTCCTTAATTGAGAGAAGTATTAACCTTGTCTCGCTTTGAATCGAGGATTGGTTTTATTAATAATATAATTTCTACCACGACGACGAATGATACGACAATCTTTATGTCGTGTTTTCATTGATTTCAATGAGTTAACAATTTTCATTTGATAGTCTCCAGTCTCATCTTTCAATATTAGCGCTATATATGCTTTGGAAGCAAGCGATTGTCAATCCTTTTTATGCTTTTTATCTATTTCTTCTCTTTCTTCTCTTTCTTCTCTTTCTTCTCTTTCTTTTTTTATCTGTATCAAACTTATTTTAAAGCTCGGCTATAGAATTGCGCTGAAGTGTCTTATCTATCAACTTTATGCGGGTAATATGTATCAAAGTGGTTCGTCAAATTTATTAAATGCTCTCAAGAAGTCAAATTAATTGATAAAAGAAAGCTTATATAAAAAACGTTTATGGCTTTTAAAAAAGTGCTAAACATAATTTAAATCCTTTTAGAACTTAGTACCTATTTTGAGAGAAAACTCCATAGCTCTATATTTTGATCCTATCTGTGAATCAACAGCTGCTGAGACGAAGAAGTTTGAATTTGATTTGTAATCAAGGCTTAAGCCTGGCGAGACTTGATGCTGCGTTTTATTGGTCCCTGAAGCCAAGAAGGTGCCGGGTTGCCCTACAAGATTCGCTGTGATCTTGCCTTTCTTGAGGGGATGCTTATTCACATATGAAAGCTTCACTTTTGCTGTAATGATTCCTTCTTCTTGCTTGAAGTGACGATAGAAGTTAAGACCTGGCTCTGTTCTAAGCGCTGTGTTGGTCTTGCTTCTAATGTGAAGGTTCAAAGCCCCTGCTTCTTTTTCTGTATAGCTCTTTTCATGAATATGGATGTAATCACCTCGAACGAAAGGCACGACATCGATTCCATTGAAGAGGGTAAAGCCATGACCGACTTCAAGACTTGGGGCGAAGACATAGCCATCATGACGGCTTCTTGCTGTTCGGTCGATCGTGCCAAAGGTCATCCGGCGACGGATGTTATAGCGGTTATAAGAGCCTGTTAAGGACGCATTGATATAGAACTGATTATGGAACCAAGTACTGTAGAGGCTGGTAACATAATCTTTAATCTTGCCTTTCGAGAGAGCGTCCGTCCACTTAATACGGCTTTGATCATACCCAAAGGATAAGCCAACAAACAGATCAGGTCTTAGTTTATAATCCACCCCGATGAGAGAACCGGCCATCTTATTGCGATATCCCATATCGATACGGGTTGCTTTTTGACGCGAGGTATTCCCGAAGCCTTGGATCCAGACTCCTCCTTTAGGTCCTGTCATAATAGCACTGTCTTGCATTTGCTGACCAATATTCATCGCCATGGCTGGACTATGGATGCGTGGATCATCAGCTCTGATTTGGCCAAAAGCTTGCTTGAGTTGATTAATAAGCGTTGTTGCTTTTTGCGTTCTTGTGGTTGTGAAGGAAGCGCTGGCTGTAGGAGAAGTCATCATATCGCGCAAGTAATGCATTCTAAAACCATTGATCTCATTGATAAGGCTTGCTGTTTCTTCGGTTAATAAGAGCTCATCTGGCGAGATCTCGGAGAAGAAGTTGGTAATGCCTTGGGCATCCGGTGTGGCATTAAGCATAGAGAGGATGTTCCTTAAGTCAGGATCAGCGACCGGTTGAGGTAAGGTATCAAGGTACTGGACGACTTCACGGATATTAGGATTATCGGTGATAGGATTAACGATATCTTTGAAAGGAACATAGTCAACATCGAGGAAGACCTTTTTTGGATCTTTCTGATAATCAGCTGTCCAAGCGAATCTGACATGAGAGCTTTCGATGGCACCGAACTGACCATTGACAGGGTTGTCGGACTCTAAGACGAGGAAAGGTTCATGATTCTCATAAGCATAAGTATCACCAGGGACGACATCAACTGAGAGGATGCTGTTGTTCAAATGAGCGATTCCATCGACTTGAAGTTTATTAGAGGTATTTGGGTTGATGGCTATTTTGGTGATACCTGCTGATGAGGGGAGAAAGTCTCCTTTAAGGGTGAAAACATTCACAGGGTCACTGGGTGTTACTGTGCCATTGTTCACAACTGTGCCGACAGAACCAACACCCGTCAAAACCGTACCTGAGCCAGCAGTGACATTGCCTATGGATCCATTAACTACGAGAGTTCCTTGGTTAACAAATGTCTCGCCTGCGTAATCATTCATTTGTGTTAACGTGAGAGGAGCTGTTCCTGTTTTATTAAAACCGCCATTGCCCACAATCTTTGTCTTGATAATTGTTGGAAAGTCAGCTTGCACAGTTGCAATCCCACTTTGTAAGTTGATTGAATTATTGCCACTCAACGTTAAAGGTGTCCCAATGCTGAGAGTTGCTTGATCATAAATTGTAATAGGTCCTGTTCCCATGCCGGAAGGTGAAGAAATCCTGACGCCACCTTCTTCAACAAATAAGCCACCACTAAAAGTATTAGCCCCTCTGAAAGTAAAGAAAGCAGGTCCCTTTTTAACAACTTTACCTCCATTACCATTAACTCTTCCTGAGAATGCTGAGGGTTGATTTGGGTCTGGCATTTTTATAGTAAGTGTCTTATTGCCTAACTCAACACGGCTGTTTGGAGAAGGAAAGCTGGTTTGAAGAGTAGTAACTGTTTGATCTTGCTCACTCATATCAAAAACAGCATTATTGCCGTTTATAGTGAGAGAGCTAATTGAAGGAAGAGTACTTCCTGCTTTCATCTTTAGTATCGTGTTGTTAATAAACCAAGAAGGAGTATTAAGATTCTGACCACCTAAAGTAAGATTAGAATTTATCATAATTGAAGAACTAGCTCCGCCTTCAAGAACGCCATCAAATGTAGAGGCAGAAGGACTATAGAATGATAGCTCTTGATTACCCCATTTAAAAGTTGTGTCTGCCACACCATTTAATGAACCAAGATCAATAACAGGACGAGCATAATATTCAGCATTAAAAGTAGCGTCTTTCTCTGCCAGAATAATGTTCGTTCCAAGAGGTATTGATGCACTTGAGGTGAGTTCTGCTGTAGCTTCTTTATTGATTTGAAGGTTTCTTGGAATAGTACCGCCAAGAGTTAAAGTTGCGTTATCATCAACGATGACAAAACCATTCCCAGAGTTAAGGAAATCACCCATAAAATTCGAGTTTTTAGTAAGAGTAAGAGTTTTATTAACAACCCAAACTTTGCTTCCTTGTACACCATTAAGAGCGCCCAATTTAACTGCTGGTGAAGCGAGAGAAATATCAAATATTGTTCCAAAAGACTTTAAACTAACATCGCTTCCGTTAGCAAGATTGCCATTCCCTATTAATGATATTCTTGAGGTGTCATAAAGCTCAAGACCTCCTTTAAAGAGATGAGGCTCAGTTAAATTAAGACTTCTGCTTCCCTTAATCAAAAGCTTATTGTCACCATCAATAACAGATGAAATTGCTGCAGGAGCATTCGGTAAAGAGCCTAAATTAAAGGTTACGCCTTGGTTGTTCGGTCCTGTATTAAGCGTTATTGGATTAGTAAGATTAACAAATCCTAATTCTAGAGTTGTTCCATCTTCCATTATCACAGCAGGGCTTGTGCCAGTTACAACGTTTCTACCTAAAGCCTGGTTATTTGTAACAACGACAGTTCCCTCCTTAATTGTTGATCCCCCTGTATAAAGGTTCTCTCCTAAGGGATACCAAGTTCCACTGCCTTGTTTTACGATTTTGCCATCAACGCCGGAGATGACACCAGAGAAACTGGAGTCGTTTGCCGTTCCAAAGGTAAGGGTCTTATTGCCTAATTGAATAGATGTGCTTGTAACGCCGTTAATATTGCCCAATGTTTGATTGCCTGCTGACATATCAAAAATAGAGTTAGCATCTAGAAGAGACAAATTATGATTTGCGCTTGTAAATAAGTTTGCAATTCCTGCTGTAAGGGTCGTGCCGCCTTGGACATCAGTTCCGCCGGAATAAGAAGCTTGGCCCCCCAGAGTTAAGGTGCTTCCTCCTTGTGCAATTAATTTCATGGGACCATTATTTTGTGAGATGGTACCAGACAAAGTGGTAGAATTATTCGCAGTATTAATTGTTACGGATCCAAAAGTAGCAAGAGAGCCTGAATCAAGAATGAAATTATTTGCAAGGATTAAACCATTCAGGCCAGATTGAAATACAGTGCCATTTTTCATGGTTACAGAACCTGTGCCTAACGCATTATTATGAGCGGCAACCACAGTACCTTCTTCAATTGTTGTGTTATCGTCATAATCATTATTTTCTGAAAGCGTAAGTGAACCTGATCCTTTTTTAATAAAACCAATCCCTCCAGAAAGTTTTCCTGATATTCCTCCATTGTAAGTGCTTGTATCTAGAGTAGGTATAGTTGCAAAAAATGTAAAATTATTAGGCAGAGTGACAGCTGATCCCCATTGAAGAGTTGAACCGTCTTGTATAGATACATTCCCTGAACCAAAAGGAGAATTTGCATTAAATTTAACTGTTGCTTGGCTCGTGAGGGATGTCGAGCCAATATAAGAGTTACTTCCATTTAATACGGTTGTACCAGGACCTGAAATCGTTAAGTTTCCGTTTCCTGTTACTGGTTGTGTGATTGTAAATATTTTACTACCGCGTGTAATTATTGTTCCATTATCATTATCAAGAGAAATATTCCAATTGACTGTTGCATTGCTATACGTATCAAATGTGCCCCCCTTAAATTTAAAATTACCTGTTCCAGTAGGGATAGAACCAGTATCATAATTAGTAAAGGTACCACTGTTAGTAAGAGTGCCATAAAGAACCCAGAATCCTTGGTTGTCTATAAAACCAGAGTTTTCAGCAACGGCCCCAGAAGATATAACAAGATTAGAGACTCCATTAACGCTGCTAGGTAGAGTTACAAATCTAGCTCCTGGGTGCACTTTAAGGCTAGCACCACTTTGAAAAGTAAGCGATGTATTATTAATCGTAAAAGAACCTGCTTGGACATCAACGGTCTTATCAATTGAAGTGGATGAGATATTTAGCTTAAGATCCCCACCTCCTATTTTAGTAAGCGTGTAGGGATCGTTGTTAGACTCACTTATAAAAGAGCGTTGAACAGTTAGAGTCTGACCATTCTCAACATCAATTATACCTCCCTGTGGCGAAAGTTTAACGACATTAGGATTTGGAGAAACACTTGCTGGGATTGTTGCGTTTGAATAAACCTTTAAAGTTCCGCCATTAAAGGTCCAGCTATCAATTTTAAACTTGCTTCCCGACAGTTCAAGTGTTCCGCCAGTCTTAAGTTCGAGCTTGTCGGCCTCAAGAGCGTTGCCTGATATTCCAGCAGTATTGCCTAATGATAATGTTGCACCGTTAGCAATGCTTAAGAGTCCTGCATTGTTAGAATCAAATCCTACAAGTTCAGCAGTAATATCATTATTTGTAGAAGGATCATCGTACTTAGAAACCCGTAACTGGCGATTGATCGGATTTGGAAGTTGCGGATACGCGGAATCGAGAACAAGGCTTTGATTGAGACCAGACAGACTTAAGGTTTGTAAAATTGATTTTCCGGATTCAACCCAAGCAAACTGATCAAAATAGATTCGAATTGGACCGAGTGAATTCTCTACGCCGCCAACAACATAGACTTGTCCCGTGGCTGGGTTAATAGAGACGCCTGTTGGGGTTGGAACATTATATTGTTTGGCAGGAGAGTCAGGAATCTTTGCAAGTAAGCGGCCACCATTTTCCGCATCAGTTACCCACATAGGAGTCTGTAGGGAATTTACCACAGCGATAGCTGAAGGTTGATTTAATACGTAAGTACCAATAGCATTATAATTATACTCCTGAGTTGTTCCAGTGGCATTATATATTTTAATTTGATTATTGCCGGTGTCTGCAATAAGAACACTTCCACTAGATTGATGTACGGCGATTCCTTGAGGTTGTGCAAGGCCACCAATTATAGGATTATTAGGAACTGGAGCTAAAGTTGAGGCGCCATACAGGTTTACTGTACCTGTTTGTTCCTGAAGAACATATGCGCGCGGTGGATTGATTTGATTATTAATAGCAATACCTATTGGTCGTGTTCCGGCTCCAGTAGAAATAGGAGTTACTGGATTGTGGTCTTGATCATAAATGAGGACTTGATTTAGGCCTCTATGGGCAACCCAAAGATAGTTTGAATTTGGACCAATCGCCATTCCACATGGAGAATTCAGGCTTGTTATTGAGTTAGGGAGGTTTATGGATTGTCCTGTATTATTAAAAGGTAATACTTTTCCACCATCTCTATCTGAAACATAGACTCTTCCTAATTGAGAATCAGAAACAACTCCGAAAGGTCTTATAAATTGATTTGAGTTAAAACCAATGTTGCCATAAGTAGCGACCAAAATGGGGTCGGCTTGCACAAGGGTCGCCTTAAATACAAGCGTTGCAAATATGATGAATTTTTTTAACGGCTCATTAAATAACGTCTTAATTTGATTCTTCATAATTTCCCCCTAAGTTCCCTAGCAAACTATAATTCATGTATTTCACAAAAAGTCCATAATATGTGTAGATTTAAGATAATTTTAGTTAAAAATTTATTAAACAATTTCTTTAAATATAATTTTTTTAAAATTAGGAGATGAAAGAGAATAGAGCCAGTGAAAAAAAAAGAGAAGAATCGGTTTGTAACAGGGGGGAGAAAAGGGTAACCGATTCTTCTTTATTGTTCCTTGAGTTGTTTTATGCAACCTTGGAATACTTAAACCATACTTCAACGCCTTAGAAGATGACTATTTCTAATTTGATATATGAGATTTGCATATATGCATACCTCAAGAATAATAGCCCATAATATTTTACTATTCCAGTAAATTATTACTATAAATCAAATATTAAACCTATCATATACTGATATGCCATTTAAAATTGTTATATTGACAAGGTAGCTAGAAAATAGTGAAGTGGAGGCATTATGGATCTTGCGCATTTAAAAATATTTTACATGATTGCCCGTGAGGGAAGCCTTACCAAGGCAGCTTATCTCTTAAATACCAGTCAATCTTCTTTAAGTCGGACTTTGCAAACGCTTGAGTATTATGCAAAAGCACAATTGTTTGAAAGACATGCCAGAGGCCTTAAATTGACACCACAAGGCGAAAAAGTGTTTCAACATGCCCAGAAAATGGTTCAAGAACATGAAGCTTTTAAGCATTCTTTTTTTGATCAAAACAATGAGATGGAAGGAGAATTAAAAATTGTTTCAACTCCTTATTTGGCTGAAATTGAGTTAACCCCAAATTTATTACTCTTCTTAGAAAAGTATCCAGAAATAAGTATAAATGTTCAAACTGCAACTCAAGATTTTGATATTGAAGGGGCAGATGTTGCTATTAGATCTTTTATCGCCGATCGTCCAGAATTAGAGCAATTTCATTTATTAACCCATCATCATAAACTCTGGGCTAGCCCAGAGTATTTGGAAAAATTTGGTATACCTCAAACACCAAAAGATTTAGATAATCATCGATTATTAGCTTTTACTTTAGATAAGCAGAAAAATCTTTCTTTTAGCTATTCTCTCAAGTGGCTTTTAAATATAGGTTGTGAAACAGGTCAAAGAAAACCTTTTTTTCAAATTACATCTCAAGGTGCACTTTTGAAGGCTGCGTGCGAAGGTTATGGTATTTTACAATTTCCCAAAGAATGGGTAAATCTTCACAAGGCCAACTTAGTTGAAGTATTACCCGATCTTGAGGTTCCTATATCTAAAATTTATTATATTTTTGATAAAAAACGTAAGAAGTCTAAAAAAATTTTAGCTCTATACGATTATCTTTACAAAGTTTTAAATTGTGTAAATAAATAAATTTTACTTTATTTTAGCAAAAGACATTGCCATCGTTGGGTAAGGGCAGTTCCTATTTAGAATCTTTCTCATAGCCTCTCTCCTTTTAAAATATTAAAAACCAAATACTTAAGCCATAAATTTATTTTGCTAGGCTAAGTGTTGTTTCACATATTTTATTATTTGAGAAGCACAATAAAATTCTATGGCGTATGCATTTTTATCATAACTTAAAATTTTAAATAAATAAAGTTTAAATTTTAATTAGTTTGCCAATAAAAATGTACCTACTATTTGCTTTTAAAGGCAGTCATGAACTGTAATTGCTTAACAAAGAAAGAAGAGAAGAATCGGTTTGTAACAGGGGGGAGAAAAGGGTAACCGATTCTTCTCATGTAGGCCGTTTATTTCGGCGCCACAAGTACAAGCTACTAAATTGCTTTTCGAAGAACCACTGTTCTTTTGAGATAATAGATATGCATTTTAGATATAATATAAAAATAATTAGCCCATAATTAGTCTACATAAAGAAATATTTTTGTTATTTTTTAAATATTTAATATTATCTACTACTGATATTTCATTATTTTATCTTATGTGCTTAAATAGGATAAATAAAGGGAAACTTATGGATCTTGCAAAGCTAAAAATTTTTTATACCGTGGCACAATGCGGTAATTTAACAAAGGCAGCCGAGGTCTTAGGCACGAGCCAATCGTCTTTAAGCAGGTCTATGCAAAACTTTGAATATCAAATGAAAGCAAAGCTGTTTGAAAGACATCCAAGGGGTCTAAATTTAACTTATGAAGGTGAAAAGCTTTTTCAGCATGCTTCTAAATTGATGCAGAAAAATGAAGATTTTCTAAAATCTTTTTATATGAAAGAAACAGTAACTAAGAATGACCTAAAAATTATTACCACACCTCATGTGGGGGCGTCATGGCTGATGAGTTATCTTAAAGAGTACATGAGCCTTTATCCTGAAGTTAATATTAAAATTTTATGTAAAACGGAAAACCTTGATTTACAAGAAGCTGATGTTGCTATTTGTACCTATATTCCTCATCACCCAAATTTAATACAGCATCCCTTAAAAGCATTTCCGATGGGATTATGGGCAAGCCCACAATATATTGAGAAATATAGAAGACCTAGAACAATTGAGGAGCTTGATGATCATAAAATTTTGGCTTATACACAAAACTTAACTGATCCTTATGGTAATTTTAGCTGGATTTTGACACTCGGCGCCAAGCCCCATCAGATTCGAAAACCTTATCTTGAGATTAATAGTTTGGAGGGTCTTATTAATGCAACAATTGAAGGTATTGGAATAGCTCAACTTTCAAAAGAGTGGGTTCTTGTTCAAAAATCAAACTTAATAAACTTATTTCCAAATCTTATAGGGCCAGTTGTTGAATTGCATTATATATATAAAGAGCACATGAAAGATATTAAAATGATAAAGACTTTTCGAGATTTCTTGTTGCAAAGAGTAAACTCTTTATCTTTACCTTAAGATAAAAGGAGGAATTAATGGATTTGGTTAAGTTAAGAATTTTTTATACTGTTGCAAGATTTGGTAATTTAACAAAAGCTGCAGAGTTTCTAAATACCAGCCAATCTTCATTAAGTAGATCAATGAAAGAGTTTGAAAGCCAAGTTAAAATGAAGCTTTTTCAAAGGAATGCTAGGGGAGTAACTCTGAGTTTAGAGGGAAGAAAAATTTTTCAGCATGCTTCAGAGCTGATGCAAGAAAATGAAGAATTCTTAAAAAATTTTAGAAATAACGATAAAGAAGTTAGAGGAGAATTAAAAATTGTTACAACACCTCATATGGGAGCTTCTTGGCTTATGCAGTACTTAAATGAATATCTTGAGCTTTACCCTGAAATAAACATTAAAATTTTATGTAAAACGGAAAATCTTAATCTTCAAGAAGCAGATGTTGCTATTTGTACTTATATTTCGCATCATCCTAATTTAATTCAACATCCTTTAAAGTCTTTACCTATGGGATTATGGGCAAGCCCTCAATACATTAAGGAACATGGAATGCCTAGATCTATTGATGACCTTGATAACCATAGAATTCTAGCGTACACACAAAATCTTACCGACCCTTATGGTAATTTTAGCTGGATTCTAACACTAGGTGCTAAAACTCATCAAATTCGTAAACCTTATCTTGAGATTAATAGCTTGGAAGGATTAATTAATGCAACCATTGAAGGAATTGGAATAGCTGAACTATCAAAAGAATCTCCATTGGTACAAAAATCAAATTTGGTGAATTTATTTCCAGAACTTCAAGGGCCAATGATTGATATACATTATATTTATAAGGAAAGCTTACAAAATGTAAAATCAATAACATCTATGAAGGATTTTTTAATCCAAAAAATAAATGCAAATATGTAAAATTGCTTCCAGTTTAATTCTTAATTACACTAAAAATATGCATAGGATAAAAAATGCCAGTATTAAATCGAATTTTCTTCATTTGCAAACCTTTAAAAAAGCTAAAAGCATAAATATTTATAAAATTTCTTGAGTTGAGAAGCATAATAAATTCCTACTTACTATGCATTTTTGTCATAACTTAAAATTTTAAATAAATAAAGTTTAAATTTTAATTATTTCTCACGGTTAGCCATAGCTGTTCTAAAAATTAAAATATTTGGCTAAAAATATAGCTTTTTCAATAAAATAAAATTTTGTTAAAGGGTCAAATGGAAAAAAATATTGACCTGAGGCAAGACTATGCTAACTTGGCAAGAGTTTGATTTTTAAAGGGGAGATCCAGATGACGTTTATAAGAACTTCAACGACCTTTTTTGCCTTAATTTTTAGTGTTCAAATCGCGATAGCCTCAGGACCGACTTTATTGGAGGATGAAGCCACGAGTCGTGCTCTTGTCTCTGCATCTCAAATAAAGACTGAAGAGTCTTCAACAGCGAGTAGTTGGTGGGGATTAGGTTCATGGGTGGCCTCTGCCAAAAACGTGGTTAAAACTTTATTCTCTGGTGCGCCAAAAAAAGAACTTTCTTGGGAAGAGCGTTGGGATAGGATTGTAGAGGATGCATGGCAACAAACTTTAGACTATCACCAAAATAATTTTGGACAGGTTGAGAGCGTTGCAAAGGTACTTTTTACAAATCCTCAGGAGCGAGAAAAACTTCAAAGGATACTTAAGTTAGCAGAAAACGAAGGCATAGACATTACTGAAAAAGAACAATTAGCTTCTTTAACCCAGGCAGAGAATTTGGCATTTTTGGAAGATATTCAGTCATTAGAAATAGGACTGATTGCAACTTTAATTTGTAATAACATTAGGACGAAAGAAGATTTTCCGCAATTTGGAAACTTATTAAATCAACTTTATAAAACAGTAGAGGACAAAGCGGACCTTAAAGAAGAGGCCTTTTTTAGAGCTGGTAAGCAGATGTTTAATTATCTTCAAAAAATAAGAGAGCTGAGGCGATCAGAAGGACAACTCCCCTATTTAAAGCAAGTGGGTTTGGATTTTTATACTCAACTTGATGGGGGGACACTTTCATCTTTTTCTAAGTACAAATTGGATAAACTTGGAATTATGTATTTCGCGGATGCGAACAGAAGTTCTCGGAGAGGGAGAGGGTCGTCTTCTTTCAGTTATGGTAAAGCAGTTGGAGCAGGCGTACTTAGCCTTATGATTATTAGTGGGGGAGTGTTGCCAGGTGTTGGGGCAGTGCTTCCTCAACCGACAGTACTGACCAATGCGTGTCGTGGGACGGCAATTGAATGCTTAAGTGTTTTCAGGCCCGCCGTTGGGTTTGGCACGCAGGTTGCTTATTTTGTGCAAACGTTGGGAGCAGATTATAATTCCACGATTTTTGATATGCAGAAGAGCTCTCTTTCAACGGCTTATAGTGATGCGGGAGGTGATGTAGGTGGTTTGGAGGGCGTTTATGGAATTTATGCAGAAGTTTCTTCTTGGAATAATCCAACGATTCCTTCTACGAATGTCACAAGAGTTTTAATGACAAGTGGAGCTAACACCAAAGGAGTTATTTATCAACCAGGAAGTGCAACTCAACATACTGAAACATCTTTTGATAACACACCTTTAAATCCATTCAATATTGTCACAACACCTGGTGTTTCTGGCTCAATCAACCCTTATTACTATGAGCTTGCCGTAGCTGGAGACAGGTGGTTTCTGATGACTCAATATACTGACAACCAAACAATTGTTGTATCAGAGGTCTTTAGACCCGCAGCTGGCGCCCCTTTTCTTAAATCTTACGCAAACATGGTGATTACACCACAAAGCGCTTCGTGGAAGATTAATCTTGCGGCGCTTCAATCTGCTTATGTTGCCCCCGGAACGCCATCACGTGTCACCAGTCAACAAGGCTTTACGGCAGATCAATTGCAAGCCTCTTATTATACAGGTTCTGTTGCAAGTAACGACTGTGCAAGCTCGATCACAATTCAACAGTTCTTAGCTCAAAATAACATTGATTTAAGTGCATTAATTAATTGTCTGCAAAACTCGGGTTATAACCCTCTTTCTTGTCGGACCATCTCAAATCCTTTCGGGGGTTATATCCAGTTACTAAATTATTATATGATGAATGGCGTTGAATTACATGAAGTTGTAGTTAGTGGAAGCACTTATACGCACGATATCTACACTTCAACTGGAGCTTCTAGTATGAGTAGAATGCGTCATACGTTTGATTGGAAAGCTCAGGGAGTTCCAACAACAACGACAACGGCTGTTCCCCAATCTTTAAGTTCACGTCAAGGAACTTTACCAAACAATGGAGCAATACGTAAATTTGCAGTATTTTACTATGGTGGTAGTGATTCCGCAGAGCCAGCAAACGTCATCAAAGTAGATGAGACTGGCGCAGTGGGTTACGGAACGTATTTTGGGACTAACAGATGCGGAACTAAAAAGCGTGATGTTGCAGAAGAACAGCTCCAAACAAAGATCGAAGTTGTTGAAAGAAGGGCAAGACTAAACCTTGATGAATTTAAGGCGCGCCAAGCAGAAAGTCAGACTTTTGTTGATAGTCTTAAAGGTTGGTTTGGATTTGGTTCTCCTATTGCTCAACCTCACCATTCTTGGGGACCTGAAAAATGGTATCAATTCTGGCAATCTGCTTCTTTGGCAGGAGGAAAGCAACTACAAGGCGTAACCTTATACCAAGGTGATGAAGGTCTTGAGCATAATTTCCTTTTCTCAGTGAACAATGGCCAATTTGAAGTGTTCTGCCGTAGTGCAAATAGCTCTAATGCAGTTGCTAATAATGGAAAAGTAAAAGTAATGTAGATTAATGAGGCCTTTAGGGCCTCATTGAATACCCTCAATAAAAATATTAAAGGAGAAAAGTTCTGTGCTTCAGTTAAGACGCCTCATTTCATTATGCTTGTCTATCAGTCTTATTTTTGGGGAGATTGTGACTTCAACTCATTCTTATGCTTCTTCTACTGATTCAGACCTTACCTCTACGGCGCGCAGACGCCATAGACCTGCCCATGAAGATGTTAATAATAGTGACCTAGATGTTGAGAAAGCTGAGCAAAAATTACTCAAAGAAAAGTTTCATAAGGAAAACAAAAAAAAATTAGGTACGTCTATTTGTTGTGGAATGACATCATTTGTATTTTTAGCAGGCTATATGGGGCTTTGGATTATGTCTCATACGCCTCAGCCTTTATCATCTTCAAAAATATATCATGTCGAGGATTTGACAAAAATTCTTAATCAACAACGTTCTTTTACAAATTCTGCTGCTTTTAGCACTCTACAATATACTGTTCTTTTTATGGCTGTAGGAACAATGATCGTGAGTGTATACAAGTTATGGCAAGTAAGAGATAGATTACCCTCCTCTAAAGACTTGAAAAGAAAAGGAAAAGAGTTGAGTATTGATGCTGGTCTTACATTTTTGTATGGATATTCAACAGTCCTTCTTAGAACTGTTCCAAAATCATATAATGCAATCAATAAACTTACAAGAACCAATCAAGATTCAACAGTTTTTAGACCTTCTCAAGGGAGTACAAAGATAAAAAACTTTCCAGAGGGTTGGGACTTGTGGGAAGAGCTTTATCACCTTCTTAGAATAAGAGAAGCTCCTCTTATTCGTCGATTAGTTAGCCTTAAACCTGCCTCAGAGGAATTGAAAGTATACGAAAAGAATCCACCAAAAGAGCTTAAAGCTAGACAACCCATTTTTGATGGTTCAGACCTTCATTTTTGTCCGGTAGATCTGGCGTTCCTTTTAAATTTAAGGAGCTTTTATGAAATTAGATTAAGAGGAGCTCATCTTGAAGATCAACAACTCAATTTAATTAAGTACTATTCTTTCGCACTTGAAAAGCTTGATATTAGGGATAATCCCAACATTTCGATTGATAGCCTGCTTGATAGTGTTGTTTGGGCAGTAGCCCCTCAACATACGCGTGGAATTGTAGGATTTGATAAAATGCGTTCCATAGTATTTGATGCTCGTGAGGATCTAATTTGCGATAAGGGTTTACTGCTAGGTCTTAAGCTTCCAACAAGAAGAAAATTAAGAGTTAGTGGTGAGCTTACAAGAAAAGATGAATTAGAAAGTTTTTTAAATAGGAATTTTTATTATTATAACCAAGGTGCTCTTAATTCATCTTTACCACAAGAGTTGACGAATATCTTGAGACATAATTCTAAAAGAAACCTTCAAAACTCATATGTTGAAAAAGGTTATCGTGATGGTGGACCTGAAATTAATTATGAACGACATAAGCCCTTTAATATAATTAGAGAAGTTATTCATTATATTCTCGAGGTTGGCTCAAAGGATACTTTTTATTTAATTGAATACGATGACAATAATAAACCAGTGCTTTATAGATCGCCTGCTCAACAACTAAAAAGCTTTGGAGATACATTGCCAGCTTCATCATTAGAAGCTAGGTTAATTTCTTCTAAAACAAGAGACTATCGTGTCACAAGCGACAGGATATTTGGTAAAGTTCGTAAAAATAGTAAAACGCTAGAAGAAGGTGTTCGATATCTCGAAGAAGATGTATTATCAGCAAATTCAAGAGGTGCTTACCTAATAGAGTATGATTCAGCTGGCAATCATATCTTTTATGGTGCGCATAGTATTTTCCAATACCATGATCAAAATGATATTTGGTTTACACCTTCAACAATTTACCTCCCAAATACTTTTAAACACAATTATGATTTAAGGCTATATTTAAGGGAAAGACATAAGATTTATAAAGCTTCTAATCCTGATAATTTGATGTCAGGAGAAGTAAAAGAAATAACCTCATTTGTTAAAGTTGATTTAAAGGATGGCTTTATTGTATTAGCGGATGAACTAAAGCACCTTGATAAGCATCACATGACAGTTAAAAAACTTGAAGAGTTAGCACTTTTAACTGAGGTTCGCCTTATTGAAACATTAACAGAATGTGGTTTTCTAACCAGCCTTCAATTAGAAGTAAAAGATAATAGTTGGTATTGATAGACAATATTACCTTATTTAAAGCTGAAGTTATTTTTATTTCTCATTTAGGGAATATTAAATATATCACTAATAAAATATTCTTAGCCTTAAAGACACTCTCTTGCAAACAGGCGCAAATTGTTTTAGCGTATATTAAAGGTGGAACTAAAATCAAAACAGCAGCTTTTCTTAGTTATGTAATAGCTGAAGGCACTTAGAGAGACACTAAAATCGATACTGAATTTTATAAAGATTTTTATGATCATGCACCCGATATGTTCGTATCGGTTAATGCTTTAACTGAAAAAATTATTGAATGTAACCAAGCGTTGATTGACACGCTTGGGTATACAAAAGAAGAGCTTCTTAATCTTGATTCAATCGCTGAACTTTATCATCCTGAGTCTTTAAGCATTAGAGATGCGATTATCCAAGAATACAGGCAGAAAGGTGTCGTAAAGGATAAAGAAGTTATTCTTAGAAAAAAAACGGGGGAAAAACTATATGTTTCTTTCAGCGTAACAGCCGTAAAAGATAAAGAAGGAAAAATTCTTTATAGTCGAGGGATTTGGCGTGATATCTCTCGTCTCATTGAAAAAAGGCAAAAATTAAATAAGCTTAATGAAACGCTAAAAGCTAAGAATGAGCAACAGGCAACCCTATTCCATATTTTGTCTCATGATATTCAATCGCCAATAAGAACAGTCGAACATCTTTCGCAATGGATTCTTGAAGATAAGGGGAATAATTTGACTGCAACTTCATTAGAAAATTTATCCATGCTGAGAGTGGTTAATAAACAATCTTATCGATTGACACAAGATCTAGTTTCTTTATTTATCAATGATTTAAGAGAAGTTCCTAGTATCTTTAATTTATCTCGGACCATGGAAACAATTAAACGGCGTGTTTTTCTACCTGATGGATTTAAAATTACTATTTTAAGCTCTATTACTTCATTTAAAACATTCAATTTTTTGCTAACTGAGGTTCTTTATAATCTTATTTCTAATGCTGTTAAGCATCATCATAACTTTCAAGAAGGGGAGATTAAAGTTGAGGTTGAAGACCAAGGGAAACAAATTTTAATAAAAATAGGGGACAATGGACCTGGAATTATTGAGAATTTAAAAAAGGATATCTTTGAGCCTTTAAAAAAATTTCATGCTGATAACGTTGAGGGTTATGGTATGGGGCTTGCAATTGTAAAAAAGATTATAGATCAAGTTGGCGGAAAAGTTGATTTTGCAAGTATGGTTGGCAAGGGGACAACGTTTAAACTTTTGTGGCCAATATTTGAAGATACACAAGAGATTAAGTAACTTTTTTAAAAGAGAACTCTTCACTGAGCCATTCTAAGCGAACATAGCCTTGTTTGAATTCAAAAATTTTCAAAAGTGCTTCGAGAGCTGGCACCATTTTTTCTTCAAGTTTCCAAGGAGGATTAACAATAATTAGTCCAGTACCATTTAACATTTCCGCAATTGTGGGTTGATGTCGTAAAAATTCAACAGCAAGAATTTTTGGAATTTCTAGTTCTCTAAGAGAAGCATAAAATTTTTTAATAGGTTTCAAATCTTTGATTGGGAACCATATCATATAAACCCCAGTTGAGAATCTTTTATAACTTTCATAAAGACCCTCGGTTAGAGCTTTAAATTCATGACGATCTTCAAAAGGCGGATCAATTAAGATTAAACCTCGTCTTTCCTTAGGAGGAAGGAGGGCTTTAAGAGAGACATATCCATCTTGATGAAAGACTTTTACTTGAGGATCTTTATGAAAAATCTGGTTCAAACTTTTAAAATCTTCGGGATGAAGTTCAGAAAGCCATAATCGATCTTGCGACCTTAAGAAAGCCCGAAAAATAAGTGGAGAACCTGGATAAATCCCAGGTTTCTGAGCATGAATTATCCGGAGATAATTTTCAAATAAGCTTTTATCGTGAGGGGAGTGTAAAAGTTTCAAAATTCCTTGTTGTGCTTCATTTGTTTTTAGTGCTTGTATTGAATCCAGTTGATATGCACCTATACCTGCGTGCGTATCAATAATAGAGAAAGCATTTTCTTTTTCATGAAATTTCTGAAGCAAGGTCGTCAAAACAAAGTGTTTAACAACATCTAGGAAATTTCCGGCGTGATAGATATGTCGATAGTTCATTATAGTGGTAAACTTATTACAACAAGAAGGCCGCCTTGTAATGAATCTTTCAGTTCGATCGTACCACCATGTCTTAAGATAATATCTCGTGTAATGGCTAAACCAAGACCAGAACCACCAGTTTCAGAGTTACGTGATCCTTCTAAGCGGTAAAATGGGCGAAATACAGCTTCTCTTTTTGAGGTGGGAATTCCGGGACCATTATCTTCAAAATGTATTTTAATACTGTCAGGCCCTAACTGCATCGATATCCATAAAGATGATGCATACTTTAAAGCATTTTCAATAATGTTGGTAAAAGCACGTTTTAAAGAAAGAGGATGCGCAATTAAATAAATAGAGCTAGAGGCTTTAAAAAAAATAGGTTTGTTGGGGAATAAACTTATGGCACTTTGTAACACTGACGAGACATCTATTTCTTCATAAGGACCGTCTTCTTCTCCTTTAGCAAAAGCTAAATAATCTTCGATCATTTTATTCATTTCACGTACGTCAGATTGTAAATCTTTAATAGATTGGGAATTTTTTAACATAGCTAATTGAAGCTCCATTCGAGTCAGAGGTGTTCTAAGGTCATGTGAGACACCTGCGAGCATTTCAGTCCTCTGAGTTATTTGACGTTGGATACGTTCTTTCATAGAAATGAAAGCATATGTTAATTTACGAACTTCAAAAGATCCAGCTGGCTTAATAACTGTTGTTTCTCTTCCTTTTCCAAAGTCATCAACAGCTTCAGCTAATCTTTTTAAGGGCTTAATTTGATTCCTCATAAAAAGAATTGCAATCGCTAAAAATAATAAGGGAGTTGCAACTGCCCACCATAGAAGGAGAGATGTGGTTCTAGGGATTAAGTGTTTAAGTTTTTCTTTAATTATTATTGTTCCACGAAGCGTTTTAACTGAAATAAAGATATCTTCATCCTGTAAGTTAACTTGAAAAGGATAGAAAATTTTCTTTTCAAGTTCTTTAGTTAAAATATCGCCATAAGGAGAGAATAAGCTTTTTTTGGCCCATGATTGAGCATCCTCATCTTCTTTAATTTCTAACGATAATTCAAAGTGTGTAAAAATATAATTACGGAGAGATTGAAAATTATCTTTAATATGAGAGGTTTCTAAAACAATATTAACCACTTCATTCGTTTTTACTGTAATACTTTTTGCCAAAAGTTCAGTGACTTTTTCGAGATGGCGATCAATGAAGATATAGGTTGTAATCATCTGTACAAATACAACAGGTGCAATAACAATTATTAAAGTGCGTCCGAAAAGAGTTTTTGGAAGAAATTTCTTAAGGTATTGAAAAGGATGAAAAAATAAAGTCATATAAGATCAGGCCTCAAAACATATCCTTGGTGCCTTACGGTATGAAGATACAGAGGCTGTTTAGGATCTTTCTCAATTTTTTTTCGCAGTCGTGTAATTTGGACATCTACAGTTCTTGGGCTTAAACTTACTCCACTAAGTTCCGCAAGTTTTTCACGGCTAATCGGAACGCCTGGTTGTTGAGAGAAAATATTCATTAAGGTTACTTCTAAAGACGTCAAGTGAATCGACTCTTCGCCATACTTTAGAAGTGCACGTGCAGGGTCATAAGTAAGTTCTCCCATGCGAATAAAAGAACCAGGGAAAGTCAATTTAGAATTTCTTTGAAGAAGATTGCGAATTCTGAGAAGTAATTCTCTAGGCTCAAAAGGTTTTGAAAGATAATCATCGGCGCCAGCTTCTAATCCTTCGATTCGATGATCAACTTCTCCCATCGCGGTTAACATTAAAACTGGGATCTCATTTTTCATATCGTTTCGCAGCCATTGCAAGAATTCAAGACCTGATTCTTCCGGCATCATAAGATCAAGCACAATAAGTTGAGGAGTGGGGATAAGTTTTTGTCGAGCTTCATGAGCGGATGCTGCAATTAAAACTTGATATCCATTTTCTTCAAGGTATTTTTGCAGGAGTTCTCGAAGACGACGATCATCATCAATAACCAGCAAATGGGAAGTTGCAACCATGGTAATATTCTATCTAAGAAAAAATTTAGCCTTGCAGCTTCACGTTAAGTGATGTTTCCTCTATAGTCCATAAGTTAGAAAAAAGGAAGCCCTAAAGGAGAATTAAATGACAGAAACCACTTTTGATATTGTTATCATTGGTGCAGGGCCAGGCGGTTATGTAACAGCTATTCGGGCTGCTCAGCTTGGTTTTAAGACAGCGATTATAGAAGCAAATCATCTAGGAGGGATTTGTCTTAATTGGGGGTGCATTCCAACGAAAGCATTACTTCGTTCCGCAGAAATTCTTGATTATCTTAATCATGCCGACCAATTTGGTTTAAAAGTTGGAAAGGTTGAGATTGAATTATCAAAGATTGTTGAACGTTCAAGACAAGTCGCGACCCAACTTTCGAAAGGAGTTGAGCATCTTTTAAAGAAGAATAAAGTTACTGTCTATAAAGGGTATGGTAAGCTGAAAGGCAAGCAAGATCTTCTTCATAAAATTGAAATCAATCAAGAAACAAAAGTGACAGAGAGTTTACTCGCAAAAAATGTTATTGTTGCTACTGGAGCTCGTGCAAGAACACTCCCGAATCTTCAACCAGATGGAGAGGACATTTGGACTTATCGAGAGGCTATGGTTCCTAAACAAATGCTCAAATCCTTACTTGTGATTGGATCAGGCGCTATAGGGATTGAATTCGCAAGCTTCTATCGTTCTTTAGGCGCTGATGTTACTGTCGTTGAAGTTATTGATCGCATTTTACCTGCAGAAGATGAAGAAATCTCATTAATGGCAAGAAAAATGTTTGAAAAACGGGGTATTAAGTTCCATACCACAACAAGTGTTACATCCCTGGTTAAAAGCTCGAAAAACCTTAAAGCAGTACTTGAAAGTCAAGGAAAGAAACTTGAACTTGAAGTTGAAAAGGCAATTTTGTCCATTGGTATTGTTGGCAATGTTGAAAACTTAGGTCTTGAAGGAACGAAAATAAAAATTGAAAACTCTCACATTGTTGTTAATGAATGGGCAGAAACTGGGGAACCTGGGATTTATGCGATTGGTGACGTTGCCGGAGCACCCTGGCTTGCGCATAAAGCAAGTCATGAAGGCATTACTGTTGTTGAAAAAATTGCTGGGCATCAAAATGTTCATCCAATTAAGCGTGAAAATATTCCAGGATGTACTTATAGCACGCCGCAAGTTGCAAGCATTGGTCTTACTGAAAAGAAAGCGAAAGAATGGGGCTATGAAATTAAGGTCGGTCGCTTCCCCTTTATAGGAAATGGAAAGGCCATTGCTCTTGGTGAACCTGAAGGCCTCGTTAAAACGATTTTTGATGCTAAAACAGGCGAATTATTGGGAGCGCATATGATCGGAGCAGAAGTAACAGAACTCATTCAAGGTTATGCGATTGCGAAAACGTGCGAAGCAACTGAGGCAGAATTGATGGCAACTATTTTCCCTCATCCTACGCTCTCTGAAATGATGCACGAATCTCCATTAGCGGCTTTTGGGCGAGCTATTCATTATTAATAAAGGTGGTTTAAGTTGACGGAAACTGCATCTTTGAAGAAGCCTGATTGGATACGTGTAAAGGCTCCTGTTTCACAAGAATATCAGGCAACGCGAGACCTTATTAAAAATCATAAACTGAATACTGTTTGCGAAGAAGCTGCATGTCCTAACATTGGCGAGTGTTGGGCTAAGAAACATGCGACGATTATGATTCTTGGCAGCGTTTGTACGCGCTCTTGTCGTTTCTGTAATATTGCGACAGGAAGGCCAGACCAGCTTGACCCTCATGAACCTCAAAGAGTGGCTGAAGCGCTTGCAAAATTAGGACTATCTCACGTTGTTGTTACGTCTGTTGATCGAGATGATTTGCCTGATGGAGGTGCCCAGCATTTTGCGCAGGTTATTACAGAAATCCGTAGAATGTCACCGCATACCACAATTGAAATTTTGACGCCTGATTTTCTAAGGAAAGATGGTGCTTTAAAGATTGTTGTTGAGGCTCAGCCTGATGTCTATAATCACAATGTAGAGACTGTTCCTCGCCTGTATTCAGAAGTGCGTCCTGGAGCTCGTTATTATCATTCAATTAATCTCTTGCATCGTGTGAAGCAATTAAATCCAACTTTATTCACAAAATCAGGTCTTATGGTTGGATTGGGTGAAACAAAGCAAGAAGTTTATCAAGTTATGGATGACTTAAGATCAGCTGATGTTGATTTCTTAACTATTGGCCAATATCTTCAGCCAACCCCTCAACATCATCAAGTAATGCGTTTTGTCGAACCTGAAGAGTTTAAAGATTATGAGCGTATGGCACGAGGGAAAGGATTTTTAATGGTTTCTGCTTCGCCTTTAACACGTTCTTCGTATCATGCTGGTGAAGATTTTGAACGACTCAAGCAAGCTCGTTTAGCGCAATTATAATTTAAAAGGTCATAGATGATTCGCCATACGGACCAGAAAATTTTACCCTATTCTCAAAAACAATTATACGAGTTAGTTGCGGATATAGAATGTTATCCTGAATTTCTACCTTGGTGTAAAAAGTCAGTTATTCAACAAAAACAAGGTGATAAATTATTTGCTGAACTTACAATTGGCTATAAATTTTTTCAGGAATCATATCTATCAGAGGTTATATTAACACCACCCACTAAAATAAGCGTACAATATGCAAAAGGTCCTTTAAAACATCTAAAAAATCAATGGACCTTCAAGTCATTGACAGAAAAGAGTTGTCAGGTAAATTTTGAGTTAGAATTTGAATTACAGTCTTTTTTCTTACAAAAAATGACAGAAGGTTTATTTACAACAATTATGCATCAAATGTTAAACGCCTTTGAAGTAAGAGCAAAACAACTTTATTCTTGAATTTGTTCTCATGTAAATTGTGTAGGGAAAAGACTGATAATAGAGGATGGTGTCTGAAGCTCCCTAAAATCTTTATTAACGCTACCACATCCCTCTGAATAAGTCTATAAGGCAATAAAAAGGATATAAAAAATATTTTTTAAAAATGTCTTTGGCATTTGATTTCCAATATTAAAAGTTATTATCAGTTACTTTTTATATGGGTTCTAATTGTCAATAATGAAAATTTATTTTTTAAAACGTTAAGATACATAAAATGCAAAGTTAAAATTTAGAGAGGAAAATAAGCATTGGAAAAGCTAATATCTGCAAATTTTAAGCATAAAAAAACCTGCAAGGCTTAACCTTACAGGTTTTATTTTAAATTAAATAAGCGTTTACTTATTAACAGCTTCTTTTAATTCTTTTCCAGCTCTAAAGGTTGGTGTTTTAGTTGCAGGAATTTTGATTTCTTGGCCAGTACGAGGATTGCGTCCTATACGAGCAGCTCTTTTGCTGACACTAAAAGTACCAAAGCCAACGATGCGAACATCTTCACCTTTTTTTAAGCTGTCTTGAATTGATTCAAGAACTGCTTCTAATGCGCGTTCAGCTTCTGCCTTTGTTTTAAAGTGCTTAGCAATTGTAGCAACTAATTCAGACTTTGTCATGTTTACTTCCTTACTTTGTTAAAACCTAAAAACTCTAACATTAAACAATTAACTTGATAAGAGTTAATTAGCAAACATAAAATATTTAAGATTTAAAAGAAATATTTTGTTGATTATTTGGAAAATATTTCTGATTAAATTTAAGTTATTAAAAAGCTTAAACCTTTCATTCTTAAAATAAAGGGTTATTTCTGCAATAAAGCGTCTAACCCCCCACTTTTTTCAAGAGAAGCTAAATCATCATAGCCACCCACATGAATGTCATTAATGAAAATCTGAGGAACCGTCTTACGGCCGCCTGCTTTTTCAATAAGTGCAAGACGATCTTGGGGATCTGAAACATCAATTTCTTTAAATTTCAGCCCTTTTCTTTCTAAAAGATTTTTTGCAAGTGTGCAGTAAGGACAAACAGGTGTTGAATAAACAAGGATATTATTTTGAGTTGTCATAATAGTTTCAAATCTCCGATTTAATAACGCGTGCTAATGTTAAAATATCTACTTGTTTAGCGCCAGATTTTTTTAGAACCTTTGCGCAAGCTTGAACAGTGGCGCCCGATGTTAAAACATCATCAATAAGTAAAATATGCTTGTCACGAACAAGTTGATCGTATTTTTTATTTAACTTGAAAGCGTTAGAAACATTCTTATCACGTTCTTTAGCTGTCAAGGTCCCTTGGGAAGGAGTTCGTTTTTTGCGTTTAAGTAAATCAGGGGCATGAGTTATTTTCGTTTTCTTGCTTAACTTACGGCTCAAAATCGCCGCTTGATTATATCCCCTATAAACAAGGCGACTCCAGTGAAGAGGAATAGGCGCGATATATTCAGCTTGTTCAAAAAGGTCCTGACCAGCTTGATACAACCATTCAGTAAATAATGGCGTCATATGGAGTGCGTCACCATGTTTAAATCGAAGAATCAGAGGTTTACTTATTTCATTATAATAAATAGCAGCACGTGCTCTTGTGAAAGGTGGTTTTTTACGTGCGCAGGGGCCACAAATACTTTCAAGCTCATGGTGGAGATCAAAAGGGAATCCACAAGATTTACAGAAAGGTTTGCTAATAAACGAGATCTTTTGCCAACAGCTTGCACAAAGGCCTCCTTGTTGCAAAACAAGAGTATGGCACTGAAGACATAGAGGCGGGAGGATAAAATCGAGCGTTTTTTGCCCCATTTTTAAAGCAATATTCTTAAATCCAGAGATCATTAGAAATCTGCTTGTTTTAAGGCTAAAGCATCAGAGGCTAAAATGGCATCTTCAATCGAAAATTGGACACGTTCTTGCCCTAACCAAGAATCTAGCTTTAGCGTTCCAAGCATGTGAAAAGGACGTCCTGAATGATTTAAAAAAGCAGGACCCAAAGACGTCTCACAGCTCTTAAAAGCGATGGCTTGCAATTTGCCGCCCTCAAGAGAACCAAGATGACATTTTATATGATTATTACCAACAATCTCAGTGTGAAGGATGCGCACATTCGAAAACATAAATCGGGGTGTGGGATTTCCTTGTCCATAAGGAGAGAGACGGTCTAATTTTCGAAGTAAGTGAGGCGTTGCAGCTTCTACAGTGAGATGGCCATCAATATTTAAGCAGGGCACTAAATCAAGATTAAGAGCCTGAATACGTGTGTTTAAAAAATCTTTAAAAGGTTGAAGATTTGATTTCTCGAGTGAAAATCCTGCGGCCATGGCATGCCCTCCGCCTGCAGGAATAAGGTTCATTTGTCGTGCTGCATGAATAAGAGAGCCTAAATCTATGCCAGGGATAGAGCGGCCAGATCCTTTGCCAAAACCATTCTCATCAAAGCTAATAACAAGTGTCGGCCGATGATAATAATCTTTAAGCCGTCCTGCGACAATTCCAATAACACCTGGGTGCCAATGAGTGTTTGCAACAATTAAAATACCTTCTTGTTGTGCTTGCATTTTAGCTTGCTGATGTGCTTCTGCAAGGACTTCGGCTTCAATGGCTTGCCGTTCTCGATTAAAAATATCAAGTTCATGGGCAATTTTTTGAGCAACGATAGGATCGTCAGTTGTTAACAATGTTACGCCATGGGTAGATTTTCCAACGCGTCCGCCAGCATTAATCCGAGGACCTAATAAAAATCCTAAGTGATAAGTGGAAGGTGTTTCTTGTAAACTTACTAGGTCCATTAAAGTCTTAAGACCTAAATTTTGTCTTTGGGCCATAATTTTTAGGCCTTGAGCAACAAAAGCACGATTAAGTTTTTGTAAGGGCATGACATCGCACACAGTTCCTAAAGCGACCAAGTCGAGAAATTGTAAAAGATTTGGTTCAGGAAAGGAGGTAAAATAGCCTTTTTGCCGTAAGGTACGATTCAAAGCGATAAGAAGCAAAAAACATACGCCTACTGCTGCTAAAGTTTGGTAAGGGCTTTCTTGATCTAGGCGATTAGGGTTTATGATCGCCGCTGCTGAAGGCAATTTAGGTTCGCTTATATGATGATCAATTACGACAACATCAAGTCCTAAATTTTTGGCATCTTCAATTGGTTGATGAGAAGTTGTTCCACAATCGACGGTGATAATCAGATGTGTACCTGCTTGATGTAATTTTTTAAAAGCAGCTGAGCTTGGACCATAACCTTCTTGAAGGCGATCAGGAATATAGAAATCTGCGCAGATGCCAATTTGTTTAAAATAACGATAAAGTAAGGCTGTTGATGTTGCGCCATCTACATCATAATCTCCAAAAATACAAATTTTTTCTTTTTTTTCAATTGATTGAATAATTCTTTGGACAGCTTTATCCAAATCATGGAGATGGGAGGGGTCTATAAGAAAATTTTTTAGCGTAGGATTTAAAAAGTCAGGAGCTTCTTCGAGCGTAATATTTCGGCTTGCAAGAAGTCGTCCAATAATTTCAGGTTCGTCAAAACGCTGAGAAAGGCCGAAAGCAAGCCGAGAATCGTAGCGCTTTTCTTGCCAACGCTTCCCTGTAATTGAGATAAATTGCGTAAAATCTAACATTATAAAATTTTAAAGTAGATTTCTTCTTTGGGCAAGGCCTTATAAAATAGCTTTCCAAACAACACAATAAAAAAATATAAAAATAAAAATGCAAGATATTCGGGTTGACATCTTTGCAGAAATCCTTATAGATCGCCTATGAGTTTATAGTGTTTTCATCTTCGTCTG
>MKUV01000031.1 GCA_001898725.1 Caedibacter sp. 37-49
AGTCTTTCCAACTCCTGAAGGACCAAGCAAGACAACATTTTCTCCTCTTTCAATAAAACTCAGAGAAGATAATTCTTGAATCAAAGCCTTGGGGGCGCCTATAGCAAACTTAAAGTCATACGTTTCTAAGCTTTTAAAAGCTGGGAATGTTGCAAGCTTGGTCAACATTTGCTGACTTCTTAATTGGCGGCCATGGTGCTCCTCTTTAAGAAGGACCTCTAGATACTCACTATAACTTGATTCTTTCTTTGCAGCGTCTTGAGCAAAAGTATCATAGTGGAGCTTGATAAATTCAAGTTGCAGCGCTTCACACAACTGTTGGATTCTCTCTTGCTCCATCATACTCTCATCTCCTCAAGAAGAGCTTGATAAACACTTAAGGGATGTTGGAAAGAGATCCTTTCCTCATTTAAAGATGTGGTTACAGGCTGAGCTTCTCTTTGAAGGCGAGGAAGCGCCAGAAGAGTGGGCTTTTCTTCTTCGAGTAACTCAACAGGGACCTTGCCTGTTGTGGCATGGACTCTACAATTAGCAACATCCCTCAGCCACTTTTTAATCTCATAATTAGCAAGCTCTTTATCAAGTTTTAAGTTCATTCCCTTTAAGCGGCTTGCAAGAGGATTATAAAAACTATGACGCACATAACGGTTAAAACGTTCAATCTTGCCTTTCGTCTTAGCTCGATAAGGACGACATAGTCGCGGCACAAACCCATAACGTTTTGCAAAATCTAAAAAACAAGGCTGAAAGCGATGTTGTCCTTTGCCATAGTGATTTCTTTCAATGACGACTGTCTTCATGTTGTCATAAAGGACTTCTTCAGGAACGCCACCAAAATAGTCAAATGCATGTTCATGACAACTTATAAGAGTCTCAAGAGTTTCATCATTCACAAACTCAACATAAGAATAACGGCTATAGCCTAGGGTTGCGACAAAGGCTGATAGATGTCCTTTTCCTCGTCCAAACTCAAGCCAATCCATTTGCATTTGTTGCCCTGGGCGTGTCTCAAACCGGATAATAGGATCTTCTGCCTTAAGAAGCGGCTTTAATGTTCTTAAGTAATCCCGTAACACTGTTAGCTTACCTGTATATCCTCGGGGAGTAATCTCTCGATAAAGAACAACTGCAGGCAGCCACTGGGGATGAGCTTCTTTAACCCTTTGACGCAAATAATCTCGGTAAGGCGCTAATTTGCTACCTCGCTCTTTACGCAACGGGTAACAAGGCTCGGCACCTCTTCGGATATAACGGCGAACTGTATTACGAGAAAGGCCCATTAAACGGGCAATCTCTCGTATACTCTTTCCTTGGCGTAATAAAATCTTTATCTCCATGTAATCCTCTTCACTAATCATGGTGACCTCTATACTGATGTTTGTAGAAGGTCACACTCGTTCAGAGGTGGGTCAATTTTCAACCGCTGACATGGGTCAATTTTACTCCGTTGCTAACATCATTCTTGTGATGATGAATTTAAGAGGCAAGTCATACCTCATCTCTCCATATCTTTAACCTCTCTTTGTTAAAGGATGCTTATTTAAGAGGCAATTCTTCTCAAGCAAGGAACAATAAAGGATTAAAGCGTTTTATCCACAATGTTTTCCCTTAAAAATGGGGATAATTTTTCTTTAACAGAGGAGAGAATAAATGTTACAAAAAAGTCATGTAAAGACCAAGGACACCAACATGAACGACAGACCCAAACTTACGATTAAAAAGCCTTTAAGCTTGGAGAAGCAAACTCAGATCTCTCAAGCACTTCAATCTTCAGGTTCATATGAGCCTACAAAGCTTTCTTCCAAAGAACAAGAATACCTCAAGCAAAAAGCTCAAAAGAAGAAAAAAGAAGGAATTAAAACAGCTTTAAGGTGGCTGCAAGAGACTTATCCGGAGTGTTTTAATCCTCAAGCCCCAAAACCTTTAAAATTAAAAGTTGAAGCAGATTTATTTGCAGCACTTCCCTCTGATCAAAGTCTTAGCAAGGTGAAAATAAGACAAGCGCTTGAGTATCATACCAAGAGTATTGCGTACCTTAAATCTCTGCTTAACAATACACACCGCTATGATCTTCAAGGTCATGCAGTTGAAGAGATTTATCCAGCTCATAAAGCTTGGGCTCAAGAAAAATATGAGAAGACCCTTAAGCGAATAAAAGATCAAAGTTTAAAAAAGAAGAAGACAAGTAGCCATAGATAAAGGGTTTAGTGAGCATGCTTATGGCTAGAATCTTCAGGAATAAAATGGCGTATTTCAGATAAATCTATCTTTTGCTTAGCCTGCCAAATATCGTACTGCTGTTGAAGATTCAACCAATACTCAGGTGTTGTATTAAAGGCTTCTGCTAACTTTAAAGCCATAATGGAGCTTATTCCTGAATGCCCGTTGATAAGTTCAGAGAGAGTTTTACGGCTTACTCCTAATCCTTTAGCAACTTCAGTAACAGATAAGTTTAGGGGCTCGATATACATCTCTTTTATAATGTCGCCTATATGAGGGGGATTATACATTTGCACCTTTTTTTCTCCTTTTTAATGATAATCAAGGTAATCAACAAGATGAACATCTCCTTTATCGAACTTAAAAATAATTCGCCAGTTACCACTTACAGTTATAGACCAGAAGTTTTTTAATTCTCCTTTTAAAGAGTGAAGGTTTGAGCCAGGAAAATTTAAATCCTTTATTTCTCTGGCGGCATTCAGCTGAGCCAAAATAAGACGAAGCTTATTCACATGCTTCTGCTGGATTCTTGCGGCATTTCCTTCCAGAAAGAAAGCTTCCAGTCCTTTATGTTTGAAAGATATAATCATTTTAATTGAAATATTCTTATACTAATACTTGTAACCTATTACGAATCAGGTGTCAATTTGTTTATCACTACGGAGCAAAGCGGCACTTATATAATGAATTGCAGTGAGAGAATATAAAATTATATGCTTTAATAGAAGAGCTCAGCGAAAAGATTTTAATTTTTATAATTAAAAGAATAAGTTTTTTAGATTGCAAATAAAAACCACCATTTAAAATATGAGAAGAGCATGGAAATAAAAGATGTCAGAATTATCACTTCCTCAGACCAAGCAGATGTTTGGAATGAAACGATTGAAAGTGCAGTTTATAGGAAGGTTTTAGATGAAGCAGGTATGAAGCAGGGCTTCAAAACATTTTCAGCATATGCTGTCTTAGATATTATGCCAGTGTTGGTAGGGGGAATAATTGTTGAAGTACATTCAGATGCCGTATGGATTGATGCTATATGGGTTACTCGTGTGTTTAGAAGAAAAGGGATTGGCTCTGAGCTTCTTAATCAAGCAACAAGTTTTGCAATTGAAGCCGATTGTAATACCATGCGATTAAATACATATTTCAAGGATAATCTCAGCTTTTTTAAACGCAATGGATTTCAAGAAGTTGCGTGCGTTCCTAATTGGAAATATGAGTTTGATTGTTACCTTATGAGTAAAACAATAAGCTATCAACGGCAGTTAAAAATTGATGCAGGTTTTAAGGAAGCATCGGTTTAAATTTGTTACACTTCACGGCGTTGATGAGCGAGGAAAAGTAATTTTAAAGAAGAAGGTTAGTCGGGACCACCTTTTAAGCGTTATTGGAAATATGCCTCCTTGTTTGATTGGTATGAAAGCCTGTGGGGGAGAAAATTACGGGGCAAGGAAGTTCAAAGAGATAGGGCATGAGGTAAGGTTGATGAGTCCTCAGTTTGTAAAGCCTTATGTAAAGACGAATAAGAATGATGCTGCAGATGCAGAGGCAATTTGTGAAGCTGTGAGCCGACCTAGCATGAGGTTTATCTCTCTTAAGAGTATTGAACAACAAGATATTCAAGCTTTGCATCGTTATCGTCAAAGGCTTGTTCAACAAAGAACGGCATTAGTCAATCAGATAAGAGGCCTTTTAACGGAGTATGGTATTATTGTTCCTTAAGGAATTACTTATATCCGTAAACAATTGCCACAAATCTTAGAGAACCAAGGAAACGAGCTTACTAAACTAGGGCTCGAGATATTCTCTGATCTCTATCAGGAAATTTGTCGAAATGATCAAGAGATAAAAAGCTTAGATAAAAGAATTGGTCTTCTTTGCCAACAAAATGAAGCTTGTCAGCGGCTTGCCAAGATTGATGTAATTGGTTCACTCACGGCAACAGCGCTTGTTTCTGCAATTGGAGATGTTCATGCCTTTAAGAATGGCAGGCACCTCGCTGCCTGGCTAGGACTTGTCCCGCGTCAGTACTCAAGTGGTAACAAACAAATGCTATTAGGGATTAGCAAGAGAGGTGACAGCTATATAAGAACACTTCTTATTCATGGAGCAAGGGCTTTTATCAGCCTTGCAAAAAGGCGATCTCTCTGGTTACAAAAATTGATTGAAAGGCGTGGAAAGCAAAGAGCATATGTGTCCAGCCCCCAATTAGAAGTCCAAGTTTAAGTTCGTATTTTGGTTAGTATTTCCTTCATTTTTATAGATATAAATTCTCTGATTTTGTGTTTGTTTATCTGGATGACTGATGTGAGCTCGAGGAGCAGGTGGTCTGTATCCTAGGGATGAATGAGGCCTTACATGGTTGTAATGCTGTCTCCATTCTTCTATAAGCACTTGAGCTTCTTTAAGGGTGTAAAATACTTCTCCATTGAGAAGCTCATCTCTCAATTTTCCGTTAAAGCTTTCATTGTAGCCATTCTCCCAAGGGGAGCCTGGTTCTATGTAAGCTGTTTTAACATTAAAGCTTTGAAGCCAGTCTTTAAGAACTTGAGCTCTAAATTCACTGCCATAGTACGTTGAGAAGGAAGAATAATAAAGTAGCCATAATAAGCGTGTGAACCTTTAAAGTTGTATTTGTGATTAACATTTAAAGGAGCTTATTATGACTAATGCTTATATTAATGCAGAGCCATCTATTTTAGTAGCAATTGATATTTCTAAGGAACGCCATGATATTCTGATCGAGTTTCCTGATAAGATAAAGCGTAAACGGATGATTATAAGGAACATCCAAGAAGATTATGATCTTTTAATAAATTATCTTCATGCTTTTAATACAAAGGTTATTGTTGGATTTGAAGCAACAGGGAACTATCATCGATGTCTAGCTTGGCGCCTTCTAACAGAAAAATTCCACTTAAAGCTCATCTCCTCTGTTGCATTGGCTCGAACAAGAGAAGCTCTTCATAATAGTTGGGATAAGAATGATCCTAAGGATGCCCAAGTGATCCTCTATATGCTTAAAGTTGGTATAACTCAGCATTATCATGACCCTTTACAAGGCAACATCCTTCATCTTCAAGAACTTTCTAAAACCCATGAAGTTATCTCAAAATCTAAAACAGAAGCCTGGCATCGTATCCTAACGCACTACCTCCCTTTATATTTTCCAGAAGCTGCTCGTTTTCAGGGAAAGTCTCGGAGTACTTGGTTCATTAACTTTCTTTATCATTTTCCAACTCCAACGAGCATTACACATTTTTCAAAAGAAGATTTTATTAAAGAAGCTTGGCCTATTGTTGGAAGGAAAGTCTCGAAGCAAAATCTTTTGGGAGATATCTATGAGACAGCGAAGGCATCTATAGGACTCCCTTTAGCGATAGACTCTCCAGCAATTCTGATGTTCAAGCTTGTCTTACAAGAAGCTCTCCACCTTATTAAGCAAAGACAGATCATTGAGAACCAAGCGGAATCACTCCTTAAGGAGAATAAAGACTATCAACTGCTCAAGCAAGTACCTGGCATTGGTCCTATTCATGCTTTAACTATTCTTGCAGAAGCAGGAGATTTAAGGCGCTTTGCTCATCATCGCCAGTTTCTTAAATATTGTGGACTTGATCTAGCAACGTATCAATCAGGCTTATTTAAAGGGCAAACTAAATTATCAAAATATGGTAATGCACGCTTGAGAAGAACTTTTTGGATGGCTTCTCAAACTGCTATTCTCAAGGTCGATAATAGCTTTCGAGACAAGTTTGAACGTTATATTGCAAGAGATCGTGACAACCGTGACCTCAGACGTAAAGCCTATACAGCTGTAACAGCTAAAATGGCAAGAACTGTTCATGCCATTATAAAGAATAAAACAGATTATCGCCCCTTCTATATTCAAGGGAGCGATACCAGGCGGAAAGACCCCTCTCTGTAAGGGCCGTAAGGGCGCTTAGGCGACCCTGTAGATAATGTTTGGGCTTTCTGCTTGGAATTGTATCTCTTATTAAGGATGGTGAGGGCTGAGAATCTTCTGACCCTGTGTTTACTATGGATGAGAACTTCTTCCGCAAAGTAGAGTCCGCCTGCTTGACTTATTTAAACTCATGAGGGCATACTCATGATATAAGGTTTGCTGCCTATTAGCTCAATATCTTCCTAATATAGGACGTTGTCTGCGCGAATATACTCAGGGATGCCTTCTTGGGGTATCAGCCCCATTCGTGTAAAAAGGTACGCTCCTGAATAGTATAGATTCTCTTGGAAAGGTATTGTTTATTTTTCACTCATCAAAGTAGGGATACTTTAGAGTTCAGTTATAGTTCCTAGAAATCTTAATGTCTCAGTATAAACTTTAATTTTTTTGTTCTGACGGTCTTTTATCCATTCTGTAATACTTTTGTTCCAAACTTGAACTGTACCCTCTTCCTCATTTTCTTCGAATAGTTTCATTTTTAAGAAGGCATCGCCGAACTTATAATAATATTGTTCTTTCGAACCAGAATCCATAATCCAATAAACTTCCCTTCCAAAAGGAGTATCATGAAGTAATTTTGACTTACTATCCAGTTGCTTTAATCTATTTAAATCAACAAACTCATTTGAGGGATCAAGCGATAAAAACAACCTAACTCCATTTTTATCTATTAAAGTAATATCTGGTGTAGGAGAAAAATCACGTGAGACATTAACTGTCAAAGGAGCAGATAAATTTATGAATAAGGCACCATTATCAATCGTTGTAAAAATAGGGGCATTTGTGATCATAGCCTTACGTATTTTATTTTCAAAAAAAGTTATGTAGTGGGGAGTCGTACGATACTGGGTTGTGTCATAATAATCTAATAGAAGATTAATAACTTTAAAAGAAGGATGTGCATATTGAAAGCCTGCACTAATAAAACATACTTTTGGTCGAATTTCTGCTAAAATCTCCTCATTTGTACTTTCGTTTGTTAAAGAACCATGATGGGGTATAATTAAAACATCAGATTGTAAAAGTGCTCTTCTGTCATTTGGAACATCATTCCATGTTTCTCCTTCAGCGTCTCCAGTAATAAGTATTGATCTATTATTATGAGAAACTTTAACAATCATGCTATCGGCATTTGTATCGCCTTTGCCATTTGCATTAATGCTTAGAATGTCTACTGTAGGAATAGAGCCAGTTCCAGTAAACTTACAGTGTGTTTTAAATTGCTGGTTCTTGTAAGCATTGCTTGAGTTTAATGTGTCATAGTCTTGCGTAGTTCCTAAGATATTTTTACCATCTATGTGATCTCTAAATGGTTTTTTGTATAAATCAAACATCCCCCCTAAGACATATATATCAGGCTGCAAGTCAAGTTCTTTAACTAAGCTAGAATGATCCTTGTCAGGGTGTGATATAAAGACTGATTTTAATCGAGGCCCAACAAATTCCTTAAACTTTGTTTTAAAAAGTTCTTTATAAGCTGTAGTATTGCCTGAAACAGGCCCGCCTGGCAGAGTAAACTTCTCTTGATCTACAGATGCTGTTTTTAATGGATGAGTAGAATTTTCAGTAATTATATATTGTGTGTTAATTTCACTGTCGCCCCTTCTATCATCATCATATTTAACGAAGCTAGCATAAGCTGTTCTTCCTGCATCGAAAACCATAGATTGCCCATTAAACCTGACGGCAATAGCATTACCTTGGCCACAATCGAAAATTGCAATTTCGCAGGAAGAAAAACCTAAATTAACATGACTTAGAAATATTAAAAAAAATGTTGATAATTTTAATATGCGACTAGAATAAATCATTTCTCAACTCCCAAAAATATTAAATACATCTTCTTTTCTTAAAATTTCATTGTCAATGGCAAATACGCGACATTGTGTTTAATACAGTAAAATAAACGATCCTTTTCTTAACTCCTATCCGCCTTATCTAATTATTTACCTCTTGACCTTATACTTAGGTACAGGGTTTAGACTGTACTTAAAGAAGAAAGTTAAGAGAAGTAATATGAAGACATCCGATAAAGCACTAACTATTAAGAAGATAGCCCAAAAGGCTGGTGTTGGAATTGAGACAATTCGCTTTTACGAGCGTAAAAACCTTTTAAATAGGCCAGGACGTACAGCCTCAGGATATAGAATATTTTCTGAAGAAGATATAAAATGTATCCGGTTTATTAAAAAAGCTCAAGAACTCGGTTTTTCCTTAGCAGAAATCAACGAGCTTCTGTCACTCAAAAATAATGCTTTGACTGCTCGAAACGATGTCTATCAAAAGTCGCTTCAAAAGATTCAATTAATTACAGAGAAAATAGAAAGCCTTCAAAAAATCAAAAATAGTCTTGAGCATCTTGTTGGATGCTGCAAAGGAGAAGGCACAATAGAAGAGTGTCCTATTATTGAGGCATTTGAAGCTAGTACAGAAGAAGAACTTAAGGAAAATAGCCATGGAAGATAATAAGAAACACGCACGCTATTCTATACATCATATGAAAGCAACACTTCCAATAGGAAGCTCCCAAGTAAGTACTATAGAATATATATGCCCTATGCATCCTGAAGTTATAAGTTTGAAGCCTGGCACTTGTCCCAAGTGTGGGATGGCACTAGAGCCTAAAGCAATTTCACACAATGAGGAACATAACCGAGAACTTGAAGACATGCAGAAGCGCTTTTGGAGTGCTACCATCCTTTCAGCCTTTGTTCTTTTGCTTTCAATGGGGCCTATGGTGAAAGAGGATATCTTCAATAATCTGTCTCCCTTCTTCTTAAGGTGGAGTGAATTTGTTTTATCAACTCCAGTTGTTATCTGGGCTGGATGGCCATTTTTTCAAAGAGCCGTTTTATCTTTGAAGAATAAGAGCCTCAATATGTTCACTCTGCTTGCCTTAGGGATTGGAACTGCATATATCTATAGCTGCGTTGCCCTATTTTGGCCGCATTTATTCCCGTCAACGATAATAATACATGGTCATGAAGTTGCCCTTTATTTTGAATCAGCATCCCTTATCACAGCACTTGCTCTCTTAGGGCAAGTGTTAGAGCTAAAAGCAAGAGATAAGACCAATCAAGCTCTTAAATCTCTTTTAAGTCTTATGCCTGATACAGCAAGACTTGTGGAAGAGAATGGTCATGAGCATGATATTGAAATTAGCAATGTAAGAATGGGAAATGTCTTAAGAGTACGTCCTGGCGAAAAAATACCTCTTGATGGGATTGTGCTTGAAGGTACAAGCTTGGTCGATGAATCCATGGTCACAGGGGAGCCTGTTCCGGTTGATAAAAGTATTGGCTCAAAGGTTATAGCAGGAACTCTCAATGGTACAGGGTCGTTCCTTATGAGGGTTGAAAAAGAACAAGGGGAAACTCTACTTGCCAAAATAGTTCAGCTTGTGAGTGAGGCTCAAAGAACGAAAGCACCTATTCAAAAACTTGCTGACTCTATATCTTCTTATTTTGTGCCGCTCGTTATCTTAGCTGCGGTAGCTACTTTTATTGTTTGGTTTATCTTTGGCCCTGAACCTCGTCTTAACCACGCTATTATTAATGCTGTTGCTGTTCTTATTATTGCTTGCCCCTGTTCCTTAGGGCTTGCAACACCGATGTCAATTATGGTTGGGACAGCCTTAGGCGCTCAAAGAGGAATTCTCATAAAAAATGCAGAGTCCATAGAGGCCTTAGAAAAAGTAGATACTCTTATCGTTGACAAGACAGGAACT
>MKUV01000032.1 GCA_001898725.1 Caedibacter sp. 37-49
GCTTACCCTTATACCCTATCACACATCGTTACTTTTTTCAATAGAAATATGTACAAAAATAAGGAATTAATGATATTTATTGGAAATAGCATTAGTTTTTTCTTAATTTTCTTAAGCTACTCTATTTAAAAAATAATAAAAATATAAAACCATGATACTTTCATATTTTAAATTACTACTTCATTTAAGTTTCATCTATTTTGTTATTACTCCTATAGAAAACTGCTGGGGATCGGCAATAGATACAAAGGAGGATAGTGAAAAAAGAAATTTTCCCAAAAAAGCACTTCCAGAAGACAAGATTTACAATGAGAAAATTGATTTAGAAGAAGCGATCCGTCCTTTAAGAGATAATCTTATCTTTTTAACAGAAACGCCTCCTGAAATTAGAGGTATATTGTCTTTTAAAATTCGAAAACAACGTAAAATTCCTTCTCTTAAGAGTTTTCGTGTCTCTTATGTTCCTTCTCAGTTCATAGAAGACATTACGTATCTAGAAAATTTTACAAAATCTTTGTGCAACAAATCTGGTAAACAAATTGAATGCATTTTTGCATGTGATTCTGAAGAACTTTTCTGTTACCAAGAACTTTTTAAAGTAAAATCTAGGCTTTCAGATAATTCAAAAATAGTTGATATTAAAAAAGCAATGTTTTTCTATAAATCTCCTATAGTTGTTGCTCTGGCTATCTCTAAAAAAGAACAATCTATCCTAACGAAATTATTAGTTGTTTATGAATTTAATGATGAGAATTTAGCATTTAGTGCCAGAGATTTATTAAAGGGAGATAATAGCCCTTCTTTAGTATTGACTTACACAATTCTCCAATTGTTTGCTTTTGAAGCTTGGGTACCTTGTAACGTAAACCTCATAAATCATTGTGCCTAAAACTTATTTGATATCTTGAAGATTTCAAATTAAGGTACCTTTTCATATTAAAATGGAGCGTTTGTATGAGATCCTTATTTCCTTCTATTGAACCTTACGATTCTGGAATGTTACAAGTTGACGAAATCCATAAAATATATTGGGAACAATGTGGAAATCCTCAAGGTGTACCTGTGGTTTTTCTTCATGGTGGACCAGGATATGGCTCTTCTCCAACCAGCAGAAGGTTCTTTGATCCTAGCCATTATAGAATCATCGTTTTTGATCAAAGAGGCGCCGGTAGATCTCTTCCTCTTGGAGAAATGAAAAACAATACAACGCTACTTCTCATTGAAGATATGGAAAAACTTAGAACTCTTTTAGGAATTGAAAAATGGATATTATTTGGAGGATCTTGGGGAAGTACGTTAGCGCTCGCCTATGCCGAACATCATCCTAACAAATGTTTAGGCTTAATTTTGAGAGGTATCTTTCTATGTCGCCCGCAAGAAATTAATTGGTTTTTCAATGGAATGAGAAATATTTTTCCCGAAATATGGGAGCGCTTTTCAAGCTATATTCCTCAATCAGAAAGAGCGAACTTATTAAAGGCCTATAACAAAAGGGTTTTTGATCCAAATCATGAGATTTATTTACCTGCTTGCAAGGAATATTTTCGCTACGAATTAAGCCAATCAATGCTTAATCCCACACCTGAACAAATCGAAGAAATTTGTAAAGATGAAGTGGCAGCTATCGGTCTTGCGCGTGCAGAAGTGCATTACTTCTCACACAACATTTTTTTGGAAGAAAACCAGCTTCTGCGTGACATCCATAAAATCCGCCATTTGCCCTGTATTATTATTCATGGCAGATACGATATTGTTTGTCCGATTATTTCAGCATTTGATCTTGTTCATGAATGGCCAGAAGCTGACTTTAACATTGTCCAATTAGGTGGACATTCAGCTTTTGATCCTGGAATACTTGACGCTTTAATTAAGTCTACCGAAAAAGCAAGAAATTGGAAATAGATGTTTGATTATTAAAGAATAAATAATGTATACTTTTTCTCAAAAATTAGCTAAAAATTTTACAAAAAGACATCCGTTTTGACACACTCAAAAGGGCGATAATAAAAAGTTGAAAGCTTAAAAGAAGCTCTTACATTCGTCTTTTTCATTAAGGGGTGTAATCAAAAAGAAAGGTATACTTGGAATATGACTTTAAATACAACTTTGCCTGAGGGTTTTGTTTATCTTAATGCGATAGACCCTAGTATTCAAACTTCTTTAAGATATTTTGGAAATCATAATTTTATTGGTGAACCTATTGAAGGTTATACTTCTAATCATGTAATTATGACAGAAGCGGCTGCTAAGGCTCTATCAAAAGCACAATCTATGTTTAAAACTGATAACTATTCTATTGTTGTCTATGATAGTTATCGCCCTCAAACAGCTGTTAATCATTTTGTACGCTGGAGCCAAGATGTCCATGATAACAAAATGAAGGCTTTATATTACCCTCGTGTTAATAAAGCAGATGTTTTTGATCTAGGTTATATTTCAAAAAAATCAGGCCATTCTCGCGGTAGCACAATTGATCTCACTCTTATCCATAAAAACTCTATACTTACAGAAATAAAATTCCAATCAAGGATCTTAAATACTGGCGTTGAAATTTCTTTTCTAGAAGATGGCACAATTGATATGGGTTCTTCTTTTGACTTATTTGATGAAGCCTCTCATTTTCAAAATGATCTTATAACGTCAGAACATTTAAGCAGGCGTAATTATTTAAAGGAAGTGATGGAAGTTTGTGGCTTTAAAGCATACGCGAAAGAATGGTGGCACTTCACTTTAAAGGATGAGCCTTTTCCTGATACTTATTTTGACTTTCCAGTAAGATAATACTTTTGTTTCAAAACTTTTCTTATTTATTTAATTTTAGATAAAGGATACTCTTGCCTGAGTGAAATTAGGGAGTTTTTAAAATGCAACAGCTCAACAGACATGTCTTTATAGACTACTTAAGAGGGTTTCTAGTGGCACTTGTGGTTTTGGATCACGCATGTCATGCTTATACAGAATACTACTCTAAGTTTTGGTTTTTTCCTGATTTTGAGACCAGCATTTTTTTCGATATTTTCCATCTCCACAATGATAGTTTTATGATGCCGTCACTCTTCTTCTTAGCGGGACTTTTTGTTCTTCCTTCCTTACAACGGCGTGGTTATTTAAGTTTTGCAAAAGAGCGTTTTTTAAGGCTTATCATTCCATACTTGGTTGGTCTTCCTTTGATTAGCCCCCTTCTCTCTTACCCTCGCTATTTGTTAAATGAAAACGCCAATATTAGTTATTGGCAATATCTCACTGAAGTCTGGGTAAATCGGTTACAAGCTGGACCTTTCTGGTTTCTTTATTACCTCGTATTGCTAAGCACAATTGCAGTTATCTTATATGCTGTTGTGCCAAAACTCTTTATTTTTATTGGAAGGTTTGCAAGTTGGTTAATTGAGAAACCTCTTCGCGGTTTTGCCATTTTTGCTTTAATGAGTGCGATTATTCTAGGAATCAGCGATCTTATTTGGGGCGCGCCATGGTGGATTGGCTGGTGGGCAGACTATAAATTCTTTTATGTGCGTGGTTCACGATTTATCCTCAAAGCATTTTATTTCTTCCTCGGAGCTGGTTTCTCACAAATTTCTATTCTTAATAATAAAGTATTTTGGGAAAACTTAGGAAACAATTGGCAAAAGTGGGCTCTATTTACGTTAGGAGTTGCTCTTTGTTACATGAGTTATACACTCAGCTACTTTAATGAAGGCGCTTATAGTGACCATATTCGTTATTATGTTGCTGAGCAAAGAGCTTATGATATTAATTTATCAGACATTATCTCTGGTTTCTGGCCCGTTTTTTTCGAACATGCCCCTAAAGTATTACTTAGAACGACTCTTTTAGGCATTTTTATTTGCTCACAGTTAGTGACTTACCTCGCTGTTTTTTATCGTTTCTTAAATAAAGACAACCTTCAGTGGGCTTCACTTGCTGCAGCTGCCTATGGAATTTATATTATTCACGAGCCCTTTGTTGTGTGGTCACATTGGTTCTTCTATGGTGGTCAAGCTCCCCTCTTAGTGCGCTTTATTGTCGCAGGTTTTGGTTCATTGTTTCTTTCTTGGTTGATTGTAAATAAAGTGCTTTTGCGCCTTCCAGGCTTCAAGCGTATTCTTTAAAAAATAAAGGAAAAGCTAGATGAAAGAACAACAGCGTTACCTTTTTATTGATTACCTTCGTGGCTTTATCTTTGCGCTTATGGCTGTCGATCATGCCTTACATGCGTATGCCCAAAATTGGGGACAATTTTGGTTTATTGCCGATCATGATAGAAGTGAAATTTGGGATGCTTTTTATCTTTTTGATCAAAGTATTATTATGCCAATGCTTTTCTTCATCACGGGGCTTTGGGTAATACCCTCTCTCAAAAGACATGGCTTTCAAAAATATTTGAGTCGACGCCTTGTAAAATTAGCAATTCCATTTGTTGTTTGTATCCCTTTGATTGTTCCTTTATTAACGTATCCCCGCTATATCCTGACAATTGATCCAATGATTGGCTATTTTGAGTATTGGTTTAATGTTTTTTTAAGTGGGAAAAAGCTTCAAGCAGGTCCGTTATGGGTTATGTATGGAATGTTTTTATATAGTATGATTTTAGTAGCTTTTAACACTATTCCTAATTTTATGGTAAGGTGGAGTAATTTTATACGCCATTTGGTTGATAAACCAATTTTTGGCTTTAGTTTTATCCTACTTTTAAGTGCCCTAATTTTAGGGATTAGTGATCTCACTTGGGGTGCGCCTTGGTGGATTGGATGGGGCGTATTCTATTTGCAAGGTGCGCGCTTCTTGCTTTACTTCCTATATTTCATGTTAGGAGCTGGCGTAAGTTATTCTGGTCTTTTAGAAGATCGATTTTTTTGGAAAAGGCTTACAGACAGGCTTCCATTATGGGCAGGTGGTATGCTAGCTGCAGCTTTCGCTTATGTAGGGTATGCCTTATTTTTTATACAAGACGGTGCCTACAGTGATACTGTTCGGTACGCATTCCATGATTTCTTTACGGTCGAGGGGTCATGGAGCATGATAACACATTTTTTAAACCATCAAGGATGGGAATTAATTTTAGACCATGCGCCACGCATATTAATTCGAACGACACTTCACGGCATTTTATGTCTTTTTCAAGTCTTAACTTTATTAGCTTTTTTTTATAAGTATATTAATAAACAACACGCAACTTGGGATTCACTCGCGCAAAGTTGTTATGGTATCTTTTTAACGCATGAAGCGATGGTTATTTGGCTTCAATATATTTTCATTGGGATTGAACTACCCCAGAGTTTAAAAATTATCATTATCTCATGCTTAGGACTAGGAGGAGCATGGCTTCTAACAGAGAAATGGTTACTTAAGATTCCTCTTCTCAAAAAAGTTATAGGTTAGGGAAAAGAAATTTTCATACCTTGATAAGCGAAAAAACATTTTTTCCATTGTTTTTGTGCCTCTTGCTCTATTTTAAAGAGAATATCCACTGTATGCGCTGGATTATGATGATAGAAAGCAAGCTTTTTCGTTTTAGCAATTTGTTGCAAGCCTAAGCCCTTCTTACCACGTTGAATGGCCCCAGCCTTGTTTCTGGGAAAATTCATCCTCTTTATACATAGAATCATAAATGGCTAAATCCGCTAATATGATCAAAATGCATGTGTGAAAGAAAAAGTGTAGCTTGATTTATATTGACCTTATCTATTTTTTCTCCTAAATCTTTAAGACCTGATCCAGCATCAAAAATAAAAATACTATCTTTATGAGTGACACTAATACAACTTGTATGGCCTCCAAAATGAGTGTACTCAGGTGAATTCATAGGAATAAAACCACGTACGCCCCAAAATTCAACATTTGTCTTCATATTCGTCTTTTTTTCATTCACTTTATGGCTTATGCTACACTTTTTAAATGCATAAAAAAGAAGGCCTGTATTAATGCATAAAATATTAATGGTAGATGATGAACCAGATCTCGACATTCTTATTCAACAAGGTTTCCGTAAAGAAATTAGAGACGGACTTTATAATTTCATTTTTGCGCGGCATGGTGCCGAAGCTTTGGAATTAATGGAGAAGAATCTAGATATTAAGCTTGTTTTAACAGATCTTAACATGCCTGAAATGAATGGGCTTGAGCTTTTAGCTCGTCTTAAGCGTTACTATTCTGATTTGAAAGTTATCATCTTATCTGCGTACGGAGATTCAGAAAGTCGCTCTGTGGCACTTTCAGCAGGAGCTGCTGATTTTCTGACAAAACCTATCGTCTTTTCCGAATTGCAGTCAAAGTTAAAATCATTACTTTTCTAAATCAATTTAACTAAATAATGCTTGCAACTTATATGAATTCTTCGTAATTTTGCAGCAAATAATGGGGTCATAGCTCAGCTGGGAGAGCGCTACAATGGCATTGTAGAGGTCAGGGGTTCGATCCCCCTTGGCTCCACCAAATACAACTTTTTGTGATTTATTTATTTTAATTTTTTTCAAACTCAATCTTTAGCATATGTTCTCTTTTTTTCTCTCTCCATTATTGATTCCTTATTAGATAAATAAATTGTATTAAGAATAAACTATATCGACTTAATACAGGCCTTAAAAAACACAATAATAAATGAAGTAGAATAGTTGCTTCTCTTTAACCTTAAAAATATTCTCTTTTAGTGTTTAGTTAATGAAGTAGTTAACAAGTCGAAAGGTATTGCAAATGTTTGATCAAAATAATTTATTCTCAATAGATCCTAATGAATTTAAGATTAAAGAGTTTACTTTTCAAGAGCCCAACTCCCCTTCTCAACCCGAAAATCCTCGTCCGCTTGATGAAAAAAGAAATCCTAATAATCCTAAACCAATTGATGGCGAAGAACCTCACGATCCAAAAAAGGAAACTCCAATTTTAGAGGATATATCAAACCCTAATACTAATAACAACCCTGGCGATAATTGGGATGAAAACCATCCTATTCGTCCTCTTATAGATTAAGTATTTTTTAAATTTACACATGGAGGTTAAAATGATGACTGAAAATTACAGACGTCCTACCGATACAACATCAGGAGAATATTATTTAAAGTTAGTCTCAAACATAGTAACTATTATAGGAGCCTTAAACTGGGGCTTAATTGGGATCAATAATTTTAATCTTGTGGCCTATATTTTTGGTCCTGACTTAAGTCGTGCTATCTATATGGTTGTAGGGATCTCTGGAATTTATTTATTAATTAAATTATTTATAAAAAGGACACTATAATGTTAAAAAAATTATTTAGATTGTCATCAATTATTACATTAGTCTCTGTTCCAATCTCTCACGCCGGTGTAATTAATGTTGTAAATGAAAATAATAAAGAACTGTTAATAAAAATTGAAGCTATTGGAGATAGTTCTGCTATTTTAAAACAAACAATTCCTGCTGAAAATGTTTCTTCTTTTAGCATTAATTCCGATCAGCTCAACGGAAAGAATAACTTTACAATTATGGGAGATACAAGCACTTTTACTTCAGGAGATAAGTGTAAAAACCTAAGTACAAACAGCGATTATAAGGTTACTTTTACGACAGATACTGTAGGAATAACATGTATTGCTGAGGAAATTTCTTAAATTAGAAATGTTATTAAGTAAAATAATTTTTAAATAAAAAAACCGCACCGTAAGGTGCGGTTTTTCAATTGATAATTTTGTTTGAACTAAAATTTGTAGCTTGCACGTAAAGTAAGGTCTGTCACATGCGACTTGATTCTTCCTCTCTCAACAACTTCACAATTTGCAAACTTTACAGCATTTGATTGTTTCTTATAAATTGAATGTGTTGCCTCTACATCAACAATAATATTTTTAGCTAACATCATAGAAACGCCTAATCCAGGTACAAATGCAACTTTATGCTTTGATACATTACCTCTTGAGATTTTTGGTGTGAATTCTTTACCATAACCGATATGCAAACCACCTAAAGCGCCTCGTGTTCCAATATCTCTTTTATACTGTACAGGAGTATAACATCCACAATCTTTCCCAGTCCATTCAGATTTACCTGAACCATAACCAAAGTGACCACCAATATAAAAACCTGTATAATCTTTACAACTTGATTTTGTCATCGCTGTAGGCTCAGTAGCCCCTGCCCCACTTGAATGTTGGCAATCTGATCCAGGGCTAATGCCGATGATGCAAAAACTGCAGCATTCGCAAGTATAAAACTTAATTTTCTCATTTTTCCCTCTTAGAAACTAATTCACATATTACAATCCGAAAAACCTAACTTTTTTCGAATTCCTATTAAAGGAACTTTTTGAATAATTTTGGTCAATTAAGGACTTGTCTTTTCCTAAGAAGAACTTGATATGTTGCTTTTATACAACGTTTTAGATTTATAGTAGAATTATTTATTCGAATTTAAATAAAAAAACCGCACCGTAAGGTGCGGTTTCCTTTAACGTTGAGGTCAGTTAGACTACCACTTGTAGCTTACGCGACCTGTAAAGTCTGTAACGTGTGTCTTAATGTTTCCACGTTCAGTAATTTGGCGACCATTTGCAGTACGCATTGGTGCACTTTGCTTCTTGTAAATAGTGTGTGTTGCTTCAACACCAACGATTACATGTTCAGATACAAGCATGGAAACACCAATACCTGGTACGAAAGCAATGCGGTGCTTTGATGTGTTTTGACGTTCAGTTACAACAGCGTTTTGGCTCCAAGCTGATCTATATTCCCACTTCGCGCTTGAAACACCAGCTTTAACGTAAAGAAGAGCATTTCCACAAACGAAACCTGGACGAAGAGCCGCACCAAATTCATTCTTTCTTTTTGCCTTTGCATAGAAACGAGTGTTACCAATTAAAGAACGCTCTTTACCTTCAGTTTTGCTGAGGTTACCAAATGCTTCAAGACCAAGGTACATCTTGTTGTTGAATTCTTTACCAAAACCAACATGGAGACCACCAACAATGCCGCGTGTTCCAAGATCAGTTTTACGAGCAAAGTTCTCTCCAGCTACGGCAGAACGTGAGTTCCATTCAGATTTACCTGAACCATAACCAAGTTGACCACCCACATAAAAACCTGTGAAGTGCTTACCTTCCATAGCAGCATTCGCAGCAGATGCGAGAACTGCAGCGCTTGCAACTGTAAGTGCTAATTTTTTCATATTTATCCTCTTTAAGGTTGTTTAAACTAAATCCAAAAAGACTTATTTCTTTTCGAATATACTTATCATCTTATGATGAGTTGTTTTGGTCAACAGTTGTAAAGCTATTTCTAGTTTGAAGTTTCCATATGTGGCATTTTTGCAACAAATGACAATACTAGGCAGAAAGCTGATTATCTGATACAGTCAATTATTACATAAAAAGGAAAGAGTTTCTCAATGTCCACGTCCATTTTAAGATTCGCTCCCAGCCCAACAGGATTGTTGCATATTGGCAACGCACGTACCGCTCTTATTAATTGGTTATACGCTCGAAAAAATAAAGCAACATTTATTTTGAGATTAGATGATACGGACTTAGAGCGTTCAGAAGAACAATATGAACAAGCGATTTATCAAGATTTAAAATGGCTTGGACTTGACTACGACCGAATTGAATGGCAATCAAAACGTTTAAATGAATATCAAAAAGCTGCTGAAAGCCTAAAAGCATCTGGAAGATTATATGCCTGCTATGAAACACCAGAAGAGCTTGAGTTTAAGCGCCGCCGCCTTTTATCCCAAGGTCGGCCGCCTATTTATGATCGTGCAGCTCTTAATTTAACATCTGAGGATCATGCAAGATTTTTAAATGAAGGACGCAAACCACATTGGCGGTTTAAACTTATGCCTCAAGTTATTTCATGGGAAGATTTAATCCGAGGCAAAATCCATTTTGAAGGGGAACATTTAAGTGATCCTATTCTTATTCGGGAAGATAATTCGCCTGTATATACACTTTCTTCAGTTGTAGATGATATAGATTTTGGTATTACCCACATTATTCGCGGTGAAGATCATATCACCAATACAGCCATTCAATTACAGCTATTTGCCGCCCTTGGAACTGATCCTAAATCTTTCACTTTTGGTCATGTGCAATATTTACTTGGTGAACAGGGTGAAAGCTTGTCTAAAAGAATTGGCAGTCTTAGTTTGCGTCAACTTCGAGAAGAAGGCTATGAAGCGTGTGCCCTTGCGAGCTATCTTGTAAAGCTTGGGACTTCTGAAGATATTTCACCTTCCTTATCTTTAGATAATCTGATTCAAGAATTTGATATTAGTCATGTTAGTCGTGCTGCCCCACGTTTTAATAAAAATATGCTTGATCGAATGAATTCAAGATTGTTGCATCATCAATCTTTCAAACATGTTCAAGCTCGTCTTTCAGAAAAAAATTTATCTTTCATTACTGAAGAATTCTGGAACACATGCCACGGTAATATAAATAAACTTTCAGATCTTAAACATATTTGGAATGTTTGCACCCAAGAAATAACGCCAAAAATTGAGGATACTAAATATTTAGAACAAGCTTCTAACACTTTACCTCTTGAACCATGGACTTCTGAAACTTGGCTTAAATGGACTCAAGATTTAAAAGAAAAAACAGGCCGTAAAGGTCGCGAGTTGTTCATGCCTTTAAGACAGGCTTTAACGGGAGAAGATCACGGACCAGAAATGAAAGAATTGCTACCGCTTATTGGTCGTGAAAAAGCTTTAAAACGCTTGCAAGGAAAGGTCGCCTAAATCGTATGCTTAAACTTTACAACACGCTTACTAGACGTTTAGAGATCTTTACTCCTCTTCAAAACAATAAGGTGGGATTGTATGTATGCGGCCCAACAGTTTATGATCGTGCACACCTTGGAAATGCTCGCCCTTATACAGTTTTTGATGTCTTGGTAAGGCTGCTCCGTAAAACTTATGAAGTAACCTACGTTAGGAATATTACGGATATTGATGATAAGATCATTAATGCCTCTCTACGAACAGGTGACTCAATAGAGACAATTACGCATAAAACAACTGCTTTTTTTCACGCAGATATGAGAGCTTTAGGGAATCTTTCACCTACGATTGAACCTAAAGCGACTGAACATGTCCATGAAATGATTAAAATGATTGAACAGTTATTAAAACAAGGCGTTGCCTATGCACAAAATAACCATGTTCTTTTTCATGTTCCAAGTTTTCCTAAGTACGGAGCACTTTCTGGATGTAACTGTGAAGAAATACTTGCGGGTGCACGTATTGAAGTAGCTCCCTATAAAAAGGATCCAACAGATTTTGTCTTATGGAAACCCTCAACGCCTGAACAACCTGGTTGGGAAAGCCCTTGGGGACGCGGACGACCTGGATGGCATATCGAATGTTCTGCTATGAGCTTTAAGCACCTTGGTGCTAGTTTTGACATTCACGCAGGTGGCCGAGATCTTATATTCCCACATCATGAAAATGAAATTGCCCAAAGTACAGCTGTTCATGGCGCTGGTACTTTTGCAAAATATTGGATGCACAATGGAATTTTACTCGTTAATGGTGAAAAAATGTCAAAATCTCTTGGTAATTTTATTACAATCCAAGATTTGCTTAGCCAAGCACATGGTGAAGTTATAAGATTTGCTCTGCTTTCAACGCATTATCGGCAACCTCTTGATTGGACAAATGAAACCCTTATACAAGCGAAAGCGTCTCTTAATCGTCTGTATACAGCGATGGAAGGATTTAAAGATGAGAGCTCTTCTCAAGTTGATGGAAGTATAATAGACGCCTTGCAAGATGATCTTAATACACCTCTTGCAATCGCCAGACTTCACGAGTTGGCGCGAGAAGCGAATAAAATTAATGATCCAAGTGCAAAAAAGGAAGTTCAAGCAAAAATTAAAGCAAGTGGAGCATTTCTGGGCCTTTTACAATCTTCTTCTGAAACTTGGTTTCAAACTGGAAGCCCTCAAGATTTAAATAGTGAAATGATCGAAACTCTTATTATTAAACGTCGTGTTGCAAGAGAAAATAAAGATTTTAAAATAGCAGATCAAATTAGACTTTCGCTAGAAGAAGCTGGTATCCTCCTTCTTGATACGCCTCAAGGAACTACTTGGCGCAGAAAATAGCGTATAACTTAATTACTATGGTTAATAGCTTCTTTTAACATGAGTAGATCAAGCCAAGCTAGGCGTTTCTGACCTGGGGCACGCAATAAATAGGCAGGATGGAAAGTCGCTAAAGTTTGTATAGGTTTAGCCATAATTGGTGTTTGATATGTAAGCCATCTCCCTCGAAGTTTCATGATCCCTTCAGTAGTTTGAAGAATGGATTTTGCTGCTGTCCCTCCTACAAGGATTAAAAACTCTGGAGAGACTAATTCTATATGTCGTTGCACAAAAGGCAAACAAAGATTTGTTTCGCTTAGTGTTGGTTGGCGGTTTCCTGGAGGGCGCCAAGGTATAATATTTGTAATATATATTGTTGTGCGGTCGAGTCCAATTGCAGCAAACATGCGATCAAGCAATTTTCCACTTAATCCCACAAATGGTAATCCTTGCCGATCTTCATCAGCGCCAGGAGCTTCCCCAATTACCATTATTTTTGCCTTTGAGTTACCATCACTAAACACCGTATTGGTAGCAGTTTTTTTTAAAGGGCACATATTAAAATTTTCAACAAGATTTCTTAATTCTTCAAGAGTTTTTGCTTGTCTTGCTTGATCATTAGAAGATTCAACATGTACTTTGAAATTGTGTGTTTCATATTGTTGAGGAGAGACACTCTTAGAACTAGATTTAACTTTACTAGCCATTAAATTATCTTTCTTCAGTTTAGTTAATTCCTTTGGAAACATCCTTTTATCTGTTGGAGATGGTTCCACAACTTCATTAATACCTATTTCATAAAGAAACTTTAATGTTTCATAATCAAGTTTATTCTTTGTCATTATTTCCAAAATCTCTCTGCCAACTCTTCAAGGATTCTATCAACTGTTAAATCTGGACCTTGATCATCACAGTCAATATGAATATCAGCTTCGGCATAGATTGGATTATAGCTTTCAATAAGTTGCTTCAAAATTTCTTTTTTATCGCCTTTTTCTAATTGTGGTCGATGGGTTCGACGTTCAACACGGGGGAAAATTGTATCAACAGAAGCTTTAAGCCAAATCGAATAAGAGTTTTCTTTTATTATTTTTCTTGTATCGGACATAATAAATGCTTCAACACCTGTTGAGAGCACGTGAGGACGCTCTGTTAGTAGCCTTGAAACGACGCGGCGTTCAGCATCACGAAATGCTTGCTCTCCATACCATGAGAAGATATTTGCAACAGTTTGCCCTGCTGCAACTTCAACTTCTTGGTCTGAATCCTTGAATTGTACGCTTAATTGTTTTGCAAGCTTTCTTCCTATACTTGTTTTGCCGACGCCCATCATTCCCACAAGTGTGAGAGTTTTAGGTAAAATAATCAGTTTTGACGTGCGCATGCTTTATTCCTTATTCTTGTTGTGACGCAGTCCGCGAATAAAACTTTGCGAAAAGTTCCTCTCTTATCGTATACTAACCAAAAATATACAAGCAGGAGTTAATGTATATGCGTGTTTCACCAAAAATCTTATTGTTTATCCTACTTATAATATTTATTGGCATTATTATAGCTCTTTCTAGATGGGAAATTCCAGCCCCTTCTACAGAAGTCACTAATTCGCTATCTACTGATAAAATTTTGACAAAAACTAAGTGAAATATCTAAGTCAATTTTTAGAAAGTTTATCTGCTGAACGCGGCTGTTCTTTAAATACGTTACAAGCATATGAAAAGGATATCCTAGATTTTGATGCTTTCTTAAAAGGAAAATGTATTAGGGATATACAAAAAATTGATATCCAAAATTATTTTTTCTATCTTAACGAACGAGCAATAGCAGCTTCTTCTCGTGCAAGAAAACTCTCTGCATTAAGGCAGTTTTTTAATTTTCTAACTCAAGAAGAGATCATTCTGAATAATCCTATTCTACTTATTGATTCACCCAAACAAGATCGTCTTCTTCCAAAAATACTTACTGAAGAAGAAGTTTTAACATTAATTGATGCAACAGAGGCACTTAGCACGCATGAAAAAGCAAGACTTTTGTGTTTGCTTGAAATTTTATATGCTACAGGAATGAGGGTTTCAGAACTCGTTAGCATTCACCTAAAAACTGCCATAATAGCTTTAAAAACAGCTCAAGAAAAAGGTACTGCTGCTTTTATAATCAAAGGAAAGGGCAATATTGAAAGATTAACTCCTTTAACGACATCAGCGTTAAATGCCTTAAACGAATATCTAAAAATTAGAAAAATATTTGAAAGTGGCATAAAAACTCAGGTCTGGCTTTTTCCCTCTCGCAGTACTGCAGGTCATTTGACCCGGCAAAGATTTGGTCAACTCTTAAAAAGTTTAGCTTTGCAAGCAGGGATCCATCCGCAAAAAGTGTCTCCTCATGTGTTAAGACATGCTTTTGCTACACATCTTCTACATCGTGGAGCTGACTTAGTTAGCGTACAAAAATTACTAGGACATGCGGACATTTCAACCACTCAAATTTATACACATGTCATCGAAACTCAAAAACAAAAGCTTGTTTTTGAGCATCACCCCTTGTCAGAATCAAAAAAAAACTCTAGGAAAGCATAAATTAGTATTAAAGGAGTTTAACTATGACGATCTCATTAGATTTCGAGAAAAATATTATTGAGATTGAGCAAAAGCTACATGAACTTCGTCACCTTTCTCGTGCAGGTGATTTAAATATTGCTCAAGAAATAGGCCATTTAGAGGAAAAACTTAAAAAACAGCTTTCTCAAATTTACACCCATCTTACCCCGTGGCAAAAGGTCCAAGTGTCGCGTCACCCCGAAAGACCTCACTGTGTTGACTTTATTCGTGAACTCATTGATGATTTTGTCGAGCTTTCAGGGGATCGTAAATTTGCTGAAGACCAAGCACTTATAGGTGGGATAGGAAGATTTCGAGGACAAAGTGTAATTGTATTAGGCACTGAAAAAGGCCATGATACAGAAACTCGCATAAAACATAATTTTGGGATGGCTAAACCTGAAGGCTATCGAAAAGCTCAACGTTTAATGGAACTTGCTAATCATTTTCGGTTACCAGTTTTAACTTTTGTTGATACGGCTGGTGCACACCCTGCTAAAGAGGCAGAAGAAAGAGGGCAAGCTGAAGCAATAGCACGCTGTATAGAAACTCTTTTAATGCTTGAAGTTCCGGTAATTGCGACAATTACAGGTGAAGGAGGTTCGGGTGGAGCGATTGCTCTTGCTGTTGCAAACGAAGTCCTTATGTTAGAACATGCTATTTATTCGGTAGTTTCTCCAGAAGGATGCGCTTCTATTTTATGGAGATCAGCAGATAGAAAACAGGATGCGGCTACTGCTCAAAAGCTGACGGCTCAAGATCTCTACGGGTTTGGTGTTATTGATAAAATTATTCAAGAACCTATAGGAGGTGCTCAACGATCTCCTTTAAGTGCTATTACTAAAGCAGGAGATGTAATCGAAGAGTCACTTAATAAATATATTGCGCTCTCTGGGACAGATGTCTGTACACATCGTCGCAATAAGTTTTTGGAAATAGGTAATATTAATTAATAGTAATAAAAGGACTTGTTACTTTTATTCCTGTGCGGAGGCTTTTTTCATAGCTTCCAATTCAGAGCGACGAACGGCACGGATTTCTTCAAGGGTTCCTTGCCGCGCATTTGGTTTAAGAAGATGAATAAAAAGCTGTCCGTTCAAATGACCAATTTCATGTTGAATTAATCTTGCGAGAAATCCTTTTGCTTCGCCTTTAATTTCTTTTCCATTTATATCAAAGCCTTCATAATATACATGTATGAACCTTTCAACCTCTCCACCATAATCATTCACTGAAAAACAGGCTTCCCAATCAAGTCTCTTTTTATCACTTAAAGGTTTAAAGGTTGGGTTAATAAGAAGAGTTTCAGAAATTGTATCAAATGCATCGACTCTATGCTCTTTTGTTTCTTCTGGAACACTAAATATGATAATACGTTTTGAAAAACCAATCTGTGGAGCTGCTAAACCCGCGCAATTTTCTTCATGTCTAAATTGATAAATTAATTGTTCTGTAATTTCTCTATCTTCTTTAGTTAAAGGAAATGTTACTTCTTCTGCTGCCTTTATTAAAATATCGCGATTCTGACAATTCTCATTATTAATAATAACGTATGGAAACATTTTCTTTTCTTCTTGTATCATACTTGCCCCTTGTTCTTCTTAAATGATTTCAATATTTGTACAAGTTGTTGGAATTAAACATAGAAGTAAAAAATTAAATAATTTCATTTTTCTATACTTAATGGGGTTTAAATTGAAGTGATTTAATTGTAAGCCAAACCTTTTCAAAAATAACACATAAGGCTCCATTAGCAAGAACATTTGTAGATGTAATAATCGGGTCAAATAAGAGATTTAATGCTAAGAGAATAGAAGACATTTCAGGTGTAAAGCCAAGATATTTTTCAAAAATTGGAATAAGAATGAAAATAGCTCCACCAACCATTCCTGCAGTTGTAAAGCGGGCCAAAACATACACTGTCATAAAAGGAAGCCAAATATTAATTTCAGGAAATGGAAAATTAAATTGTTTAAGAATTAGCAATCCAAAGAAAACATTTGCGATACAGTCTCCAATTTGCTGAATATTTGTTGTTGCTGGTATAATAAGTCTAGAAAATGAGGGTACTTTAACGTTTTTTTCTACAGCAGAAATTGTAAATGGCATAGTTGCTGCACTAGAAGATGAGGTAAAAGCGATTAAGCCGACAGGCCAAATATTTTTAATTTGACGAAAAATTTCTGATATGCGAAACGCCCCTGCTACACTAAAAAGAAAAATAAGATAAACAAGGATTCCTAATAAAATAATTACAAAAGCAAGTCCGTAACTGTGAGTAAGGCCAGTTAAAAACCCACTCTTTTCAAGATTAAGTAAAAATCCAAAAACCATTAATGGTATAAGTTTTCCAAAAAATTTTGAAAAAATTAGATTGATAAAATCTTTAGATCTTTGCAAGGATTGTATGAAGGTAGGTCCGCTCTCTATTGCAAGAAATAAGCCTATGATAACGCCTAAGAGAGTTCCTTTATCGACTGTGTAAAATTTAGGACGAAACTGACCTATATTAAAGTAAGGTGATAAACCTTCCATCCCTTGAAATGTATTATTTGATAAATTAATTTTATTATAAAAACTAAATCCGATCCCATAAGCATAAGAAATACTCAAACTGTTTGATAGAGCTTCAAAAAGTAAAAGAACCCCTATAAGTAGAAATGCTTGTTGCTTAAGTTCGGCCAACATTGAAGCTATATAAAAAAATATCGCTATAGGTAAAACATACATCAATAAATCACGAATTAATAAACTAAGAGTATAAAAACTTCTTGTCATTGAAAGAGGTAAATGATCACTAAAAAATAAAACGAAACAAATTGAAATAATTGCCTGAAATGCAGTATTTTTTAGGATTTTAGCGCAATTAAAGATTAATTTTAGAGGCTTTAACTTATATTTAAGTCCATTTTCTTGCATTTAAATCTCAAATCTATTAAAAATCTTTTAGGTAAAGTTAAAGCAAGATAATATTTTGGGATTAAAAGTTCGTAAAGCTGTTTTTCCAGTTGGTGGTCTAGGAACTCGATTCTTACCGGCCACTAAAGCTATGCCTAAAGAAATGCTTCCTGTCGTTGATAAACCGTTAATTCAGTATGCGGTTGAAGAAGCTGCTGCTGCTGGAATTGAAGAATTTATCTTCGTTACAGGAAGAGGAAAAACTGCAATTGAAGATCATTTTGATCATTCTTTTGAACTCGAATATACACTTCAACAAAGAGGTAAACAGGAAGAATATCAGTCATTAAGTTCATTAATAAAACTTCCTGGAAGCATTTCTTATATTCGGCAACAAGAACCTCTTGGGTTAGGTCATGCTGTCTGGTGCGCACGTCATTTAATTGGTAATGAACCTTTTGCTGTCTTGCTTGCTGATGATTTTATTTATTCTTCGACGCCTTGTCTTAAGCAAATGATAGATGTGTACCAAAGTGGTGTAATGGTTGCGGTTATGAACGTTGAATCACGTCATGTGAATCGTTACGGGATCATAGATATTTTAGAAGAATCTCAAAAGCAGATAAAAGTTAAAGCAGTTATCGAAAAACCTTCACCAGATGAAGCTCCTTCCAACCTTGCTATTATAGGAAGATACATCCTTGATGCAAAAGTTTTTGAACATTTAAGTCGTCAAGAATCTGGAGCTGGTGGAGAAATACAACTTACAGATGCACTATCACCAATGATTCATGAAATGCCTTTTTATGGATATCGTTTTGATGGGGTACGTTATGATTGCGGCTCAAAGGGAGGACTTTTAGCAGCTAGTATTGCTGTTGCCTTAGCGCGCGATGAGCTTCGAGAAGAAGTAGTAAATGAATTATCAAAAGTTATGCCTCAAAGTATTAACCCAGTCTAAAGAGGAGTAAAGTATGCGTATTACAATGATTGGTTCAGGATATGTTGGTTTAGTTTCAGGGACATGCTTTGCTGAATTTGGACACGAAGTGACATGTGTCGATAAAGATGAGAGTAAAATACAATCTCTGTCAAAAGGAATAATTCCTATCTATGAACCTGGGTTAGAAACACTTATAAGAAAAAACGTTGATAATAATAGATTGAAATTTACAACAGATATTAAGACTGCAATTGGTACTGCTGATGTAATTTATATTGCTGTAGGCACGCCTAGTCGAAGAGGCGATGGTCATGCAGATTTATCTTACGTGTATGAAGTAGCTGAAGAAATTGGACGATCTTTAAAAAAACATGCCGTTATTGCCACAAAATCAACTGTTCCTGTAGGAACAGGGCAGAAAATTATGACGTGTTTAAATAAAATAAACCCACTTTTAGAAACTGATGTTGTTTCAAATCCCGAGTTTTTACGAGAAGGTTCTGCTATTGAAGATTTTATGAATCCAGATCGCGTCATTATTGGGGCAAGCTCAGAAAGAGCTAAAGAAATTATGAAAGAACTTTATAGGCCCTTAATTAGCCGAGAAGTACCTGTTCTCTTTACAAATTTAGAAACAGCAGAACTTATTAAATACGCTTCAAATGCCTTTTTGGCGACTAAAATTGCTTTTATTAATGAAATTGCCGATTTATGCGAGAAATGTAACGCTGATATTCAATCTGTTTCTAAAGGAATGGGAATGGATAAGCGTATTGGTGAAAAATTTTTACATGCTGGTCCTGGTTACGGAGGATCTTGTTTCCCTAAAGATACTTTGGCTCTAACAGCTACAGCTAAAGAATTCCTATCTTCTGTTTCTATTGTCGAAGCAGTTGTACAAAGCAATAATCAAAGAAAACAATCAATGGCTCATCGGATTATTAAAGCAATGCAAGAAGACATAAATCAAAAAACAATTGCTATTCTTGGAGTTACTTTTAAGCCTAATACTGATGATATGCGTGAAAGTCCAAGTTTAGATATTATTCCTGTTTTACAAAGTAAGGGCGCTAAAATAAATATTTTTGATCCCCAAGGACAAAAAGAAGGTATTAATCTACTACCAGGCGTCAAATGGTGTCAGGATCCTTATGCAGCTATGCAAAATGCAGATTCAGCTGTTATTATTACAGAATGGCCTGAATTCAGTGCTCTAAACCTTGCGCGCATGAAGGAATCTCTTAAACATCCTTTAATTATTGACCTACGTAATATCTACCAACCAGAAGAAATGGAAAAAGCTGGTTTTACATATTATTCGATTGGTCGGACTTCAGTAAGACCTATTATACCTTCTATTATAAAAGCTGCTTAAAAATTAGTTAGCAGAATCTTCTAAAGAAACGCCTTCAATAGGTACATTTCGAGAAGAGACATGAGGCTGACTAAAAGAGCTATCGTTTGGAATGTCGCCATTGATACACGTTTGAGCATTGCTGAGGGATTGTTGATAATTATTATATTTTACTGTTGTTGCTTGTAAGTACTTAGAAGCTTCTATTAACTCATTACAATTACTTGAAGCTATTCCAAGTGCTTCATGAAAATTTTTCTGACTTCCTTTTGGCACCTGTGATCGCTTATGCCAAAGTTGTTCAATTTGTTGTTTACATGTAGAAGAAACTTGTTGAAGTGCCTCGTTGGTTAAAGACAATGAAGACTGTAATACAGGTTGGTTCTCATGCGAAAGAATTATTTCTTTTTCTTGTTCATAAGAACTACAGCCTGCAAGAAGAATCATTGCTACTAAAGTACTTACAGACAAATGAACATACATCTCTGACCTCTTCTTGAATACTAAAATTAAAAAAAGCGTAAATTAAAATTACTAAGATGTAAATTCTTCTTTTTGAAGGTTAAGCCATTCTGTCCAAGATCTGGAAGAATAACCTTCAGGATCACACACATATTTATAGAATTTTTCAATAACATCAAGCCTTTTCAAAGCTCCTATTGTTACCCATTCTTGATATTTTACATGCGGAATTCTTTGAAGATCTCTAACACCTGCTAACGCATGTCTTGCAATAATGTCTTCAAGTTTTACATTTTTTCCATTTTTAATGATATCATACATCACTAAAAATGTTGTTGTTCTTCCGCTTCCTCCGCGACAATGAAAATGCAACCATGCATTTTTTGGAAGCGATCTAATAAATTGTAAAAATTGATCAATAACTTGGTCATCAGGTCGCCATTTATCGAGTACAGGAAATCTTCTATACTCTAATCCTAATTGTTTAATTAATTGCTCTTCAGTTTCAGTTGTGTCGATATTAAAAGAATCAGGCTCTTTACAAGCGCGGGTTCGTTGAACCTTAGGGAAATAGCAGATCGAGATTTGTTTTAAAGTATTGAGATGCTGAAAAAGACTTAATTCAAGTGTATTTACAAAATCATCCGTTTTTCCTTCATTCGCCCAGTTTCTTTTTCCAGACCAACTAATAGCATTTCCATTAAGAAATCCGTGAGATTCTTTTCTCAAATCAATTATATAAATCTTCCCGTCCATTTGAGATAAAGCAGCGAGAATATTTCTCTTTGAAAACTGTGCACTCGCCGATACTTTTAATCCATGATATCCGTGAAAAGAAGGTAATTTCCCATGTGATTTTAAATACTCAGCTTGCTTTTTGCCAGGAACAGGCATTTCTGATGTTCTAAAATGGCGTGGTAACTTAAAACTATCTTTTGCATCTATAACTAATGAATTATGTTTTACGTAATTTGCAAGATAAGACAAAGGTATAGAAGAATTTGCAAAATTTGGATAGGATATTAATCCAAGCGTAAATGCTACAAGAAAAGAATAGATTTTTCGAAAAAATAACATTTTTATAACCTCAAATAAGATTTTTTCCTTATTCTTTACATTTTAAAGTATTTTAACTATTAAAAGTGAATAATAACTTAATGTTGAATGAATTCTATGAGTATCAATCTACTTGAAAAGGCAGCATACCTCCTGAAACAAGACCATTTAGTAGCTATTCCTACAGAGACTGTTTACGGCTTGGCAGCTAATGCGTTTTCAGATCAAGCAGTTGCTAAAATTTACTCTTTTAAAAACCGCCCTACTTTTAATCCTTTAATTATTCATTGTAAGGATTTAAAAATGGCACAGAATTTAGCTAATTTTAATGAAAATGCTTTAAAGTTAGCGAAAGTATTCTGGCCTGGTCCTTTAACGTTGGTTCTTCCGTTAAAAGAAACTTCTCCCATCTCTAAACTTGCGACCGCTGGTTTAAAGACTATAGCCTTAAGAATTCCAGCGCATCCTTTAGCTTTAAAAATTTTAGAATTAGCAGATATTCCTCTTGCAGCGCCAAGTGCTAATCCTTCTGAAACAATAAGTCCAACAACAGCTTTCCATGTTGAAAATGCATTTAAATCTTCCAATGGACTCTCTTTAATAATCGATGGAGGACCATGCCAAGTAGGACTTGAATCAACGATTATTGATTTATCAGAAAATATTCCAAGATTATTGAGACCAGGGAAAATAACAAAAGAAGACTTAAAATCTTTTATAATTGAATTTTCTAATGCGTCATTAGAGGCAGATGTAATTAAAGCCCCTGGCCAATTGAAAAGACATTATTCTCCATCAATTCCTTTACAAAAGAATGTGCAACAAGTGAATGAAAGACAAGCGCTTTTAGCGTTTGGTCACTCTCCCCTCATAGGTGCTAAAAAAACTTTAAATTTAAGTTCTTCAGCCAATTTAATTGAAGCAGCGGCAAATTTTTTCTCAATGCTGCATGAACTGGATAGTATTGAATTTGAAAGTATTGCTGTAATGTCAATTCCTCAATATGGAATTGGGATTGCTATTAATGATCGATTGTCGCGAGCAGCTTCTTCTTAAGGAATAAAAACTAAAATCAGTTTATCAAAAAACTTTCACCAAATAAACATTCCCAAATGGCATTTGGTACTTTAACTATAAATTATAAGAGAAAAGATTTTTAGAATGTAGATATAGACTTTAAGTCCTATTATCAGCTATAAATAAAACATGCTAATTCCATTTGTAAAAATGCACGGTCTAGGGAATGATTTTGTCATTCTCGAACGCAACCAAATTCCTAGTATGCTTAACAATCAGCATATAAAAATGATTTGTGATCGTCGTTTCGGTATTGGTTGTGATCAACTTATTGTAACGGAACCTTCCACAACAGCAGATATCTTTATGCGCATTTATAACGCAGATGGAAGTGAAGCAGGTGCTTGTGGAAATGCCACACGGTGTCTCGGTTATTTATTAACTCAACGTGATCAAAAAAAGAACCATACAATTCAGACAATTAGTGGACATCTTAAAACTGAGACGTTTGGAGATGGGATTGTAAAAGTTGATTTTGGCCCTCCTAATTTAAACTGGAAAGATATTCCACTTACTGAAGAAGTTGATACATTGAATCTACCAATTGAGCACAATGGTTTAAAAAATCCTGTTGCTGTGAGTATCGGCAATCCTCATATGGTCTTTTTTGTTTATGACGTTGAAAGCATTGATTTAGAAAATTTTGGAGCTTATCTAACTCATCATCCTTTATACCTAGAAGGTGCAAATGTTGAACTCGTTGAAATTTTAGATGAGCGTACTCTACGTCTAAGAGTCTATGAGAGGGGCGTTGGTATTACACCTGCGTGTGGTACGGGAGCCGCCGCTAGTGTTGTTGCTGCAAAAGTGCGAGGTTTTATCAAGCCTCCTACTACGGTTATTCTTGATGGGGGTAGACTATTAATAGATTACCAAGCAACAGTTACTATGTCTGGTATTGTTAATTTTACTTTTGAAGGTCAATTTAGTTCGATGCTTCTAAAGGATATCGCTTAAAATGAGCCAACTTGAACCAGAAATTGTAACTTTTGGTTGCCGGCTAAATACATATGAATCTGAAGTTATGCGTGCTCATGCACAAGCACAAGGGCTTAAAAATGCAATTATTGTAAACACCTGCTCAGTTACTAATGAAGCTGAAAGACAAGCCAGACAAGCTATTCGTAAAGCACGGAAAGACCATCCACATTCTATGATTATAGTGACAGGATGTAGTGTGCAACAAAATCCCGATCTTTATTCACAAATGCCAGAAGTAGACCGTATTCTTGGCAACCATGAAAAAATGCAAGCTGAAAGCTTTTCTCCCCTACTCTCTTCTCGAATTATTTTGTCAGATATAATGCAAGTGAGAGAAACAGCGACTCATTTGGTCTCGGGTTTTGAGAATCATGTACGCGCTTTTATTGAAATCCAAAATGGCTGCGACCATCGCTGCACTTTTTGCTCAATTCCTTTCGCGCGCGGACCAAATCGTAGCGTTCCTATTGCAGAAATTGTGCGACAGCTTAAACATTTAGTAAATAAAGGATGTAAAGAAATCATTTTTACAGGGGTTGACATTACCGGATATGGAGGAGACCTTCCTGGACAACCTACCTTAGCGCAAATGATTAAGCGGGTGTTATCGCAAGTTCCAGAAATTAACCGTTTAAGGCTATCTTCCCTAGACCCTGTTGAGATTGACCAGGAACTTATTGATCTCTTTGGAAAAGAAGAGCGGCTTATGCCTCATGTCCATCTCAGCATACAAGCAGGTGATAATATAATCTTAAAGCGTATGAAAAGAAGACATTTACGAGAGGATGCTATCAAAATCTGTAAGCGATTAAGAAAAGCCCGTAAAGACATCGCTTTTGGAGCAGATATTATTGCAGGCTTTCCTACAGAAAATGAAGTTATGTTTCAAAATACCCTTGATATTATTGAAGAATGTAATATTTCTTATCTTCATGTTTTCCCTTATTCTGCACGTCGTGACACACCAGCCGCAAGAATGCCTCAAGTTGCTAAAGACATCATTAAAAATAGGGCTTCTCAACTTCGAGAGATTGGGAAAAAGAAGCTTAATGAATTTCTTCAAACACAAGTTGATTATTCTCTTAATGTATTAGTTGAAAGGAACTTCAAAGGTCATACTGACCATTTTGCCCCTGTTCAATTGGAGGGAGCTCAATTAGACGAAAAATGGATTGGAACAATTATCCCTGTAAAAATTATTGGATTAACTTCAAGTAAACTTAGAGCAATACCCTATGGCTGAAACACCCACAAATAAAGGATGGTTTTCTAGAATAAAGGAAGGTCTAAAAAGAACTTCAGGTAAAATTACCGAAGGACTTGAATCAATTCTGATTAAAAAGAAGCTTGATGCAGAAATGCTTCAAGAATTAGAGGATCTTTTACTCTCTACTGATTTAGGTATTTTTACGACAAAAAATTTAATACAAACACTTGAAAAAAATAAATTTAACCAAGAAGTGACGATGGAAGAAGTTAAGAAATTTTTAGCAGATGAAATTGCAAAAACTATAGCCCCCTTTTCTATTCCTCTTTTGTTAAATGAGAGTTCACATCCTCATGTCATTCTAGTTGTCGGTATTAATGGCAGTGGCAAAACCACAACTATTGGGAAATTAGCTCATTCTTGGAAAAAACAAGGAATAAAAGTCCGTCTTGTTGCAGGAGATACATTCCGGGCTGCTGCTGTTGAACAACTAAAAATATGGGGACAACGTTCAGAGATTCCCGTTGAAATGAGCAAGAATGGCTCTGATCCTGCAGGTTTAATGCATGAAGCTTTACAAAAATCTATTCATGAAAAAGATGATGTACTGTTAATTGATACAGCTGGGCGTTTACATAATAAAGACGATTTAATGGCAGAACTTTCAAAAATTATTCGTGTCTTAAAAAAAGTAAATCCTAATGTACCACACAGCTGTGTCTTAGTTTTAGATGCAACAATTGGACAAAATGCCTTATCGCAAGTTGAAATTTATAAAAAAATTGCTGAAATTACTGGCTTAATTATTACTAAACTTGATGGAACAGCTAAAGGTGGAATCGTTGTCGCACTTGCAACTAAGTATAACCTTCCTATTCATGCTATTGGCGTAGGAGAAAATATTGAAGACTTAAAGACTTTTGACCCTCAAGCCTTTGCTAATGGACTCGTAAATATCTAGTCGTCACGATAAACTTTTTCTTCTCTTTCATGGCGTTCTTGAGCTTCTAAGCTCAAAGTGGCAATAGGTCTTGCTTCAAGTCTTTGAAGACCTATAGGGTCACCTGTTTCTTCACAAAATCCATAACTGCCATCATCAATACGCATTAAAGCTTCATCAATTTTATTTATTAATTTTCGCTCTCTATCTCTTGTTCTAAGTTCAATTGCACGATCAGTTTCTGCCGATGCCCTATCAGCCACATCCGGTTCAGGATGAGTTTCTTCTTGAAGATGTTGAATTGTTTCTACTGAGTCGCGAAGAAGCTCATTTTTCCACCCAAGAAGCTTTTGTCTAAAATATTCTAGATGTTCCTGACACATATATACTTCAGATTCTGTAGGTTTATATCCTGGAGACAAAATAATATGTTTGCCAGTTTTTTCGCTTAACCCAGTTATTGTCATATTCTCCTCCCATTTAAAACTTTTGTAACTTTATATCATTTTAAAGAATGAGTGAAAATAAATAAAAATAAAATTCTTCTTTAAATATTTAAGTAATTGATATTCAAGAGAAAAGAAAATTTTTTTGTACATGATTGGCAGTTCTTCTAAGATTTTAAAATCTTTCTGCTTTGGTTAATTTCTGTGATTTACGTACTTAGCAAGATAATTCACAAATGCTTTTAACGAATAATGCTTAATCCAAAAAAATTAAACGAAATCTCAAATTGTTCTCAATTACATTTTTGAATCTAAGGCCTAACAGTACTCGCTTTAAAAAAAATATTACATCAACTGATTAGGTGTTCCAAACTATAGTTTTATAACGGATTATATGGGACGATAAAGCTATAATACAAATAGATTTAGTTTCTTGTGACAAAGGTAATAAGCAAATTCACGTCTATCTCAACATGAATAGAGAAAATTTTATTCAGCTTTTTGATTTACTTTCTCTGGAAAACAGTGCTAGCTAAGAAATGAGACTAAAAATTAGAGAATAAAATGGTAAAAGTTACTCATAATACAGTTTTGCAGCTTGCTGAAAATGATGCCGCTATTGTTTTAAGGGAAGACGGCACCCTCGAAGCTTCAATGCCGGAAATTCATTCAGAAAATGTTCCAGAAAATGTCTTAACAGGAGCAGCGATTCTGTATGCTTTAAATAATTCAGATATTTGTCAGCTTATATTTAAGAACTTTGCAGAACAATGCAAAAATAAATCATAATTTTTAAAGTTATTACCTTAAAATAATATTTAACTATTTAGAAATTAATTACTGAATGTACTTTAAAAAATTAATATTTTTTTCTTGTACCTTTTTCTTGATCTTGCAGAGTATTACTCACGCCAATGATTTACATTTCTTTATCTTAGAAAAAATCCTCCCCAATTCCCCCCGTATAAAAGCTTTTGAATGGCATGGAAAGAAATATTGGCTTAAAAAATCGACTTTGCATAAATTTTACTATCTTGAATGGTTAGGACGTGAAATTGGCGCTCTAACTATTCCTATCACTTTTTTAAAACCAACACCTTATAGAACCAAAAGTCCTTTAGACATAGAAAAAGGAAGGTTGCTTCAGTGTGAGCAACTTAATATAAAGTGCCCACGCCTTGTAGAATATGACAAAGATTGGCTCATCACAACTGATGAAGGAGTTTCTTCAGAAGATTTTATAAGAAGGCTCCCTGCCAATCAAAAATATGAATTTGTTCTTAAGCTGTTAAGAACAATTTTAGATAATCAAAAAAAAGGATTTTATCACGGTAGATATTATTTACGTGACATGCTTATTTCTTCAAAAGGGGAAATTTCTGTTTTTGACTTTGAAGAAAATCCTCTTTATATCATGAACTTAGAAGAAGCCAAAGCTCGAGAAATTTTTCATTTTATTGTCTCCGTATCTACAGTTTTAAATAAAGCTGAGATGCAAAAGCTTGGAGCCTGCTTAAATAAAAATCTTGAAAAAAAAACCAAGAAGCTTCTCTTAATTTTTAAAGACTATAAAAAAATGCTTACATTTTTTGATTTTATTAAACCCTATCTAGGAAGAGACTTTGTTCGTTTTTTAGATGCTACCTTTTTTATTATAAGAAACTTAGATTTGTGTAAATAAAGTATAATAATACGTCCCCCTTAAATAGTTTCATATGATTGCTTTAATTCATTTTTATTCTAAGTTTGTTCTTCAGCTATGTTTTTAGCAAGGTTAGAGGTATAAGCCATTGCAATTGCTGATACAAGAAATGAGATGTGAATAATCACTTGCCATTTAATACTTGTTTCTGACATGCGTTCAATATTAATAAACGTTTTCAGAAGATGAATAGAAGAAATTCCTATTAAAGCAAGAGCTAATTTTATTTTCATTGTATTTGCATTAACGTGATCTAACCATTCAGGGACATCTGGATGTTCATTCATGCGTAATCTGGAAACAAAAGTTTCATAACCCCCTATAATCACCATGATCAGCAAATTTGAAATCATAACAACATCAATTAATCCAAGTACAATAAGCATAATTTCATCTTCACCAATCCCTTGGATACCAAGTACTAAATGCTTTAATTCAATAAGAAACAAATAAACATATATGGCTTGAGCAATTATAAGCCCAACATATAAAGGGGCTTGTAACCAGCGACTTGAAAAAATTGTAAAGGCTAAAAAACGAGCTGTGTAATTTATTTTTTTATCCATTTTTATTAACGTATAGTTACCTCCTACACTCTTATTTTCTTAAAGTTAATGATTAATAAATAAAGGTATTTCCGTTTTGTTCATAAGTATTTTTGTACATGATCCGAAAATAGCTTCACTTAAAATGTTATGACTAAAAGCTCCCATAACTATTAAAGAAGGCTTTATCTTAGAAATGACATTTAGAATGACTGATGCAGGATTTTCATCTGATATAATGCTGTGAGGCTTCAGTTGGACATCATAGGCTTTTCCTAAACTTATTGCTTGGTTTAGCGTAGCTTGTGCTTGCTCTTCTGAAGATTTAACTGTCACAATGTGTATTTCTCTATTTTTAGCTAGATCAAGCAAAAGAAACATATGCAAAGCTTTTGAGGCATGAACGCTTCCATCATAAGCAACAATTACTTTTTCATTTTCTTCAAATGTCTCAGGAACAATAATTATGGGTCTTGGGTTATCGCGTGCTATATGCCTTACTGTTAAATCATTATCTTGTTCTAAGGCAAAATGAAAATCTGTTGTTTTTCCTAAAATAATTAAATCACCTTCATAGGACGCTCGCTCAATTTCTGAAACAGGAAATCCTTCAAATTCATAAGCATCAGCTTTAATTCCTTCTTGTTTGGCTTTAAGCTTGAATTGATCAAGAAGGTTGCGTAAGTGTCCTTCTGCTTCTTTAATAACAACCTCATCTCGATAAACTTTAAAAGCTGAACCTCCTAAAGGCTCAGGTTGCGCCGCAGTTAACCATGGGGTATCCAATACCGCAATAGCTATAAGGTGAGCTTCATGTTTCTTTGCTAAATTTATTGCGTAATCACGGGCGTTAATACTGGCTTTTGACCCATCAAGAGCTAAAATAATCCGTTTTATCATTCTTTTTTCCCCACTGCTTATATATTACTATAACATATTTTCTTATCTTTGAGGAGCAAGAAACTACCCTCTCACTAAGTTGTAAGAGGGCTACACAAATAACATATTAATTAAGCAGCTTCCATAAGACCAATGATACGATAAATCGTTTGGATCTTTTCATTTGGAAAACTGAATTGTTTAGTTACAAGTTTGTTATCTCGAGTGACCTCTGTAACGTTGATTACGCATTGATCAACCTTATTATTATCTTGTTGCCATCCTTCGAATTCACCAACTATCGCTTCATTGTCGTGCGAAACTAACAAAACCGAACATTGCGGGGATAAAGGCCTTGTTGGATGAGCAAATATATGGTCTCCTGATCGATATCTAAGCTCATACTGATTATTATTTGAATCTAAACAAAATGATATGGCGCCAGCAATCCCAACAAGTTCTTGTGGACGCGCAATCCACTCTTGAGGGCTTTCAAAATCCATAATATTTTTCGAATTTTTATTGAAAATTCTATAAAGCGGTAAATCAGGCGTTGAAAAACGAACAGATGAAGTAGCATCTGTGGTCTCATTATTTTCGTTTTGCATACGTGACATCATAACGAACTTACTGCTTTGTGCATCTGTCAATAAAAGGTCACCTGGATGGCATGATAATACATGAGCAAGTCGCTGTAAGATATCCGCATTTAGACGTCTTGTTCCACTTTCAAGTCGTGAAAGATAAGAAGGTGAAAGCTTTGTTAAATCAGCAAGCTCCTCTAAAGTATAGCCTCTTTGCAATCTTAAATCACGCAATGGATGTCTTGAACGTTTACGCTTTCTTGTTAATAGCTTATTTGGTGCAGTACGACCAAATGGTTGTGAAGTAGGCATAAAATGAACATTTTGTGTTTGAAGTTCAGTATTTGCAGCTTTTTGAGATGTGCTAGTCTTTTTAAAATTGCCAGATATATTGCCTACTTGTGAGTATTTTTTAACAGTCATTCTTAACCCTTTCCCCTTTAATCTTCCCTAAATTTTTCAAATATCAATAGTTGTACATTATTGCCCATAATTTTTCCAAAGAAAAATAAAAATTGACATTTACATGACCTTTTTGGCATTAAAATAGCCATGTGATTTTTGTATACCTTATATGCGTAAAATACATATAGGTGCAAGATCCTTTTTTAAATAAATGAAAAAAAAATATAAACAGTTAGGTTAAGGGAGTAAAAAATGTCTAAAAATCAAGAAAAACGTCCATGGAGCGCCCAAGAAATTGAATACTTAAAACTAGGTTTTGAAATGAAAACACGATTAAAAATTATTGCAAAAGTACTTAATCGTAGTGAAACGTCTGTAAATAAAGCACTCTCTCGCTTTGGTATTCGCCCATATGGCCTTAAGGGAAGATTAAAAAATAATAAAAGTGCATTGTCTGATCCAACAGAGATAAGTTTTAAACAAGCTTTAGACAAGTATTGTCAAAAATCGGAGAGTTCTTCTCATTTTATAAATTTACAAAAAAAAAGTAAAATGTTGAAATCAGTTAAGCAAAAAAAGAAAAAAAATAAATTATCTTTAAAGTCGTCTTTAAATTATGAATATCTCTGGGAAAATAATATGCCAAGAAATAGAGATTCTCGAGAAGATTGGCATGATTTCGATTTTGCCGTAAATTTTTTAAGAAAGATTGGTGATCGAGTTAGTTATTCATGCGCAAAATTAAAAAGAAAGACACTTTTTATTAATGGTAAACCTTTTACAACTCAACAAATGTTGCTTCGGCTTAATCGCTTAAGGTTACAATCTGGCCTTAGTCCAATTTATATTGCAAACATTACTGAGTTTTAAATTTATTTGCAGAGATTTAAAAAGGAGCTTATTCAGTTTATGATGTGACTTTCAGTCTTTAGAAAGGTGTAATTAAGATGGGAAGTATACCTAACGTGTATCCTCAAATTCCTTATTTTGGAGCTGGCCCTTGTGCTAAACCTCCTGGATGGGAATCAAGCCACCTTAAAAATGCATTCACGGCGAGGTCACATCGTTCTGAACAAGGTATAGAACGTATACAGGAAATTTTAACACTTCTTCGTTCGGTCTTAGAAATTCCAAAAAACTATAAAATAGCTCTTATTTCTGGATCAGCAACGGCGGCAGTTGAAACTTGTCTTTGGAACTTATTGGGAAAAAAATCTGTCCAGGTTCATGTCTGGGATATTTTTGGCCAACGTTGGGCAAATGATATAAAAAATTCCCTAAAACTAAAAAATGCTAATTTAATAGGGCTCAACTCTAAGAATCTTCCGCAACTTGAAAAAACCGACTTTGAACAAGATGTTGTATTTACGATCAATGCAAGCACAAGCGGTATTCTTCCTTTAGACAATTCATGGATCAACAATACTCCTCAAGGATTAGTTATATGCGACGCAACATCCTCAGCTTTTGCTGTTCCTTTGCCTTGGAATAAGCTTGATGCAACAGCATTTTCATTCCAGAAAGGTCTTGGTGGCGAAGCAGGCCTCGGTGTTATAGTTTTAAGTCCAAAAGCTATTGAGCATATTGAAAATCATATTCCAGCATGGCCTATCCCCTATCTATTGCGTTTAACAACAGAAACACGAGAGATTAACAATAAGCTTTTTGAAGGGTTTTTATTAAATACCCCGTCAATGCTTCTTATTGAAGATACCTTATATGCTCTTAAATGGGCAAAAGCTATTGGAGGACAAAAAGTACTTCATCAAAGAACAATCAAAAATTATAAGGTCATAAAAGAATGGATAAAAACAATTTGTTGGAGTCAATTTTTGGTTCATTCAGAAGAATTTAGATCACCAACAACGGTATGTTTAGAGTTCATTGAGCCTTGGTTTAAAGAATTAACTCGTGAACATCAGTGGCAAGTAATTAGACAATTTTGCGCGCTTCTTGCAAAATACAATGCTGCTTTTGACATTCAGAATCATATACTAGGTGAACCTTCATTGAGAATATGGAGCGGTCCTACTATCGAAACAACCGATTTAAATAAGCTTATGCCTTGGCTTGAATGGGCTTATGATAAGATAAAAAATGAAAAAGCCTTCAAATAGTTAAATATGAAGGCCTTAAGTTTTTTAATATAAGTTATCTCTTTATTTTATTAAAAATCCTTTTTTATAATGGAAGTTTTGTTAAAACAGTTTTTCCAATACCAATAGCAGCTTTTTGAACATTTGGATTGGTAACAACTTTTCCTACAGTTTTCACAGCGTTATGTGCGATGTGTTTTAATTTAGAAAAAATACTTGCATCAGCACTAGGAGTTGATAATAATGCAATTGATAAAACTAGTGTACTTATTAAACTTTTTTTCATATATTTTTTTTTCATCTTGATCTTCCTTTCTTTTTATTAAGTAATTATTTCATTTACTTTTATTTTATTAGAAAAAAATTAATAAATAACTAATTGCTACATAGAAAGATGTGGTTTGCTTGTATTTTAAAGAAAATTATGATAGCAAAAGAGACTATTATCAGAGAATAAAATGATTGAAAATTCTTCCAAGTACTTAGTTTTAGCACGTAAATACCGACCTACTAAATTCTCAGACCTTGTTGGGCAAGATATCTTAGTGCAGATCTTAAGCAATGGCATAGCTGAAAATCGACTTCCACATGCTTTTATTTTAACAGGCATTAGAGGTACTGGAAAAACAACAACTGCGCGGATTATTGCAAGAGCTCTCAATTGTATAGGTATTGATGGAAAAAGTGATATCACCCCCTCGCCTTGTGATAAATGCGAACATTGTCAAGCAATTGCAGATGATCGCCATATTGATGTTATTGAAATGGATGCAGCAAGCAGAACAGGGATTGATGATATTCGAGAAGTGATTGAAGCATCTCGTTACAAAGCTGTTTCTGCTCGATATAAAATCTATATTATCGATGAAGTACATATGCTTTCAAAAAATGCCTTTAATGCTCTTCTTAAAACTCTCGAAGAACCTCCTCCTCATGTTAAGTTTATCTTTGCGACGACTGAAATTCGTAAGATTCCAGATACTATTTTATCGAGGTGTATGCGTTTTGATTTAAAACGAATAGATGAAGAAACTTTAAAGAATCATTTCAAGAACATTACGATGCTTGAAGGTAAATCAATTGAAGATGAAGCGCTTGACCTAATAGCACGCGCAGCAGACGGCTCAGTAAGGGATGGTCTTTCTATTTTAGATCAAGCGATTATGCTCTCACAATCCCTTATAACAAACGAACAAGTTCGGATAATGCTTGGTCTAACAAATCAAAATTATCTCGTGGTTCTTTTCAAAAATATACTTCAGGGCGAACCAAAAGCCATATTAAATCAATTCCGAAAAATAAATCAACAAGGCGTTGATCCTTTAAATATTTTAAAAGATTTATTAAGCTTTATCCATTGGATAAGCGTACGTGCCATTGATAGAAAACTTCAAAACTATCCTGGGCTTTCAAAAGAACAAATTGAAGAATGTGATCAATTAACTCAAGAGTTTAGTTTTCCCCTCTATACACGCCTTTGGCAAAGTCTTATTAAGGGCATTGAAGAAGCTTCTTTAGCTCCCCTACCTGAGCAAGCAGTTGAAATAATTTTGCTAAGACTATGCTATCTTAGCCATCTCCCAACGCCTAAAGAAATTATTCAAAATATACAAAAATCTCCTCAGCCACTGGAGATAGAGCCTCAGTTTCAGCCTGAAGAAAAATTAATTGAAGAGAAGATTTCAAGTCCTGTAGTTCCTCAATCTCTCCAAGAGCCACTCCCTAAAGACTTTAAAGAAGTCGTTGCCCTTTTTCATAAGCATAAAGAACCCTTGCTTGAAAGTGTGCTTAAAAATGATGTTCATGTAATTCATTTTGAACCAGGGAAAATTACGCTTTATTTATCTTCTCATGCGCCAAAAGATTTGATACATCAATTAAAAATACATCTTAAGAAATGGACTAAAATTGATTGGGAAATCATTGTTCAAGATAAAGGAGATAAAAATTATCCTTCTTTACAAAACCAACATGAAGTGGAACGTTCAAAAATTCGAGAAGCTTTATTAAATGAACCTCTTGTGAAAGAGGTTCAAAAAAATTTCCCTGATTCTGAAGTTGTATACATTGATGATATTCCTAAGGAGAAAATAATATGAAAAATATTGGCCAACTCATGAAGCAAGCTCAAGAAATGCAGGCACAAATGGCTGCTATGCAAGATCAATTAGGGAGTATTCTTGTTGATGGTAAAGCCGGCGGAGGTATGGTTGAGGTTACTTTAAGCTGCAAAAATGAACTAAAAAAACTTAAAATTGATCCTTCTTTATTAAATCCAGCAGAAGCAGAAATTTTAGAAGACCTTTTGATTGCGGCTTTCAATGATGCTAAACAAAAAGCTGAAACCCGAACGGCTGAAGAAATGGCGAAAATTACATCTGGATTGAAATTACCTGGCGGTATGACTCTTCCATTTTAAAAAAGTAAAATTTGCATAAACATACTCATTAAAAAGTTACATTTATGATAGGATCTGAACTTCAAATATTAATACAATTATTGGCCAAGCTACCAGGTTTGGGGCCCCGTTCAGCACGAAGAGTTGCACTTCATCTTTTAAAATATAGAACAGAACTGATGCTCCCTCTTTCAGAAGCTTTGAATACAACTGCTCAAACCATTAAAATTTGCGATACATGCGGAAATCTAGATACTCAAAACCCCTGCCATATTTGCATTAATAATCACCGAGAATTAGGGTTATTATGCATTGTTGAAAATGTTGCAGATTTATGGGCTATAGAAAGATCTGGATCTTTTAAAGGCTACTATCATGTTTTAGGAGGGACACTTTCGGCTTTAGAAGGAATTGGACCTGAACAGTTAAAAATACCGGCTCTTTTACAAAGAGTACAAACAAGTGGTATCTATGAGATAATCCTTGCTCTTAATGCCACTGTTGAAGGACAAACAACTGCTTATTACCTTGCCGATGCTTTAAAAACAACAAATGCAAAAGTTACTGCGTTGGCTCACGGAGTTCCTTTAGGAGGTGAACTAGATTATTTGGATGACGGAACTTTAACTGCCGCATTAGGTGCAAGGCGACAGCTATAACTTGATTTATTAACTATTTAATCGGTCCCTAAGCTGCTTCCCAGCTTTAAAGAATGGCACAGACTTAGCTTCAACTTTTACTGATTGACCTGTTCTGGGGTTTCTACCAGCTCTAGCTTGTCTTTTTCGTATTGTAAAAACACCAAACCCTCTAAGTTCCACCCGAGTACCTTCTGCTAAAGCATTTGAAATTTCATCTAACACTGCTGTAACACTTTTTTCAGCCTGTGCTACAGTTAAAGAAGAATTTACTTCTAAGATACGTTCTACAAGTTCTGAACGGGTCATTTTTCCCACCTCTTATAATTTAATAATATGATAAGCGTGCCAAATACGTAAGCTCTCGTCAAGTATTTAATCTAATTAGATAATAAATTAATAACATAACAAAATGCCTCTTCAGATATAATAAAAATTATTTGAATTATTTCATACCGAGTAATCAATCAACTATAAAACATTTTTCATTTTGTAAAAAATGTTTTCTACATAACGAAATATAGCGCTCATTGCCTCCAATTTCAACTTGATCACCTTCAAGAAGAACATTTCCTTCACTATCAACCCTTTGATTCATTATCGCTTTTCTCCCACAATGACATATCGTTTTAATTTCAATTAAATGTTCAGCCAAAGCTAAGAGATATTTACTCCCTTCAAAGGGTTCTCCTTTAAAGTCTGTTCGTAAACCATAAGTTAAAACAGGAATATCAAGTTGATCAACAATTAGGCATAATTGTTTTACTTGAATTTTTGTTAAAAAGTGAGCTTCATCAATAAGAATACAGCTTATACCTTTCAATTTATTTTTAAAAAAAGCAAAAAAATTAAATTCCGATGAATAAGTAATTGCAGGACTTTTTAAGCCTATACGTGAAGCAATCCACCCCTCCTCATAACGATTATCAAAATCCGGGGTAAAAAGAAGCGTCTGCAAACCTCTTTCTCGATAGTTATAGTCAGATTGAAGGAGAGTAGTTGTTTTTCCAGCATTCATGGCTGAATAATAAAAATGCAGCTTTGCCATTATATTTACTTTCTTCTTATTATTTTTCAGCAATCACTATAGGAGCCATCCCCTGATGATCATAAATAACTTCCTTAATCTTAAAACCTACAGCTTCAAGATAAGATCTTGTTTGGCCTTCAGTACGATATGCTTGCCATTTTGAGTTTATTATATCTGCAAAAATAGCTTTTTGCTTTTTTACTGCATATGGATCAAAATTTCGCCATGTTGAGTCATCTGATAAAGCTGGTGAAGGCGTAAAAAAACTTACTAGTAATGTACCTTTATTGTTTAAGACTTTATATAATTCATTATAAAGCGATTTTACTCGTTGCTCATCATATTCATACACATTTAGACCATGATTGATTATAAGGTCATATTTTTCATAGTTGTCTCCAAGGTTCCAAGCATCTTTTTGATGAAAAGAAACAGAACCAGTAAACCCCTGCATAGCAACATTTTGTTTAGCGTAGTTTATTGTTTCAGTATCTGAATCAATACCCACAAGCTTAACATTATTTATATTTTTATAATTTAAAGATAGAAAAGTATTCATTAACCCACAAGGTATTGCTGATAAAGACATAGCATTTCGCAGTCTTTTTTGTACTTCAGTTTGAAAATTTTTAAAAACCTCACGTATAGCTAGACTAATTGGGGCAACATTTATTAACCAATTTTCTAAAGGATGTTTTAAACTCATATGAGGAGCATGTAAAATTGCATACGCACGCCAATAACCAGTAAAACGACGATTAATCAATAAAGAACGGCCTAATTCAAATTCATTAAGTTGATAAAGTAATTCTAACATCTCTTCCAAAGGAAGGGTCAAATAACGTGCTTCTTTAAGTTTTTTTTCATGAGCACGAAGATCAACTTCTTCATGCAGTTGAGGATGGATAAAGTTTACTTCTTGTAGTGCGTAGCTATTTTTCATTTACTTATCAATTAAGATTAAAATTATCTTCGCATAATTAAATATTAATAAAAATTATTTCTGATTACCGTTATAATTAAATTATAAAGCTAATACAATTTTTTCTAAAAGTATATATTTTTGCTGGATGAATTAATAACAAAAAGGATTTTACTTAGATTCAGATAACTTCTTAATTTCTTCACTTAGCTCTGCACTTGATTTTGGATGGCATGATTGTTTTTTCTTTGAAGAACATTGAGTATTTGAAAATGGTTCTTCATAACTTACATTTACATAATCTTTATAACCATCTGCTTTTGATGGCATAACATTTATTACTAAAATAAAAAATAATAAGAACATTATCTTCCCTCTCACCCCTTTTAAAATAAGTTATCACAGAGAAAGTTAAGAATTTGCTAACATTAAAAGATTAAATTTAGTATACAGTTTAAACATGAAAAATATCTGTCGAATCTATATCTCAAACCATCTGCATAAGGATCAATCCATTGAGCTGGATAAAATTAAAGCTCATTATCTCTTAAATGTATTACGAAAAAAATGTGGAGATGTTTTGAGAGTTTTCAATGGAAATGATGGTGAATGGCTTGCCGAGGTTTTAGAATACGATAAAAAATTTCTCATAATAAAAATAATAAAAAATTTAAGGCTTCAAACGTCTAGACAAGAATTAAAATTAATTTTTGCGCCCTTAAAACAAACAAGGCTAAATTTTGTGATTGAAAAATCAGTTGAACTTGGTGTTACAGAACTTATACCCATTCTAACCGATTATACACATGTACGAGAATTTAACCAAGCAAGGGCTCAAAATATTAGTATTGAAGCGGCTGAACAATGTGAGAGATTGAGTACTCCAATAATTCGCCCCCTCACAACCTTGGAAATATTTTTAAAAACCTGGCCCACCAATAAACTTATATTTATTGGTGATGAGCGTTTAACTTCTAAAAATTTGATAAAGCAAATTTTATGTGAAATGCCTTTTGAACCTTCCTTACTAATAGGTCCAGAAGGAGGTTTTAGTCCTCATGAATTTGAGATATTATCCACCTATGAATTTGTTCGTTTCGTGAGCTTAGGGCAAACTATACTGCGCGCAGAGACAGCTGCTATTGCAGGACTAGCAATCTGTCATATGGCCAAAGAACTAGGAGCATCTAATGAAAAAATTGTTTTGTAACTTTTTTTCTTCAATTTTCTTATATTTAGTTTTGAGTAACGTTTTTATAGTACATGCGGATGTGCCGGATTTTGAAAATTTTAAACCAGACCAAAAACCTAAAGAACTAGAGGTTGAAGCTTTAGAAAAATTGTTAAAAACTCTCGAAAGTAAAAGTGCTCGCAAAGAGTTTGTTACACACTTAAGAACAATGATTGCAGCCAAGACTAAAATAGACAAAGAACCTGCTCCTTTAGCATTATCAAAGGTTTCAGAAACCATCCACACAATTTCAGAAAAAATCTTAGAGTTTTTCAGCGAACTTGAAAAAACATTTGCAGAAATCATTAATCTTCTTAGTCATCCTGATTTAAGATCTAAAATGGTCCATGCGTTTAAAGATATTCTTTTGATTCTAGGTCTAGGAATTATCGTGAATAGTGGATTACGAAGGATTGGTAATTATATATACCATCAACTTAAAAATGCCCCAAAGCAAGTCATTACTTCTAATAAAAAAGCCAGATCTATTCAAAGAATAGTTAATGGTCTTGGGGTTATCAGTATGGCAATCGTGATGTATTGTCTCGCTTCTTACATATCTCTTTCTAAAATCTTAAATGATATAGTCTCTATTTTAATAATATCTTTAATTAGTTATAAAGCTATTATTTTTATTTATCGTTTAATTCTTTCTCCTGAATTAAAAGAGTTACGTCTATTTAAAATCCAAGATTCAACAGCGGATTTAAGCTATCATTATTTACAATTTGTTACCTTTTTAACAGTTATTGGTATAACACTTAGCGAGCTAGTGTTACTTCTAAAAGGGCCTTCTATCTTTTATTCGTTTATAATTAAATCAACCATTTTTATAGCTTGTTTCAAAACATTTTGGTTTATTTATGTCATTCGAAATCGTGTAAGTCACTGGTTAGTAAGGCAAGAATCCAATATAAATTCAACTAAACAATTTTCATCGACAATTGCAAAAACATGGCATGTCTGGGCAAGCTTATATGTAGGTTTTTTTGGAATTACAATTTTCCTTCAACGGATCAATAATGTAAAAATTGTTGTTTTTTCATTTATTGGCACAGCCCTTCTAATTACATTATCTTATATTCTTGTTTTGAAAATACCTAAGCTTGTACGTGCGTTTGTTAATCATGTTACACACCATTTGCCTCATGTTATGCCACGAAAAAATTTCTATACTATTTTTCTTTCAATGGTTATTAGCGTAAGTATTATTATTTGCCTCCTTTTCTTATCGTTAGAAATTTTGGATATTGAAGCGTTAGATTTTTTCACAGAAATCGAAAATCTTCCTTCATCATTTCTGAATATTCTTTTAATTCTACTTTTAAGTATTTTGGCTTGGGAAATAAATGAATATGTGATTGACCGTTTTTTTAACCGCTCTACAAAGCAACATAAAGGTAACATCAGAAAACAAAGACTTTTAACTATTAAGCCGCTTGTTCAAAATATCAGCAGATTTATTTTATTTGCTCTTGTTGCCTTAATTATTTTTGCTGAACTTAACCTGGATATCACGCCTCTCTTGGCTGGTGTTGGTGTAATTGGTATCGCTTTCAGCTTTGGAAGCCAATCTTTAGTTAAAGATATCATAACTGGAATTTTTATTCTTGTTGAAGACACTATAAATGTTGGAGACATTGTTCAAATTGATGGTCAAAATGGAAATGTTGAAGCAATTTCTCTTAGGACAGTCCGTCTACGAGATTCAGAAGGAAATTTACATACCCTTCCTTTTAGCGGCATTACAAAAATTACGAATATGTCTAAAAATTTTTCTTATTATCTTCTTCAAATCGGGCTTTCATATTCCGAAAACGTCGATAAAGCATTTGAAGCTTTAAAACAAGTAGACGCTGAGATACGCAACGATCTTCAATATAATTCTATGATTCTGGAACCCTTAGAGATTATGGGGGTAGATAAATTTACTGAAACAGGCGTAATGTTGCAAGCACGGATAAAAACACTTCCAGATAAAAGCCGTTGGATCGTAGGAAGAGAATTTAATCGTCGCTTAAAAGCAGTTTTTGATCAGAAGAAAATTGAATTTGCTTATGAATATCGGGGTTATGAAATGCTCTCAACAAAAGCTTCTTTAAAGACTTAGTCTCTCCAGAATTTAGGACTAAAAAGAATTAAAATAGTAATATATTCAAGTCGACCAACAAGCATACCTACCATTAGAAGCCATTTAGCTCCCGTAGGTAAAGAAGTGTAAGACCCTGGGTCACCTAAAATATCTCCAAAACCTGTTCCCATATTGTTTAGTACGCTCAAAGCCGCAAATAAACAGGTCAATAAATCTAATTCAAAAAGGGAAAGTGCTAAAGCTAAACTACCTAGACAAGTTATAAATAAAGCAAAAAAGGTAAAAACAGATAGAAAAATCCCATCAGGTATAGGTTTACCATTATATAAAGGAATAAAAACTCCATAAGGTCTTCTTAGTTGAAGAATTTGTGCTTTTACAGTTGCATACATTACTTGAAAACGGAAAATTTTAACACCGCCTGCAGTGGATCCTGTGCATCCACCGATTACCGAAAGCGCTAACATAATCATGATTGGGAAATTACCCCATAATGAGTAATCTTGAGAATTAAATCCTGTCGTCGTTAAAATGGATGTTATATTAAAAATAGAGTGTCTTAATGCATAACCAAACTCATACCCTTCTTGCCATAACCAAAAAGTCGTTGCTAAGCTTGCAATAATAAGAATTTTAAATAAAGTGCGAACCTGCTGATCTTTAAACAAGGTTTTTACTTCTCCTTGGATACAACGTATAAAAAGGGTTAACGTGATAGCGCCCATAATCATAAAAATAATTAAAACAGCTTCAATATAAGGATCATCAAAATATTCTATGGATGCTTCAGAAGTTGAAAACCCTCCTGTTGAAACGGTTGAAAGAGCGTGACAAACAGCATCAAAAAACGTCATACCAGCTCCCCATAATGCTAATATGCAAGCAAATGTAAGAAAAACATAAGTCCCAAAAATTGCAGATGCAATTTGAGAGACTTTGGGAAGTATCTTTTCCGAACGGTCTGAAAATTCACTTCGGAATAGCTGCATTCCACCAATTCTTAAAAGAGGTAATATAGTAAGTGCCATCAAAACAATTCCTATACCACCAAACCATTGAAGTAGTGCTCGCCATAAAATAAGCCCATGAGATGCATAATCTAAACGTGCAATAGCTGTTGCTCCAGTTGTCGTTAAACCAGAAATAGCTTCAAAGAATGAATCCGTTAAAGAAGGCGTACTATATGTAAAAATAAAAGGAAGAGCAGCAAAAATGGCTGTCGTTAGCCAATTAATTGTCGTTAAAAGAAACGTATCTCTTACAGTAAGATTTTGTATCTTTTTAGATCGATTTGCTAAGACTAACAACATACCTGCAAAAAGCGTTATACCTGATGAGAGTGCAAAAGCCTGCCAATTGATATCGTTATGAAAAAAATCTAAAAAACCTGGTAAAATCATTCCCATTGAAAGTGAGATGAGAAAGAGCCCCGAAGTAAAAAATATTGGCTGAAATGCGATCACGTTTAAACTTCACTTATAATATAGCCTCTCCTTTACCCCTAACAAAAGAAGAGTTTAACTCAGAAAAGTTAAAACCATTTTAAACACTGGGGCGAACGATGGGGCTTGAACCCACGACCTTCGGTACCACAAACCGACGCTCTAACCAACTGAGCTACGTTCGCCATAGGGCTTGTTGTAGAGAGTTAAAGATTAAACGTCAAGAAAAATAGGGGCTTTAAAAACATAATTTATTAATAGATCTTTTGCTTGAGTATAATAATAGTATCTATTATCTTCAGTTTTAAAAATAAGTTTGGAGGGGTGCCAGAGTGGTTGAATGGGGCGGTCTCGAAAACCGTTGTGCGTGTAAACGTACCGAGGGTTCGAATCCCTCTCCCTCCGCCAATTATTGAGTTAAACTTTTTATGGCTGATCCTCTCTTTAATATCCAAACTCACCTTCTTTATCGTGATTCCATGATGCTAGTTCTTAATAAACCGGCAGGTATTGCTGTTCATTCAGGGGCTAAAAAGAACGACAGTTTAGATAAGTATTTTGAAGAATTAAAATTTGGTTTGCCTCGACTTCCTGCCCTTGCCCATCGTCTTGATAAAGACACGAGTGGCTGCTTAGTGCTGGGGCGCCATCCTGAAGCTTTAAGGCGCTTAGGCCATCTTTTCCAAAGAAATCAAATACAAAAAACATACTGGGCAATAGTAAATGGAATTCTTTCTGAGAAAGAAGGTGCGATAGATCTGCCATTGGCTCCACAATCTACAAAAAAGTACCATTGGTGGATGAAAGTTGATCCTCAAGGTAAATCTGCAATTACGCATTTCAAAGTACTAAGCGAAACAACAAAAACATCGTGGCTTGAACTTAAACCACAAACAGGTAGAACGCATCAACTACGAGTTCATTGCGCTGCAATTGGGCATCCAATTCTTGGGGATCGCATATATGGGGAGGATGATTTAAACTTTAACAATCTTCATCTACATGCGTATTCTCTTGAAATACCTTTATATCAAAAAAAAGACTCGATATTAATAACTGCGCCAGCACCTAACTATTTAGAAAAATACCCTATAAATTTTCTTTAATGTTCTTCTTTTGCTTTAATTCTTCAGATTGATTTTTAACATATAAAACACGCGCTAAAGTATCCATTAAAATGCCAATTGTAATATCAATATCTTCGTCTTCATTAACATCAAATGATCTTCCAATTCCTTCAACATCAAAATAATCGCTAAGTCCTGCTTTTAAAATTCCAAGCTCAGTAACATTCATTTGATATTGAACATAAGGGTTATTAGAAACCATCAGCACTTTTTTCTGTGATTGAGGAATATTATGTTGTAGCCATAGCTGAATACAATCCATAGTTTGAGCTCTCGTTTCTCCTTGTTGCTTTGTTGCTTCAATAAAAAGAGGGGTTTTTTCTCTAAGAACCAAAGGTAATTCTAATTGATTCCACACTAATTTAGCCGCTTCTCGTTCATCTTTTGGTAAAATTTTAGGGGAAGACCATTTTAAGTTTAGAACATAAGGTTCAGGATTTAAAAGGACTTCTTTAGTTTCTGTTGGAAATAATTTTCTTTCTCCAGCTAGAAAAACGATTTGTGTCTCTTTTTTTAGATGTACAACGTCTTTTTGTATAATTTTTGCAAGAAACATAAGCCTTTCTCGCATATTTTGGACTGTCGACCCTTGAATTAGTATAATATCAGGGTTCATATTATTTTTTGGATAAATGGAAGAAATGTAGCCAAAATCATAAAACAAACTAATAATTTGCTTTTTTTGAATTAACGACAAACCAGAACAAAGTTTCTTATAATGTTCAATAGCTTTAGTTGACATTCTTTCTGCATTCTTAGGACGTAAAAAATGCTTTTGCGCTAAAGCATTCAGCTCTTGTATTGTTGCATTTTTCTGCTCAAAAATCTCTTGTAGTCGTGTTTCTGATAACACATTAAGAGAACCATTAAAGATATGACTAAAAAAGAAAAATATTTTAATAATTTCTTGCATTTCCTTTTTCCAATAAAAATTAATTTGTTTAATAAAAAAACCCTTGAAAGAGATTTCAAGGGTTTTAAATTTCATAAGCTATGGTTTTTAGAAACCATCGCGCTCGATTCGTTTACGTTGAAGCTTACGAATACGCCGAATAGCTTCAGCTTTTTCACGCTTCTTACGCTCAGAAGGTTTTTCATAATGACGACGAAGTTTCATTTCACGAAACACGCCCTCACGTTGCAATCTCTTCTTAAGCATACGTAAAGCTTGGTCCACATTATTATCGCGAACTGTTACAAGCACGTTGCTCACTCTCCTTTCAAAATAAAAACATACATATATAGATAAAAGTTAATTATCTAAAGCAACTATAATCATTGTTGGGAAAAATGTGAAGCAGAAAATCTTTCAACACTAAAAATATAATTATTATAAAAATTTACGCATAACCTTAGCCGTATCTGCCATACGATTTGAGAAGCCCCATTCATTATCATACCAGGACAATACTCTGCAGAAACGTCCTTCAATCACTTGTGTTTGCGTTAAATCAAATGAAGAACTCATTGGATTATGATTAAAATCAATGGATACAAGTGGCTCATTAACAATGCCTAAAATTCCTTTAAGTTCAGCTTGAGAAGCTTTTACTATAGCTTCATTAATCTCTGTAGCTGTTGTCTCTCGTTTAGAATCAAATTTAAAATCAATTAAAGAAACATTGGGCGTTGGTACGCGAATAGCAGTTCCATCTAACTTACCTTTTAATTCTGGAAGTACAAGTCCTACAGCTTTAGCAGCTCCTGTTGAAGTTGGAATCATTGAAAGCGCTGAAGCTCGAGAACGTCGTGGATCACTATGAAATGTATCGACTAAGCGTTGATCTCCTGTATAAGCATGAATTGTGGTCATGTAGCCCCGCTCAATTCCTATCGCTTTTTGCAAAACATAAGCAACAGGCGCTAAGCAGTTTGTTGTACAGGAGGCATTTGAGACAACAATGTGATCTTTTGAGAGTTTATCGTGGTTAACCCCATACACGACAGTTAAATCTGCACCTTCACCAGGAGCAGAAATTAAAACTCTCTTGGCACCAGCTTTAATGTGCTTTTCTGCTTTAGATTTTTCAGTAAAACGGCCTGAACACTCAAAAACGATATCAATATTAAGATCTCTCCAAGGAAGGTTCTCTGGATCAGCTTGCGCTAATACTTTAACTTCTCCAAAGCCTACATCAATGCCTGTAGATGAGGTTTTGACTTCAGAAGGGAAACGACCATGGACAGAATCATAACGTAAAAGATAAGCATTACTTTCAATATCAGCTAAGTCATTAATTGCAACAACTTGAATATCTTTATGATGATTTTCAGCTATTGCTCTAAAAACAAGACGTCCTATACGACCAAATCCATTAATTGCTACACGAAGCGTCATCTATTTCTCCTTAATTTATCTATTGTTAATTCTACAGTTGCTTCCGCTGTAATACGAAAATGCTTGTAAAGTTCTTGATAAGCACCTGAAGCTCCAAAACCATGCATGCCTATAAATCCCCCTTCAGGACCTATAAACTTTTCCCAACCGAAGGGAACAGCAGCTTCAATGGCTATTCTTAGAGTATGCGGCGCAAGGACATTTTTCTGGTATTCCGCTTCTTGCATTTCAAAAAGACGCCAACATGGTAATGAGACAACTCGAGCTGAAATTCCTTTCATTTTTAATATTTGTTGAGCTTCTACTGCAATTGAGACTTCAGATCCTGTAGACAAAAGTGTAACTTCTGCTTTGTTATCTTCACTTAAAACATATCCACCTCTTCTACACAAATTTTCTGAAGTCTTAGCTGTCCGAAGAAATGGAAGATTTTGTCTTGTTAAAACTAATATTGAAGGAATTTTTTGATCTTTTAAAGCTGATTCCCAACATTCTACAACTTCAATAGCATCAGCCGGACGAAAAACATTAAGATTTGGGATCGCTCTTAATGCAGCTAAGTGTTCAACAGGTTGATGTGTAGGACCATCCTCACCTAAACCAATGGAATCATGAGTCATAATATAAATGACATGGTTCTCCATAAGCGCAGAAAGACGAATAGAAGGTCTACAGTAATCACTAAAAGCAAGAAAAGTTCCACCATATGGAATAAAACCGCCATGAAGATTTATGCCATTCATAGCTGCGGCCATAGCATGTTCTCTTACACCGTAATGAATATAATTTCCAACTAACTGAGGAGTAGAAATAGTATGACTTTCATTAACTTTCGTATTGTTGGAACCAGTAAGATCTGCTGATCCACCTAACAATTCTGGCAATCTTGGGACTAAAACATCAAGAACCTGTCCAGACAGAATACGCGTAGATAAGGTTGGTTTTTGATGGTAAAAATGATCTATTAATTTTTCTAGATCCTCTTGAATACCTTTTGGGAGTTCACCCCTAAAACGCCGATGAATTTCTTGTTTAATAGCTGGTTTAGAAGCCGCAAAATTATTTTGCCAAGATTGATAAGTTTTATCACTTCTTTTACCAAAATCACGCCAAACACTGAGAATACTATCGGGAATTTCAAAAGCAGGGCAAAGCCAATTTAAAGCTTTGCGCATTTTTAAAATCTCTTCTTCTCCAAGAGCAGAACCATGAATTGCTGAAGTTCCTGCTTTTGTTGGAGCACCATAACCAATCGTTGTACGGCAAGCAATCAACGATGGGACTTTTGCTTGTTGTGCCTCTTGAAGAGCCTTATAAATCTCATCTGGATTATGGCCATCTATGGCATGCACTTCCCAGCCACAAGCTTCAAAGCGCTTTAATTGATTATCCGATACTGATAAATCTGTAGGACCATCAATCGTTACATGATTATCATCAAATAAAACAATAAGCTTCGACAATTTTAAATGCCCAGCAAGAGAGATGGCCTCATGTGAGATCCCCTCCATAAGGCAACCATCTCCTGCGATAACATAGGTATAGTGATTAAAAAGATGCTCACCAAATTGCGTGCGCAAAAGATTCTCAGCAATAGCCATTCCCACAGCATTTCCTAAGCCTTGCCCTAATGGACCCGTCGTTGTTTCTATACCTAAATAATGATCTTTTTCTGGGTGCCCTGCTGTATGAGTCCCGAGTTGACGAAAGTTCTTTAAAGACTCGATCGTCATATCCTCATAACCTGTTAAGTAATTAAGAGCATATAACAACATAGATCCATGCCCGGCTGAAAGAACTAAGCGATCGCGGTCATACCATGTGGGATCTTTTGGATTAAACTTTAAAAAATATTGGTATAAAACAGTGGCTACATCAGCCATTCCTAAAGGGAGCCCAGGATGACCTGACTTAGCTTTTTCAATAGCATCAACGCTCAAGAATCGAATAGCATTTGCCAACTCTTGATGCGAAGGTGTTAACAATGAAGAAGAACTTTGAGTAATAAGCTTTCTCCTAATATTTATAATGCTCACACAATGCCTGGCGTTTTTAAGAACGTCAATGGGTCTCAATAAGTTTTAAGCTCGGTTCAATAATTTTTTTAAATAATGTTGGTAAAGCGTAATTACCTATTTGATGAGGAAAAACCCAAAAACCTTCTAATGCTTGAGATTTTTCCATACTTATATTTCCAGAATAAATCATAATTTCAAGATCAAAATGCGTAAAACTGTGCTTAATCTCAATAGAAGAAGATTCCCAATCTATGGCAATAGGAGCATTTTTAGGAACATCATTCATTTTTAATTTTGTCGTACTCCATTTCGATGTAGGAATTTCCATCATCCCCCCCAACAAACCATTTTCAGGTCTTTTCCTAAGTAAAATTGCCCCATCTTCTCTTTTTAGAATATACGCGACTGCATATTTTTTAGGTCTTATTGGCTTTTTACTTTTTACAGGCAGTCCTGCCTGAGTACCCACGGCATAAGCTTTACATATTAATCGAAAAGGACATTCTAAACATACTGGACTTCTAGATGTACAGAGAGAAGCTCCTAAATCCATCATAGCTTGTGCAAAATCACCTGGCCTTAATTCGGGTGTAAATTCAAAAGCAGCATTTTGTATTGAAATCATCCCCTCAGGCAATGGCGTTGAAATCGCATAAAGACGGGCAAGAATACGCGCAATATTCCCGTCTATAGGCAAAACTTGTTCGTTAAAAGCGATTGCAGCAATTGCTTTTGACGTATAAGGTCCTATCCCTGGGAGTTTAATTAATTCACTTGAGCTGCATGGGAATTGACTATTATAGTCATTAACTATTTCCTTTGCACAAAGATATAAGTTCCTTGCTCTTGTATAATACCCTAAACCCTGCCACGCATGAAGAATGTCATCTAATGATGCTTGGGCCAACGCTTGAACTGTAGGCCATTTCTTTATGAAGGATAAAAAATAAGGAATGACAGTTACAACTGTCGTCTGTTGCAACATGATCTCGCTTAACCACACATGATAGGGGTTTGTTTTTTGGTTACCTTTCGCCCGCCAAGGAAGATCCCTTCCTTTAAGATCGTACCAATTTAAAAGAGCTTTATGATGTTTTCTCATCTTGATTTTCTACCATGTTTAGAACATCTCCTGCCAAATAAACTGAACCACAAATAATAACTCTTACAGGAGAGGAAGAAAACTTAGCAATTTTTTCTAAAGCGTCAATAACACTACTAGCAATAAAACCATCTTTTTGTGAGATAATCTTAATAAATTCTTCAGGCAATACATGGTTCTCAGAAGTTAAAATAGGGATAAAATAAAATCTTTGAGCTAATTCAGAAAGTATTAAAAGAAAACCTTGCGGATCTTTATGATTTAACATTCCCACAATAAAGTAAGTTGGTAAGAACTTCCAATTTCTCACAGATTCAATTAATGCTCGAGCCCCTCCTTCATTATGAGCGCTATCAAGCCAAATTTCTGAACCTTTAACAAGATAATTCATCAAGAAAGTAGAAGTCATATTTTGTAATCTTCCTTTCCAAATGGCCGATGCTATACCTTGTTTTAAGTGAATTTCATTTAACTTAAAAATATTTTGTAAAAAGGATGCAATACTTAATGCTAAACCAGCATTTTGGAATTGATGTTTTCCTTTTAAACTAATGTCTGTACACGTTAAATTAGAATTATAAATAAGTTTTCCTTGATTTTCTTGAATATTCCAATCTTGGCCTTCTAAAAAGAATGGAATTGAAAGATCTTTTGCACACTTAACAAGAGTTTGAGCAGCTTCTTTAAATTGTACAGTTGAAAAAGCTGGAGTTCCAGTTTTAAAAATCCCTGCTTTTGCGTAAGCAATTTCACTTAAACTTTTTCCTAAATAACTCATGTGGTCATAAGAAATGGGCGTTATTGCTGTAACAAGTGGATTATTAATAACATTTGTTGCATCAAGACGACCCCCAACTCCAGTTTCTAAGAGTAAAACATCAGCAAAATTTTCGGCATAAGCAAGAAATCCTACTGCTGTTATAAGTTCGAACCAAGTTAATTCCTTGAAATATTTAGCATATTCTTCACATGTATGCACTAAGTGCATAAAATATGAAGTTTCAATTTCTTTTCCTGCAATAATAATTCGTTCATTAACTCTGATGAGATGAGGTGAACTATAGACATGAACCTTGTACCCAGCGGACTCAAAAATGGCTCTTAAGAAAGCAATCGTTGAACCTTTGCCATTCGTTCCCGCCACATGAATTGTAGGAGGAAGTCTTAAATATGGAGAACCCAATTTGTTTAATAACTTAATAAAAAGATTTAAATCAAACTTTTTTCTTATGGGAAATTTTCTAGAAAAAATATCTAGATTAAAATGGGGCATCCTAAATGCGAGATTTCATTAATAAATTTAATAATGTAATTAAACGTTCTTTCATTTCACGTCTAGGAACAACCATATCAATCATACCATGTTCTAGGAGATATTCCGCTGTTTGAAAACCTTCAGGTAATGCATGTCTTATTGTTTGCTGTATAACGCGAGCACCTGCAAAACCTATCATCGCTCCAGGTTCCGCAATCGAAATATCGCCTAACATTGCAAAGGAAGCAGATACGCCTCCTGTTGTTGGGTCTGTTAAAATTGTAATATATGGCAAACCAGCTTCTTTTACCTGACGTACAGCTATAGTGGTACGTGGCATTTGCATTAGGGATAAGATACCTTCCTGCATTCGAGCACCACCGGAAGAAGGAACAACGATTAAAGGTGCTTTATATTTAATTGCAGCTTGAGCAGCAGCAACAAACCCTGCACCTACTGCTGCCCCCATAGAACCTCCCATGAAGTTGAATTCAAAGGCAATAATAACTGATTTATGTCCCCCTATTCGACCTACCGCGATTAGTATAGCGTCCTCTTCTTCTGTTTTTTGACGAGCTTCCTTTAATCTGTCAGAATATTTCTTTAAGTCCTTAAATTTCAATGGGTCATGCTTAACTTGAGGAATTGGAATGCGCGTATATTCCTGATCATCAAAAAGTAATTCAAGACGCTTTTTAGCCTCAAGTCGCATATGATGACCACAATGACGACATACAAAGTTGTTCTCAGCTAAATCACGATGAAAAATCATTTGTTCGCATTTTGAGCATTTATCCCATAAATTCTCTGGGATATCTTTACCGACAAGAGCTCTAAGCTTAGGACGAACAAAATCAGTAATCCAATTCATATATTTTCCTTAATTGTATAACTTTATTGTTATTGATATGCTTTTTTAATGAATCTATCAATTCCCTTTGATAAAAAATCACTTTTTATCGCCATAAAGTCTTAATGTAACAAGAGTATATGCAACTCATTTTTTCTTTAAAAAGTTTTTGTCTCTAGAAAAGGTTTCAAATTTAATCTATAAAATAAACCTTTAACTTACCATCATACACATAACATTTTATAGGTGAGATTAAAAATTAGGGGATTATTTTTGCAAATACAACTACTTCATTCTGCTAAACTAGCTCACATAGTTAATGGAGACGTCATTGAGCTCAAATAATGCAGCTCTCTCCTCAAAAGAATGGTTTTTTTCAGATGAATGGGAACAATTTTCATCGGAAGAAAGTATTAGGTTTGAAGAACCTGAACTTTTTAATAAAGAACCTATTCTTAACCAAGATGAAATTGAAAGTCTTCTTGATCACTATAATTCCCCTAAAAAACAAGTACTTTCTGGCTTTGAAAAATTAATTGAAACGAAGAAAAGCAAATATGATAATGTTACTTTTCTAAATAATATTTTAAAGAATTTTTCTCAAAAATGTTTAAATCATTGGCGTAGAATTTTACCAAAAAGTGATGACGTTACGTACGTTTCCGAAGATACAAAACTTATCTCACTTAAAGACTATCTTGAAGAAACATTAATAGCAGGCGTAACTCGAGTAATTAGATCTAAGGAATGCAATTCACCCTTACTTATTAATTTTAGTTCAGAGTGTTTTTCTTCTTTAATTGACTCCCTTTTGGGAGGTAGTCACACAAAAGAGCCATGTAAAACTTATGAAAGACAATTAACGAAAATCGAAGATAATATTATTCTGTACTTTATCGCCCCTCTATTAGTATCACTTCAAAATGCTTTTAGTAAATTTGTTAAGTATGAATTCTATTTAGAAAATGAAAATAAGTTCTCTGATTTATTAAAAGTAAGTAATCTTACTGATAAGTCTCTCTTCACAAAGTTTATGTTTAGAATAGACTCTTCAGTAAGTAATTTTAATATAATTTTTCCCATAACATTCTTAGAAGATTTTATACAAAAGCTAAATAAAAAGGATGATAGCCATAAGCAACTATATTCTATGCTATGGCAAAACTATTTAGTCAAAGAACTTGAAAGCACAAATATAACTATTGAAGCAAAGTTATCTTCTTTAACTTTTTCATTGGAAGAAATTTTTACTTGGGAAGTAGGCACTCAAATAAAGCTTCCTATAAAATTATCTTCTTTAATCGCATTAGAAAGCAGTGGTGTTGAACTCATGACAGGTGAATTAGGTCAATCTAACAATTCATTTGCAATTCAAATTAAGCATAATACACTCAATGCAAGGTAAGGAAAAAAATGACATTTTCAATTATTATGGATCTTATCGCAGTTACTCTTTTAATTGCTACTCTGATTTATGTATTTATTTTGAATCAACAATTGAAAAAAAATAGACATCAGTTAGAAACGTTTATTGTAAATTTTTCATCTTCTTTAAATAGAGCGGAATCCACTATAAAAGAGCTCAAAGAATTAAAAGAGACAGTCCTAAAATCCTTAAGCGAACAACGTCTTAAAGCATCTGCATTAAAAGATGAACTTTCATTCCTTCTTGATCGAGGTGAAAGTATTGCTCAACAGCTTGAAAACGAAATTAGAGAAGCTCGAAAAATTAAAAAACCACAAGGCTTTTATGAACCTGAGTTTGAAATTCCCACAGTAAAAGAAGAGAAAGAACCTGAATTGGTTCGTACCTTAAAAAAAATAAGATAATTAAAGCTAATCCATAGGTGGCTGATCATATAGTGATCCTGTCAATAACTTTAGCGATTAACCCTTCGTTAGTAAAATACTAATATATTTAAAAAGAAAAGGGGTTAATATGAAAAAAACATTATATATTTTAGTGGGCGCAGCTCTAATCTTATCTGCAACAACTAAAGGTTTTTCAGCGCCAGAAGAAGCGCCTGCAAAACTATGTCCGGATCCTAAAAAAGTTCTAGTTGTTCAGGACAAAGCAGGTAAGGACGAACAATTTGCTATGGAAACAGAAAATATCTTATGGCACGTTTATAACTCTCAAGTACGAGCAACTACTCTAAACCACGCGCATCGAATTACTCATGCAGGAAAAATAGAAATAACATGTACTTATACAGGTTTATTCAATGGTAATTATACTGAACGAGATCCTGTTATACTTAAATCTATTAAGATAAATAACAAAATCTTATAACACGTTTTTAGTCTTAATTATTAAAAAATATTTCTGCTAAATGCTTTATAAAACTTCTACCTTAAGAGTACTTTCTTTAGCAGAAATAACTTTAACTGTCGTTCCTTGAGCGCAATTTGGACCTTCAATAGTCCAAATTGTGTCCCCTAACTGAACTTTCCCTTGTCCATTTTTAAGCGCCTTTTCTAAAACAAAAACATGTCCTATATACTGTTCTGCTCGCCTATTTAAATTTGATGCATTTTTTGGCTTCGATCTCAAACGTAAGTATAAAATAACTGAGAGAATAGAAAGAAACGAAAATAATAATAATTGGTACCCTAAACCTAAAGAAGGAAATGCTAAAAGAATTAGGCCTACTAAGCCTGTTGCAATTGCAAGCCACACAAAACTAGCACCAGGGACGACAAGCTCAAGAATTAAAAAGATAATCCCTAAAATCCACCAATGCCACACTGTGATATTATGAAGAAAAGACATCTGTTAATTTTCTTTTTTCTTTATTGTATTGTTTGGAGCGAAAGCTTCTTTTGCAATTTCACTAATTCCCCCAATAGCGCCAATTACACTTGAAGCTTCTAAAGGTAAGAATAATATTTTTTGGTTATCCGCAGAACCAATTGTTTGCAAAGCATCAACATATTTTTGAGCGACAAAATAGTTAACTGCCTGAGGGTTTCCCTTTGAGATTGTTTGTGAAACAGATTCAATAGCTTTTGCTTCAGCCTGTGCTAGTCGTTCACGAGCCTCTGCATCGCGGTAAGCCGCTTCTCTTCTTCCTTCTGCTTCAAGAATAGCCGATTGCTTAGCACCATCCGCAATTAAAATTGCAGACTGCTTTTCTCCTTCTGCCTCAAGTACTGCAGCTCGCTTTTCACGCTCTGCTTTCATTTGGCGTGCCATTGCATCAACAAGATCTTTTGGAGGTGTGATATCCTTAATTTCAACCCGTGTTACTTTGACTCCCCAAGGAGTTGTTGCCTCATCAATAACATGTAATAAGGAGGTGTTAATCTTTTCACGGTTTGAAAGGAGTTCATCCATGTCCATCCCCCCCATGACTGTACGAATATTCGTCATAGCAAGGTTAACCATTGCACGATCAATATTTGCAACCTCATAAGCTGCTTTAGCTGCATTTAATACTTGATAAAAAACAACTCCATCAACTTTTATCATAGCATTATCTTGAGTTATAATATCTTGAGAAGGCACATCAAAAACATTTTCTTGCATACTAATTTTAGCTCCAACCCTATCTACAAAAGGAATAATAAAGTTGAGTCCAGGTTCTAGCGTACGAATATAACGACCAAATCTCTCGATAGTCCATTCATAACCTTGCGAAACGGACTTTACTGCAGAAAAGATAAAAAACAACATAAGCACTAAAACTAGAATTGTAAAAGTAAGAGAAAAATCCATTTAAGCCTCCTTTTTTTAAAAATATAATGCCTTTTTTATACTTTGGAAAGGAAGTTATGATTAATTAAAATAAGAAGGTATGAAAATGCTCATTTACATATAGGTGATTAAATGAGAAAAATTTTAATTTTTATTGTTGTTTTGTTTATAATTTCTGATGCAAAAATAGCTGATGCATCCTCATTGTTAAGCACATTAAATACTAATTTATCAAATAAATTTCATCATGGCATTTTGCCTTATCGCTTAAATGAAAAAGAGCAACAACTCGCTAAATTTTACGAAAAGAACAATTTTAAGCCGCAATGGGTTACTTCAACGGGCCCCACCATTGCGGTTTCAGCTATTTTAGAAACAGTAAAGAAAGCTGACAACGAAGGGTTAGAACCAAAAGATTACTTAAAGAAAATTTCTAAAATAGAAAAATTAACCAATCCTCCTTATTCAATTGAATCTTTAAATGAGCTTGAGATTCTAGTCTCAGAATTGGCTATGGACTATATCGATGATCTTTTTGGAGAACGTTTGACGCCAAAAAAAATTAGCCCTTTGCTTTATATTAATCCCTCCTCTATTGATGCTTCTGACATTCTTTATAAAGGAAATAATAATGATCCTTCAGGAGAGTGGTTCAAAAAATTAACAATTAATCGTCCTGATTACCAATTTTTGAAAAAAATGTTGGAATATTATCGCTCTCTTCAAATGCTAAATAACTGGGCAATAATAAATTCTCCTAAATCTTTCAAAGAATTTCAAAAAAATCCTTCACTTGTTGCACAACTTCAAACTAATCTTAAACAACATAAAATTTATCAAGGTACAGTTAATGGTCATTTTGATACAGAAACTGAAAATGCTTTGCTTGCTTTCCAAAAAATTTATGGTCAAGAGACAGATGGTATTTTAGGTTCAGAAACTTTGAAAGCTCTGAATACTCCCCCAGAAGAACGTATAAAGCAAATTATTGTGACAATGGAAAGATGGCGTTGGTTTCCCCATGATATAGGAGAACAATATCTTATTGTTAATATCGCTGGATTTATCTTAGTCGGTTATAAAGATCACAAAGAAACTCTAAGAATGCCAATTATTATTGGTCAGAAATTAAGAAAAACGCCCGTTTTTTCATCTACAATTTTTGAAATTCGCTTTAACCCTACTTGGTATGTTCCTCACAGTATTGCTGTAAAAGATAAACTTCCTCTTCTAAGACGAGATCCAGCTTCAATGATAAAGAAAGGTTATACAATACGGGATCATAATGGAAATTCTGTTGATCCATTACAAATTAACTGGTCTCAAGTTGATGCAGAAGAATTTCCTTTTTCTCTAACACAAGCGCCTGGCTCTCTTAATGCCCTGGGGAGAATATTTTTTAATATTCAAAGCCCTTTTGGAATTTTTTTGCATGACACGCCTGATACAGCTTTATTTAGCAAAGCTAAAAGAAATTTTAGTTCTGGTTGCATCCGAGTTTCTAAACCAATTGAGCTTGCATTATTTATTTTACAGAACAATGGCCATATTAATTCTGATCTTATTCAAGAGAAGATTAATAGCAATAAAACTACGAATATTCACTTATCTTTTCCGATTCCTGTTCATATTACATATCTAACAGTTTGGTTTGATAAAGAAGGTAATTATCATTTTTCCGATGATATATATGGATTAGATCAAACAATTTGGGAGGCTTTACAAAGACGTACCCAAACATTACTGAGATGATAATGTTCTTCGTTCCCATTTTTTAAAAGAATGGTAGCGGAGGAGGGATTTGAACCCCCGACACACGGATTATGATTCCGCCGCTCTAACCAACTGAGCTACTCCGCCAAAATCTTAGGAATTACAAGTCTATACCTCCCTATTGAATGACTGTCAAGGTTTCCGAAGCAATTGAAGTAGAAAGAATTTATTAATTTTTTCTAGTTTATACTTATGACATTAAGAATAAAGAAAATATCATGGAATTAAAAAGTAAAATAATTGCTATTGTTGGTGGCATGGGGCCTGCGAGTGGAGAATTTCTCCAAAATCTTCTTTTTAATGAGATGCGTAACAATTTTCACATTGAAAAAGATCAAGATTATACTGACATTATTCATTTTTCTTTCGGCAGTGAAATTCCAGATAGAACCTCCTTTTTGGAAGGTAAAATCAATCTAAACCCAGCTTTTCCAGTATTTAAAATTTTTCAGCAACTTGAGAAATTGGCAAAAACATATAAACGCCCTATTGTTGCGTGTATCGCATGTAATACTTTTTTTGCTAAACCAATCTTAAAAGAATTTTTGGCATTATGGGATCGAGAATATTTCGAATATTTACAATATCTAAATTTAGTTGAGGCAACAGTAAACTTTATTAAAACGCAATTTTCTTCAGGTGATAAAATTGGCATCTTAACAACATCAGGAGAAAGAAAATTAAAAGTTTATCAAGACCTTTTAGAAAACGTTGGCGTTGAAGTTTTATATTTGGACCTAGCTAACCAACAAAAGCTGCATCAGGCTATCTATAAAGTCAAAACTGATCCTTTTCATTCGATGAATGCTCATGAAACGATTCTCAAAGGCGTTCAACTATTATTATCACAAGGCGCAAAAAGAGTTTTATTAGGTTGCACGGAAATCTCCCTTGTGATTAACCAGTATGGATTTAATCCCTCATACCATATTGATCCTTTAAGAATTGTTGCTCAGGTTGCTCTTCAAGAAACTTCTCATATATTGCACCAGAAACTTTGAAATGATAAGTTATATGCTTAAAAATAAAGGACTTATATCAATGCTAGCATCATTGTTTTTCAGAAGAAAATTTTTTATATTTTTTAAAATTCTATATGCTTGCTTTGCAGTAGCTACGTCAGAAATTATGCCTATAGAAAATAATTATTCTAAAGACATACAAGATATCATTGCCAAGGGAAAATTAATCGTTGCCGTTTTAAAAATTGATAATCCACCTTTTTTTATGTCGACTCCAGATGGTAAATTGGATGGCATTGATATTGAACTTAGTGAGAAAATTGCAAAAGAATTAGGCGTCACTTTAGAAATTAATCGTACAGCTCAAACTTATGATGAAGTTGTAAATCTTGTTGCGACAGGTAAAGCTGATTTAGGTGTATCCAAACTTAGTTATACGGATGAACGAGCCAAAAAGGTCTTGTATACTAAACCTTATGCTACTTTTCGTAAAGCTATGCTTGTGAATCGCCTAGCGTATGCAGGAATAAAAAGAACTCGTCAGGCAAACTCATTAAGCGAACTTTTTTCGCAACTAGATTCAAAAATAGGCGTCGTTAAAAAAAGTTCTTATGTAGATTTTGCAAGAAACATATTTCCTAATGCTTCAATTCATGAAGTTGAAAACTGGGATCCTATAGGGATTGACTCACTTTTACAAGGTAAGATTCTTGCACTTTTTAGAGATGAGATTGAAACGCGTAAATTTTTGTTAGCAAGACCTGATGCTAATTTAAAGTTATTATCTCTTATTATTAAGTCACAACAGGACTCAATTCGGATGGTCGTTCCTCGCAATCGTTTGCATTTTCTTTTATGGATTAATGGCTTTTTAGAGACTAATCAAATCCAATACGATGCCGATATGATTCTTAAAAAAAATGAAAAATATTTACAAAAATTAAACGAATTACAGGGCACAATTAATCATAAGTAATATGAAAAAGGATAAATTTTATGCTGAAAATTAATTTCAGCTTTAAAAGTCGAAAGCTAGAAATTGATATTATCTCTAGTTTCTTTTGTCTTATTTTGGCGACATCTCTCTCAATTATTTGGTATACTTATCACAATAGTACCCAGGCGCTCTTAAACCTTTCTCAAAACTTAATCTCTGAAGTAAGTGAATCTGTTATTGAAAAAACTATCGCCCCTCTTACTGTTGCAAAATCTTTATCAGAACTAGGCTCCACACTTGTTAGAGTGGAAGAAGACATAAATATTAATAATCAATCATTATTAACTTACATTGAGCATACTCTTAGGATTTATCCAAGCATTTCAAATTATTATATTGGAAGTGATAAAGGACGCTTCCTTCAAGTAAGACGACTTTCAGATAAACCAACTTATCGTGCTGATCCTTCTCGCCTACTTCCAGCAACAGCAAAATTTGCGATCCGTCTTATTGATCATTCTATTACTCAACCCCTAGAAAGTTGGTACTATATTGATGCAACTGGAAAAATTATTGAATCTGAAAATATAACTAAAGTTTTATATGATCATCGACAACGTAGCTGGTATTCTGACGTTGCTCAGGACAGAGAATTTAGATGGAGTTCAATCTACGTCTTCAATACGAACAAAAAGCCTGGCATTACAGCTGCAATGCCGATCCTTGATAAAGATGGTAAATTATTTGCAGTAACCGCTGTTGATATTAACATAGATACTTTTTCTAAATTTTTACAAGAATTACGAATTGGAAACAATGGAATAACTTTTATTGTTAATACAGATGGACAAATTATTGCTCATCCAGACCCATCACAAACCGTTGGAGTTGATGGCGACGAAGTTTCAATGTTATCAATTCAAGATATAAAGGACAAATATCTAAATATAGCCTTTCAAGAGTATCAACAAAACAAAAAAGAAAAGTTTATTTTTAATTATCAAAACATTGAATATATTGCTTATTTTAAATCTTTTCCGAAATCATTTGAACACAAATGGCTGATTGGTGTGGTTGTTCCAACAAATGATATCGTTGGCCCTGCAGTTCAAACGCAACGACAAATTCTTATTATTTCTTTTATCATTCTAATATTTTCAGTATTTTTTATAGGGTTTCTTGCAAAAAGAATTTCGCAACCGATTATGAAACTTTCGGAACAAGCAAGCCAAATTCAAAATTTTGAAATTTTTGATGCGGAACCCATCTCATCTTATATTTATGAGATCCAAGTCCTCGAAAATTCAATGACAGCTATGAGACAAAGTCTTAAAACTTTTGCTAAATTTGTTCCAAAAGCACTAGTTAAGAAGTTAGTTCAACGTTCTCAAGAAGTTCGTATAAGCGGAAATATTAAAAAAATTACTTTATTTTTTACGGATATCCAAGGGTTTACGAGCGTCAGTGAAGCTTATCCCCCTGAAAAATTAATGTCTCACATTTCAGAATATTTTGCAGCGTTATCAGAAATTATAATTAATCAAAATGGTACAATTGATAAGTATATTGGTGACGCAATTATGGCATTTTGGGGAGCTCCTCTCAATGACAAGCATCATGCCTTAAATGCCTGCAAAACAGCCCTATATTGTCAGAAACGCTTAGATGAACTAAATCGAAAATGGGAAGCAGAAAAGAAACCTATTCTTATCACTCGAATTGGAATTGAAACTGGAGATGCGCTCGTGGGAACAATAGGCTCTTTTGATCGTTTAAATTATACAGCTTTGGGAGATACTGTGAATTTAGCATCTCGATTGGAAGGTACTAACAAATATTATAATACACGGATTATTATTGGTGAAAAAGCGCAAAAAGAAATTAGAGATGAAGGAGTTGTTCGCCCCCTAGATAAAGTTAACGTTAAGGGTAAGGAGACAAGCGTTACAATTTATGAACTTCTTGCTCTTAAGGATAATGATCCCAGTCTCTTACCAACAAAAGAACAACAAAATTTATGTTCACAATTCACAATTGGATACCACCTATACCATGAAAAAAGATGGGAAGAAGCTTTAAATCATTTTGAAGAAATGCTTAAGACTTTTGGTCAAGATTATCCCACTCAAATGTATATAGAAAGATGCCAACAATATTTAAAAGAACCTCCTCCGAAAAATTGGGATGGAATTTATCATTTTAAGGATAAATAAAGTATGTCTAATACTTATCTAAACACCCAACTTTTGAAAAAGGTCTTTACGAATCCTTGTAGTGTATTAGGCGGAATTTTTCTGGGAATAATGGTTGGCATTCATGAGAAGGATCTTGCTTATTTAATCTCCCCTTTAGGAAAAATCTATCTTTCAGCTCTTCAAATGTCTGTTGTTCCCCTTATTATTGTAATGATTACTTGTAGCATCGCACGTTTCATACAATCAAAAGGCTTAAAAGTTTCCATAAGTTATATCCTTCTTGTCTTTTTGCTTGGCCTTATTATATCCACGATGATTGGGTTACTATGTGCAGCTATATTCGAACCAGGTCATAATATTAATGAAAAAATGCTCGCCAAAATCATGAAAGACTCTGCCTCTTCTATGATTCGAGAAGTTGATTTGCAGACTTCAATTGAACTCGATGCTTTTCAGAATTTTAATCAATTTATCTCTGAACTTATTCCAAAAAATTTCTTTGCTGCACTTGCAGAGGGTAAAATTCTTCAAATCGTAATTTTTACGATTATCTTAGGTACGGCAATTGGCTCAATTGAGTCCTCTTCGCAAAAAGTTTTATTAGCTCTTTTTGAAAACACGCAAAAAGCATTACAAACAATCTTAAGTTGGCTAACTTTTGTTCTTCCTCTCGGAGTCTTTAGTTTAATGGCTGATCAAATTTCGAAGATTGATTTATCACTTTTGTTTGTCATGACAAATTTTATTTGCAGTCTTACGTTTGCATTTTTTATTCTTATTTTTTTATCAAGCATTATTATATGGGTGAATTTTAAGGGTAAATATTTAGAATCAATAAGTGTCATGGGAACAACAGCCATCGTTGCTTTAACCACACGGAATAGTTTCCTTGCTATGTCAGAAGCGACTGAAGCTTTTACAGCTAAATTAAAGTTTGATCCAATTACAACAAATTTACTTCTTCCATTAGGCATTACGATTTGTCGATATGGGAATGTCCTTTATTTCGCTTTTACAGCCGTTTTTATTGCCCAACTTTATAATGTGCCGCTTACGTTTATAACCTATAATGTTATATTGTTTGGTTCAATTATTGCTGGGATCACAACCTCTGGAGCAACAGGCCTTGCAAGTATAGCGCTTATCTCAATCGTTTTAGAACCACTGGGTTTGCCATTAGGAGCAGTTTTTGTTTTATTAATTGCTGTGGATGTGATTATTGAGCCTCTTAGAACATTGGCTATTGTTTACCCTAACTGCGCTGCTACGTCTTTTTTTGCTAAAAACAAAAAATATGCTTCTACATAACTAGTCGATTCTGAAGTATGAAGAAAAGCAAGGAAGCGCCTATAGTACAGAGAATTATTTTAGGGTAGAA
>MKUV01000033.1 GCA_001898725.1 Caedibacter sp. 37-49
TGCAGGCCAAATGCAGCACATAATCTTCCAAAAACTCATACTTCAGGAACGACTAGTTATTTGTATAAGAATCGTAAGAACCGAGGGTACTGAAGAAGATAAAATCCGCCAACAAATTTCTTATCTGGAACAAATACAAGCTATTGCGTCAGTGCTTTTAAACTTACAGTCTACTTTTTTAAAGGTATTTAATGAATTGGAAAGCTATTGAGTAAGAAATCTTCCAACTCACATACAAGAGTTCTTACAATCGTCTAGTACTCAGGATGAAGAATAGTCTTTAAGATATTGGGATATCTCAATTTAAAAATAGAGAGATAACCCACTTTCTTATTCAAATTAATAATAGTCAATTCTGGCTGAAAATAATTTTTCAATCTTTGAAATCGCGCGGTTTTCCACCATAAGAATAATACGATCTTCCAATTGAATTACGGTAGATGCATGTGGGATAATAACTTCCCCATTTCGAATAATGGCCGCGACAATAATTTCTTTATCACTATTTAAAGATTGAATTGTAGCACCAATTAAGCTTGAAGCTTGAACGGCTTCAGCTTCGATTATCTCGCCAAAATTTTCACCCAAAGAATGAACAGATCGAATGCGTCCTCGACGGACATATTGAAGAATTTTAGAAACCGTAATTTTACGTGGGCTAATGATTGCATCAACGCCTAAAGAAGTGACGAGGGGAGCATGAGAAGTATTATTAATTAATGTAAGTGCGCGAACCGCGCCTAAGCGTTTTGCAAGAAGTGAAGCTAGCGCATTAACACGATCATCCTCGGTCAATGCAACAACGGTTTCAGTTGTTGCTATGCTTGCTTCTTGAAGAACTTCACTGTCCAGAGCATCACCGCAAAGGACGATCGTTTTTTTTAATGAACTTGCAATAATTTCTGCTCTGGTAACATCTTTTTCAATAATTTCGACATGTACACCGGGGTGAGATTGTTCCATTTCTTGGGCTAAACTCAAACCTATATTGCCGCCCCCTAAAATCAACAGCCGGTGAGCAGCTTGATACTCGACGCCAAAGGCAGCCATGGCTAATGGAATTTGTTCTTGTGCCACAGCAAAATAAACAGCGTCTCCTATTTGTAAAACGTCATTTGGCTGAGGAAGGAAATTCTGATCTTCCCTTACAATTCCGATAACAGTGAGATCTAATTCTGGGTAAAGGCTTGTAACATGGCTAATAGGCGTGTTAATTACAGGCGTATCTTGATTACATCTAACAGCAACAACATTGACACGGCCGTCTGCTAGGGAAATTAAGTCAAAGGCACCTGAAATGGTTAAGCTTTGACTGATTGCTTTTGCGACTTCAACCTCTGGCGAAATGACAACATCAATGCTAAGATGTTCATTTCCAAAGAGGCGAGACCACTTTGGATCTAAATAAGTCTGATTTCGAATCCGACTAATTTTTGTAGGAATCTTAAAAAGAGCATGTGCAATTTCACAAGCAATCATATTGACTTCATCAGAATAAGTAACGGCAATAAGCATATCTGCTGAAGCGCCACCAGCACTTTCTAAAACATCTGGATGTGAGGCAAAACCATGAATCGCTTTTACATCAAGCCGATCATTGAGTTTATTGATAAGTTCAGCAGAAGAATCAATAACGGTTACATGGTTATCACGTTCAGAAAGATAACGAGCTAAGTTAAATCCAACTTGACCGGCACCACAGATAATAACGCGCATAGAATTCCTTTAGTGAAGTTAAGTTATGAGCGATTGTTACGTTCAATTTGTAAGGTTTTTAATTTCCGATGTAAAGCAGAGCGTTCCATGCCTACAAAATTAGCTGTTTGTGAAATATTCCCTGAAAAACGAGCAACTTGGGCTAAAAGGTAATCCTTTTCAAAGTTTTCTCTAGCTTCGCGCAAAGGTAAACTCATAATTTTTGAACTTTCCTCATTTCTTAATAAGGAGGGGATTTCACCATAAATTTCTGCAGGCAGAAAATCAGGGGTAATATAAATATCGCTTTTTTCTGCAGCCATAATAAGTATCCACTCAATAACATTTTTAAGCTGTCGGATGTTACCTGGCCAATCGTATGATTGAAAAACAAGGATGGTTTCTTTTGTAAAAACTTTTTCTGGCAGCCCATGAGCGAATGCAATACGTCGCGTAAATTCTTCAACTAATTGAGGAATATCATCTCGACGTTCTTTTAAGCAAGGGACGCGGAGGGGGACAACGTTAAGACGATAATATAAATCCTCGCGAAATCTTCCTTCTAGAACTTCTTGTTTAATATCTTGAGTCGAAGAGGCTAAAACACGAACATCAACTTGTACTTTTTGTGTTCCTCCTACTCTTAGAAAAGTTTGCTCTTGTAAAGAACGAACAATCTTTCCCTGAGTTTCTAAGGGCATGTCTGAAACTTCATCTAAAAATAATGTTCCTTGGTGTGCTTGTTCAAGAAGACCTGTTTTTATGCCTTGGCTACCCTCATGACCAAACAATTCTTCTTCAAATCGTTCTGGGCTCAATGTGGCGCAATTTAAAACAATAAAAGGTCCTTTGTTTCTTTTCGATTTATTGTGAATAAGACGAGCAACGACTTCTTTGCCAACACCTGAAGCCCCTGATATTAAGACACGACTACTTGTCGAAGCAACACGTTCAATTTGTTGTTTTATTTGGTTTGTTGAAGGAGATGTTCCGATTAATTGAGTAAGAATAGATGTTTTAGATTTTAGTTCTTTATTTTCTTGTTTAAGTTTTGCAGCTTCAATGGCTCTTTCAACAACGAGCAGTAAACGATTTGCCTTAAAAGGTTTCTCAATAAAGTCATAGGCACCATTTTTGATCGCCATAACAGCTGTTTCGATGGTGCCATGTCCACTCATCATGATAATTGGAAGTTCTGAATGATCTTTTTTAATTACTTCTAATAATTTTATACCATCAAAACGGCTATCTCCTAGCCAGATATCTAAAATTGCTAAGTTTGGTCGTCTTGCGCGAATGGCTTCAAGAGCTTTAGCACCATCTGTGGCATGACGACATTGGTAGCCTTCATCCTCAAGAATTTCGGAGATAAGTCGCCCAATATCAGCTTCATCATCCACAATAAGTATATCGTGTGCCATAACCTTCATCCTATGATATGTTAAGAGGTGTAGAAGACCCCGTAACAACTTTTTCTAAAATTTTAGGAGGAAGTGTAATACGCACACAAGCTCCTCGAACGTTTCGATCTTCTAGGCTAATTTCTCCACCATGATCTTCAATAATTTTCTTTACAATTGCAAGACCAAGTCCAGTACCTTTTTCGCGATGAGTAACATAAGGCTCTGTTAGAGAAGCTTTATTTTCGGGAAAACCTCTGCCATTATCTTCAATTAAAAGAATTAACTTTTTATCATCCAAGATAATTTTTAATCCTATCCATCCTACAGCTGGTTTCTCTTTAGTCTCGTTTTGCCATGTTGCGATTGAATCGATAGCATTTTGAATTAAGTTTGTCAAAACTTGACCAATTTGAGAAGCATCAGCATGAATGCCTATATATTTATAAATACTCGAAAATTCAAACTTAATATCCGGATGCGCAGACTGTTGAAGGAAAATAGCTTGTTGGCATAATTCTATGAGGTTACTTAAAACAATTTGAGGCGCGGGCATACGTGCAAAATCAGAGAATTCTGCAACCATTCGACCAATATGATCAACTTGACGGATAATTGTTTCAATGCAAGTTTCAAAAATTTGTGCGTCACTTTGAAGAAGCGGAAGATACTTTCGCCGCAACCGTTCAGCAGACAATTGAATCGGTGTAAGCGGATTTTTAATTTCATGAGCTATGCGTCTTGCCACATCTGTCCATGCTGCTTTACGTTGAGCAAAAACAAGAGCTGTAATGTCATCAAAAGTAACGATAATTCCTTGTTGAGGTGCTTGACCTTTTTCAAACACAACTCTAACCAAGAGAACGCGTGAAAAACCTTCACGAGTTAAGTTTAATTCAGCCTGATAAAAATTCGTTTTGCTTTCTTTTGCTTGACCCAGAATATGGGCCATCTCTGGAACCTTTTGTTGAAGGTTTTGGCCAAGAATTTCTTGATCATTTAGACGCAAGAGTTCAAGGGCTGAACGATTAAATAAACGAATGATTCCTCTAGAAGAGAGTTCAATAACACCGGCACTAACACCTGCTAATACATCTTCAATGAATTGTCGCCTTTGATCTATTTGCTGATTGGCTTCTAAGAGTTCTTGTTGTTGAGCTTGTAATTGGTAAGTCATACGATTAAAAGTTTGCGCAAGGACAGACAGTTCGTCTTCTTGACGACCACTTGAAACCTTAACTCTAAAGTTTCCTGTGGCTACTTTTTCAGCGGCTTCAATGAGATCCATGATAGGACGTGCTAGTTGGTTCGCGATATTAAGTCCTACCCAAATAGCAATAACGAGCAAAATGAGAGAGATTAAGATAAAAGCAAGGACAAACCTAATTTCTAATTGTTTTTGGATATTTTGTAATTGGTTATATTCACTGACAGCATTTTTAGCATTTTCAATTCTTTTTAAGACAACAGGATCAACTAATCTTCCGACCAAAAGATACGCATTATAGCCAGGGAGCTTTGTGAAAGCTCGTACTCGATCTCCACTTTGAGATTCAATAATAACGACAGATTTTTCAGCTCTTTCAAGATCAATAATGGAAATTGGCTCAAATTCAAGCGAGAAACTTAATCGAGAACGCGCTAGAACTTCTGGATGCGTGTTAAAAACGATCGCTTCATCTAAAGAACGGACTTGCAACTCAATATCAAGCAACTGATTAAAATGAGCTTGTTCATTTAAGAGCGATTGGAAATTTTCTGCAAGCGCATGAGCCATAGCGTCACAATTTGCAGTAATGACTTTCTTATGTTCACTTAAATAAGCTTCGGCAACGGCCGTAGATTCTTGAAAAGCAGTGCTAATGCGTTCATTAAACCATGAGCCAATCCCAACATTAAAGAGATAACCTGAAGTAATAGAAATAAAGACAGTAGGCGTAACAGTAAGAGCTCCAAATATTAAAGCTAAACGCGCGTGAAGCTTTGCGCCTGCCCGTTTCTGACGGCGTTGGCCCCATAAGTGAACAAGACGTCTTGCAATCATAATGATGAATAAGAGTAGAATCACTAAATCAACATTTAAGAGAAGAACAATCGAGCGAGAACTTGTTTCTAAAAGCCCGGTATTACTAAATGTGTAATAAGTTGCAGTTCCGCAAGCAAGGCCAGCCACAATTAAAAGCCAGACGAGCTTACGAGTAAGATTTATTTTATGGCTCCATTTTATAAAGGCTTTTTTAGAGTTATTAAAAAATGAGAGCTTAAAAAATCTCATGAAATAAGACCTAAACAAGGTTATGTTCTTGTAATTTCTTACGCAACGTATTGCGATTAATACCAAGCAAATCCGCAGCTTTTCCTTTATTTCCTTTTACTTGTTCAAGGACAAGACAAAGAAGAGGACGTTCAACTTCTCGGATAACATGTTCATAAAGATGGCATGTAGGTTTTATATCTCCTAAAGCCAAAAAATATTCTTTAAGTTTTGCTTCTACAATATAGGATAAGCCAACATTTTTTATTTCTTGTTGTTGGCATGGTTCTAAAGAGGATATTTTCATAAAAATCTATGCTGCCATTGGTTGTAAAGGGTTGTCAATGATAGTCTCAAAGAACGAATGGATAAAGGAAATAACTTCTTGTGGGGTTTGTAATTGATTTACTTTAACACGATATTCTGCAGAATTAGGTAATCCTTTACTATACCATGCCAAATGCTTACGCCCCATTTTAACACCTAATTCTGGGGTATGGTAAGCCAAAATCTCTTGATAGTGGTTCAAAACAATTTGCTTCATTTCGACAAGTGTCGGAGCAGGTAGCTTATCACCTGTTTTCAAATAGTGACTAACTTGATTTAAAAACCATGGCCTTCCAAAAGAACCTCGAGCAATCATAACACCATCAGCGCCTGATTGTTTCAAGAGTTCAGCAGCATCTTCTTCTGTATTGACATCGCCATTGCCGATAACAGGAATTCTTACAGCTTCTTTAACTTGATGAATAAAAGCCCAATCTGCATGTCCGTTATAAAGCTGACATCTTGTGCGACCATGTACTGTGACCATTTGAATCCCGCATTCTTCAGCAATTTTAGCTAAGCGAGGAGCATTGCGACTATTATCATCCCACCCCGTCCGCATTTTTAATGTCACAGGAATATTAACAGCTTTGACTGTCGCTTCGATGATCTTTGCTGCGTGAACTTCGTCTCTCATAAGAGCAGAGCCTGCATGTCCATTAACAATTTTTTTCACTGGGCAACCCATATTAATATCAATCAGATCTGCGCCAAGATCTGCATTGAGGCGTGCAGCTTCAGCCATGACAGTTGGTTCACAACCGGCAAGTTGTACAGCCATAGGGCGCTCTTCTTTTGTTTTTTGCGCCATTTTTAAGCTTTGCCGCGTTTCACGAATCATCGCTTGCGAGGCAATCATTTCTGACATTACTAAGGAAGCGCCAAATTTTTTTACAAGATTTCGAAAAGGAAGATCTGAAACACCTGTTATCGGTGCCAAAATTACGTTTCCATCAAGCTTGATAGGGCCTATTTGAAGTGTCAACTTTTAGTCCTACTTAAAATTATCATTAGATATTCTTTCTAATAATATTTCGTATTTTCTGCAACAAACTTCGCGAGAAAGTGATACTTTTTTAAGAAGAACAGAAAAAGTAAAAAATTTTATGTTATAATAATTAGAATAAGTAAAGAGTTAGAACATGATCAAGTTAGAGCAAGCCATTCTAAACCCTAAGGGATTTTTTAAAACCCCACAAGAAGTTGTGAATAATCAAACTTTTTCAATTGAAGAGAAGATAATAATTTTAAGGTTATGGGCCTATGATGCTGAAAGGCTTGAAGTTGCAGAAGAAGAAAACATGGCTGGGGAAGACGAAGACATGCTTAAAAATATTATAGATTGTCTCTCTACTTTAGAGAGGCAGAAGAGTATATAATCTATGTTTTAATTGCGACTAACGCTTGGAAGTTTCTTGAAATTATATTAGAGTGCGAAGCAACGCGCTCGTAGCTCAGCAGGATAGAGCACAGGATTCCTAATCCTGGGGTCGTGGGTTCGAATCCCGCCGGGCGCACCAGTGAAATCAATTACTTATCAGATGCGCTAGTTGAGATAAAATAAATTTGGAAGCAATTTGAAATTTTTTGTATAAAGAGCGTTTTTTACTGAATATGGTTAACGAGCATTCTTGAGACTCTGCTGAGATATAAGAGCGTCACTAATTCTACAGTCCATGATTACAGGTATCGTTTTGATTGTGCAAAAGATAGGCTTTCAAACACATGGATTTGCTGCAAGGATCATATGAATGTCTTCAAGGATGTTTCGACCGCGCTAGCAAGTCTAAACCTTTTACTGGGGTAGAAGAGAATATCCTGAAAAAGAAGGATCAAAAGAATCAGAGTTACTGTCGTTATCTACACTAGCTTGGCCAGCATAATACCATTCTATTGTTCTTATTTTTTCATCCTTCAAAGTCTTTTTGATGTGCGCAATTCCTTTTTAGTCTCTAAATGAATGTGGCTTAACTGTTCCTATTCTGCTTATAAGCCTCATTAAGCAGATCGCATTCAGGCAAGGCTGCATCCAAAGAGAGTTGTTGTATCTCTGCCTTCTCGACTTCAGAAATTGTTTGAATGAGTAGAGCAAGTGAGTGAGATAACGCTTATAGCCTTTTCTTTTGTTGGGGATCCTTAGGATTCGTGGCAGCCAATCACTCAGGTTTAACGGAGCAAGCATTCCATCAATTGAATCGAGGGGTTGCGTGGGGACTTGAGAAGGGAGGGGCTCGACCTTATGATGCGCAAGAAGTAGCTCCTTGGCTTTCAGGTGGGGCGCTTATGCTGGCGGGGAGTACGGCAGGAATGAGAAGTTCCGTCCTGCCAAGACAAACTGTATTTAACAAACAAATGCCTCTATTTAAAGAAACAAACCTAAGTGCTATAAATGCAAATCAATTAATTATTAAATTGGAATCTTCTAACTATCGAAGTGCACGTAATGTATCTGGAGAAATATTCAATTCGCAAAATTTAGGTAACCATGAGCTATTTTTGAGAGGAACACAAAAGAATGCAGGATACATACCTAATGAGGTTGGGAGCCATTTAATAGGTTTAAGATTTAATAGTTTTGATGAATTTAGACAAGTTTTCTGGAAAACTGTTGGAGAATCAAAGTATGCATCAGAGTTTTCTCATGCAAATATAAAGCGTATGTAAAAAGGAAATGCTCCGATTGCGTTAGAAAGTCAATGGAATGGTAATCGAATAACTTATGAAATTCACCATGTTAAGCCTTTACAGCACAATGGAAGCTTGTTTGACCTATCCAATCTTTTGATAACTACCCCACGTTTTCATATAGATGTGCTCGAGCGTGCAACTCACTTTGGTAGAAAGAAAAATTAAAGGAGGAAAAAATGTTTAAGGTAAACAATCATGCAGAACTTATTTTTTTAATAAAAAAATTACAAGAAGGAGAAGGTACAGACGAAGAAGTAGCTCACTGGTTTAAGACTTATTTTTCTGATTGTCCTGGGATTTTTGATTTAATATTTCATAGTAAAGAAGAATTATCACCTGAAGAGATACTTAATCTTGCTCGTGAAAAAAATAAAATTATTGATTAATTGAAAACTTTCAAAGCATTTAAGGTATAATTATGCTTTAAATAGTCGTTCCTGAAGTATGAGTTTTTGGAAGATTATGTGCTGCATTTGGCCTGCAGATGTGGT
>MKUV01000034.1 GCA_001898725.1 Caedibacter sp. 37-49
GATTTGAACCCTCGACCCCAACCTTGGCAAGGTTGTGCTCTACCCCTGAGCTACGCCCGCGCCCCAAGAAATATGAATGGATCATAGCTAAGTGAAAAGAATTTGCAAGAAAGAATTGTAAACAAAATACAATATTATAATTTATGCTATTTTACCCTTGAGGCGTTTAATGTTTTTTTCATAACCTGCCTCATTAAAAATTGCTGTCCCTGCAACAAGAGTCGAAGCACCGGCTTCAATAATTTTTGAAGAATTTTCAAAATTTACACCACCATCAACAGCAATTTCAATAGGACGTTTTCCTATCATAGAATGAACACTTTTTATTTTTTCTAGTTGTGAATAAATAAAACTTTGCCCTCCAAAACCTGGATTAACGGTCATGATAAGAATAATATCAATTTCATCTAATAAATATTCTATCACCTGAGGCGAAGTCGCAGGATTAAGAGCTATACCAGCTTTTTTACCAAATTTTCTTATTGCTTGAAGGGTTCGATGCACATGAGGCTCAGTTTCAGGATGGATAATAAGACTATCAGCCCCAGCCTCAGCAAAATGGTTAATGTAAGAATCAACATTTTTAATCATTAAATGCACATCAAAGGGAAGCGACGAATAAGGACGGATTGCTTTAATAATTTGAGGACCTAAAGTTATATTAGGGACAAAATGCCCATCCATAACATCAATATGAATGGAATCAGCGCCTGCCTGAGTTACCTCTTGAATCTCTTTTCCAAGAAAAGCAAAATTTGCAGAAAGTATAGAACTTGAAACTTTAGGATATTGATTCATGATTTCTCCAATTTATGATAAATAAAACTAACACAAAGGAAATCTATGAGCAAAAAATCAAAACGCCTTTTATACTTTATTTCTGAAGATTGGTATTTTTGTACGCATCGACTTGCCTTAGCAAAGGCAGCTATTTCAGAAGGCTACGAAGTCTTTCTTGTAACTTGCATCAGTCATCATAAAGAACAAATTGAAGCAAGTGGTATTAAAGTAATTCCTTTGCACTATTTTAACCGTTCAGGCAGAAATTTAAAAAATGAAATTCTGAGCCTGAAAGAACTTTTCAGCATTTATAATAATGTTAAGCCAGATCTTGTACACCATGTTGCAATTAAGCCTGTTCTTTATGGAAGCTTAGTTGCTTGGCTAAATAAAACGCCACACGTTATAAATGCTTTTGGAGGCTTAGGTCATCTTTTCACGCATAACAGTCTTAAAATTCGGTTATTAAGAAGCTTTATACAAACCATTTTAAAATTCTTTTTAAATCGCGAAAATTCAAGATTAATCTTGCAAAATCTTGATGATGCAAAAGTTTTGCTTGACCATAAAATTATTAAAAAGAGTTATTTAAAAATTATAAAAGGTGTTGGCGTTAATCCAGATATCTTTTCTTACCAAGAAGAACCAAAAATCATTAAAGAAAAAGGGCCCATTATCTCTCTTGTTTCCAGGATGTTAAAAGATAAGGGAGTATTAGAACTTATTGAAGCCGCTAAGATTTTAAAGGCTCGCGCTCTCAAAGCTCAAATCCATTTTTGGGGAGATATTGATCCCTCAAATCCTTCTTCAATTACAAAACAAGAATTAAACAATTGGCAACAAGAAGGTTTAATTACCTGGCACGGCGCAACACAGGAAACCTCTTCTGTTTATCAAAAAAGCAACCTTATTGTCCTTCCCTCATATCGAGAAGGCCTCCCTAAAACTCTTTTAGAAGCAGCCTCTTGTGGAAGAGCCATTGTTACAACAAATGTCCCTGGATGCCGAGAAGTTGTGCAACATGGACAAAATGGGCTATTAGTACCTGCTAAAAATGCATTAGCCTTAGCTGAAGCTATTGAATATCTAATTAAAAACTCCACTTTAAGAAAAAAAATGGGCAAACAAGGCCGAGAATTGATTGAGCACAATTTTACAGAAGAAAAACTTATTCGTCAGACTTTGCAACTTTATCTTTTTTGAACAATTGGTTCTCCTGTGACAAAATCTGCTTTATTCCCAATACTTTGTGAAATTTCACCTAAGTTTTTGAAGACAATTCTAAACATGTAGGTAATGCCAGGCTTTATATCCTTATCAACATAAAAAGTTTTGCTCAAAGAATGACTAAAGATAAAACATTCATCAGTATAGGTTAACGTTGCAACATTTGCTAAAGTTCCCCCACTACGTCGAGCTAGTTCTCGTGTCGTACTTATGCTTGCAGACCAATTTTCAATGAAATTCGAGCTTAAAGTGAATCGGATTTGCTTACCAGCTTTATCATTTGGATCTTCTGCAAGCCGAGGGAGTTGAATAAAATCTGTTTGTAGTTTTAAAATAGGTTGTCCTACCTCGGCAGATATTTCACTGCGGCGCGTAGAAAAATCATTTTTATCAAGTAAAAACCGTGTTTTAAAATTGATCAAGTCTTTATAATTATACTTTAAACGCATGACATAATCTGAGAATTTTGTATGCATCCCTGTACCGTGTGAAGTTTCACAAGGTTTGTTGAAAGAATAACTTTGCCCTATAAAGAGATTTGAATTTCCTACCACCTTTGAAAACGCATCTGCGTTAAAACCATAATTTAACCTTGTTCCGCCATCAATAAGGTCAAGACCCGACATACGATTTTCATTAAAGAGGTTAATATCATCAAGTTCAAAAAAGCGGCTATCTTCATTGGGTAATTTACGTGACTGTTTAATATGAGGTGAAGCCACAAGACCCATAATTGGCTCAGCAATAAGACGATATTCGCTTAAAGGCTTTATAAAAGGCATTCGCCAGTCTGCATAGGCTTGAGGTAAGGCACGTGAAATCGTTCCTTTAAATAAAGGGCCTTTTTGTTGTAAAATCGCCTGTTGGGAAGAAGGTTGCGTATAGTTGTAATCTTTAATATGATAAGTATCTCCTCTTAATTTTAAGCCAAATGTATAAACTTCTCCCCAAGAAGATAAATAGGGAGCTTGCCAACTACCTGTTCCAGAAAAGCGCTGCATATCTGCACCTTCTTTGCGAGATAATGAAAGGATATTTCCATCAAAACTGAAACGTCCTCCAAATTTATCTGGTTGAGATAGAAAATTATAATCTACCATTGGCAGAATTTTGGGCGTTGTTGCTGCTCGATCTCCTTGTCTAAGTCCTTGGAAAACAACATTTTGAATTTGACCATAGCTTCGTCCCCAAAATCCTTCAAGATAAGCTTTTGAGGTTAATACATTCTGTCTTGTGACACCTAAATTTTTATAACGTTGAAAATAAGTGGAATCACTCGTTCTTTCAATATTCAGGCCACCTCGAATATTGTTTGTAAACTCATACCTTGTTTTAGAAAAAACATGCCACCGTTTTTTACCCGATTCTCTTGTTTTAGGTCTGTTTTTCAGAAGTTGATTCCTGATTTCTTCACCTGTTGTAATACTTCCTGAAATAGAGAATTCGCCTCGTTCAAACCTGTGCCTATATTCGGCTTGCAACATAAGAAGCTTCTTTGTAAAGAAAGTTGGGCTTAAAGTCATATCTTGATTTTCAGATAAGACAACAAAAACTGGCATTGTTATTGAAGCGCCTACCTCTGATGTATAAGAAAATATGGGCGCCAAGAGCCCTGTACGCCGTTTCACATTAGGAGCGGGATGACTAAAGTAAGGGATATAAAAAGTTGGCCATCCGAACATTTCCAAAAAAGCATCAGTGTAATATATGTCTTCTTTTACCTCATCCCATTCGGCATGTCGGGCTTTTACTTGCCACAATGGCGGTTTAGAAGGATCATCCTTACAAAGCTTACAAGGTGAATAAACTGTATTATCAAAGTGCGTTCGCTCACCTTGTTCTCTTTTTGCGCGTATTGCAACTAGTCTAGAATCATCAGGAAATAAGATTCGAATTGAGTTAATGAAACCATCCTTAAAATCGCTGCTTAGTTCTGCATAATCAAGAAATATGATTTCGCCCTTAGGTTCTTGAAGTTTTACGTTTCCTGAAGCTGTCAGAAGATCGGTCTTTTTATTATACGTTACGACGTCTGCTAATAAAACTCTTCCTTCTTGAACAATTTCTACATGACCTTTTGCAACAATTAAATCGAGCTCTTTCTCATGAATAACTTCATCTGCATAAATCAAACTATTTTTTTTCTCATTTGCGGTTATGCGAGATTTAAAAACGTCGCTTTCAGCCCTTTTTGAGGCACCAAAAGTTGTTAGTAAAATGACGCAAAGAAAAGCTGAATATCTCAATTTATCCTTCCTCAGAATAAAGCAAAAGGGTGACGCCTATAATCATACTAATAACAAATGGAAGCCACGCTGATAACACGATTGGAAGCTTACCAGAAAGACCTAGAGTATACGTAATATCCCGTAAAAAATATAACAAAAATGCAACAATAGCTCCAATTATAATCAAATAAACAGTCCCTTGTTGGCGGAGAGGACGTAAAGAACATGATGCTGCCAGCACAACCATTGCTCCTAACCACCCCCAACGAGATAATAAAGAATGCCAATACAGCATATACTTAAGACCAGAAATTCCAGATGCTTCTAAAAGACGAGCTGTGGTTGGTAAGTCCCAAAAGGAAACAATTGTCGGCGTGGCGCCCGTATTATTAAGCGTTTCAAAAGAAATTTTTGTTGGAAAATTATAACTTTCATATTTTTGTGGCAATTTCTCAGGAGAAATTTTCCAAACATTTTGCATAGAAAGGACACCATCATGTAAGATTCCAGAAGAAGAACTTATACTTTCAATAAAATGATTTTTTTGATCATAGATGTTAATCATAATTTCATTTAATAAGTTTTTCTCCGAATTGATATTTTTAATATGAAAAATGAAATGTTGGTTCTTTTGTATTTCCCTTATCCATAAACCTGTCTCTGAAACTGTTAAGCTTTCTTTCTTGCCATGGAAATAATAGTCATCAAGCTGTGTATATCGAGCCATCATTTTGGAAGATATCGGATTTACTAAAAATAAATCTATACCTCCGACAATAAGACTTGCAGCGACAAGCGGACTTAAAGATTGCCAGATTGAAACCCCCGAGGTACGAATGATCGTTAATTCTTGAGAGCGATTCAATCTCCAAAGGGTTAAAATTGAAGAAAAGAAGATTGTAAATGGCAGAACGCGTTGAATAAGGGAAGGAAACTTAAAAACAAGTATTTGAAATAAAATTTTAAAACTTACATCCGGCTTAGAAGCAGATTTTCGCAAAAGCTCAGAAATATCGACAAGGATAATAATGGCCATAACCGCAAAAGACACGACGAAAAACCATTTGAAAAAATTACGCGCTAAATAACGAAAAAGAATTGAAGAAAATAAACGCATTTTAAGAAGAGTTTCCTTCAAACATAGATCGACCCGCGGACCTTTCAAATAGAAAGAAAAAAGCGGTAATACAAACACTTCCACACAAAATGTACGCTATTAAAGTAAGTAAGGGTAATTTTTCTGAAAGATGAACCAGTCCTAACATCGCTGCTTCAAGCAGGACACATAAGACTATCGCAAGTGAAATCCTTTTAACACGCCCTCTTCTATTATATTCTCCTCTTTGAAAAAGGCTTAAGGAAATAAGAATAAATCCTAAAACGGTAAAAGGCATCAATAAACGTTGATGCGCTTCAGCTTTAAGTTTATTTGCAAATAACAAATCTTCTGTTTCAGACGGATTTAAAAGCTCATTTAAAAACCTTTCATGAGGTTTTCGATGACGTTCCTTAATATCCGAATCTGAAGGGGCGACATCAAGCGTATATTGATTAAATGAGAGAAGATTTGGTTGCCCTGTTTTGGGATCATATCCTTGTCGATTGCCTTTGACGAGAACAAATCTTGCGCCTTCAGGCATTTCTAAAAGAATGCCTTGCTCAGCGTTAATCGTAATTTCTTTCTCCTTATCACGCGCATCGTGAATTAAGATTCCCTTTAAAACTCCATTAGCTTGTCGTTGCCTTGCATAAAAAGTAATTCCCCTTAACGTATTAAATTCCCCTGGTTGAATTAACATTGCCGTTGTCGTCTTACGAAAACTATGTTCAAGATCTTTAAATTTTTGAAATGAAAGAGGTAAAAAATATAAATTAATGCTGTATAAAAAAGCGACAACCAACATCCCAAAGAAAATTGCAGGCAGTGCAATTCTTATATGGCTTAATCCTAAAGCTTTAAAAGCCACCCATTCACTTTCCACATAAAGACGATTGAAAACAAATAGAACGCCAATCAATGTCCCTATAGGAAGAATAATGCTAATTAGATCGGGAAGGAGTAAAAAAATAAATTTAATAAACGTTCCTAAGGTAATACCACGATTAATGATAAGATCTAAAAAACGTAAACTTTGCGTTAGCCAAATAGCCGCCGTTAATGCAAGCGTTATTCCTATCGAAGAAAAACTTAGCTGTCTAAACAGATAAAGATTTAAAATCTTATTCACGCATGAACTCAAAATTAAGGTTAAACTTGAATCTCACACAGAGCTATGGCATAGAGCTGAATGAAACTATTAGCTGCTATTTAAATGGATTACAGACAGGACTCAAGTGAAACTTTCTAGCGCTTTCTTCTTAACTCAACGTAAGGGATTAAAAACATGCGGATTTTTTTGATTTTTTCAGTCATCATTAATTTTTTGATAAATGCCGTAAGTTATGCTGATGAAGGTATTGGCCGTATTGTCGCTGTTGTTGAGGATAAAATAATTTCTCAGGCTGATCTGGATCATCGACTAAAATTAGCAATTTTATCTTCTGGTCTTCAAAATACCCCAGAAAACCGAAAACAACTTGAACCTCAGGTTGTTCGAATTATGGTTGAAGAACTTTTAAAAATAAATCGCGCAAAACAGTTTGATATTCTTGCTTCTAAAAATGATATTGAACAGGCCATTAAGGAAATTGAACATCGAAATCATATGGAAGAAGGAACGCTTAAAAAACTTCTTCAAACAAATAATATCCCCCTAAAAATCTTGCAAACACAAACGGAAGCTGAAATTGTCTGGCGCGAATATATTCAAGCACGCTATTATAATTCGATTCAAGTGAGTCAAAGAGAACTCGAAAGAGCCTCAGAAAAATTTGCACAAAAGAAAGACAAACCTCAGTTTTTATTGGCAGAAATTTTCTTAGATGTTGATAATTCTGCCTCTGAAGAAGAAATTAAAAGAAGAGCTTGGGAATTCGTAAATAAAATACGTTCCGGCGCTAATTTCTCAGCCATTGCACAGCAATTCTCACAAGCTGCCAGTGCTGCACAATCTGGGGACATCGATTGGGTTGTCGAAGACCAACTTGATCCTCTTTTAAAAAATGCTCTTTCAAGCTTAAATATTGGAAATATAACAGATCCAATTAGGACTAAACATGGCTACCATATCTTACTATTACGCGATAAAAGAGCCGCAGGTGAAAGCCTTGGAAAAGATACGCTCATCAGTTTCATTCAAACGCTGTTTCCTTTAAATCCACCTTTTACAGAGGAAAATGTAGGAACTGTCATGAGCAAAGCACGCGCATTTGCAAACAATGCAAAAAATTGCGCCGTTCTTTCGACGCTTGTGCAAGGGGACAAAAGTATCCAAATGCGGGAAGTGAACAAACTCTCAATTTCAAATCTTATCCCTCAAATTAGAAGTTTAATTGGCAACCTCAATGCAGGACAATCTTCTAATCCTCTGTTGTCGGATGCAGGCATTATCATGTTCACCGTTTGTGAAAAGCAAGATATTAACCCCGACAATCTTTCTAAAGATCAGATTCGCAGTATTCTTATTGATGAAAAATTAAATAGTCTTGCAAAAGGGGAACTTCGAGAGATCAAAAGAAAAGCCCACATCGAAATTCGTCGTTAATTCCCTATGCATTCCATAGATCACCTTTCGCCTTTACGAGAAGTTATCGTTAAATATGGGTTGCAAGCAAAAAAAACACTGGGTCAAAACTTTCTCTTTGATCTCAATTTGACCCAAAAAATCTCTCAAGCGGCTGGTATCACCTCTGAAGATACCGTGATTGAGATTGGACCAGGTCCCGGAGGATTAACAAGAGCACTTTTAAAAACGAATGCTCTTAAGGTAATTGCCGTTGAAATTGACGCGCGTGCTATTGCGGCTCTAGAAGAAATAAAACAAGTTGAAAATCAAAGACTTTCCATTATCCAAGGAGATGCTTTAACTATAAATCTCGCTGACCTCGTCTCTGCGCCTCGAAAAATTGTGGCAAACTTACCCTATAATATTGCAACACCTCTACTCATTATGTGGCTTAAGCAGGCGGATGCTTTTAAAAGCATGACGTTAATGTTCCAAAAAGAAGTTGCCGAGAGAATTACAGCACAACCAGGGTCAAAGAGTTATGGCCGCCTTTCGGTCATGTGCCAAGCGCAAGCTACGTGTAAACGTGTCTTTGACCTTCATCCTTCTGCTTTTATTCCGCCTCCTAAAATCACGTCAACTGTCGTTCATTTTATCCCTCACACACCAGTCGTTGAGTCAAACTTGTATCAACACTTAGAAATCGTCACCAAGTTTGCCTTTGGCCAACGCCGAAAAATGCTGCGCTCAAGTCTTAAAGGTCTAAATGTTGATATCAATGATCTTTTAGATAAAGCACAAATTAATGGTTCACAAAGAGCGGAAGAATTAAGCCTTCAAAATTTTTTAACGCTCGCCAAAATCTATCAAGAATTTAAAGTAGATAATAATTTATAAATTATTGATTTAAATCAATAAAATAATAACTTTTCAGGATGAATTTTCTTGATATTTGTATCTTGATATGGTAGTGTTGTTGTAGATGGTCAAGGAAGAGTTTCTCTTTCTTATGAAGAAATAAAAGCCCTTCATAAT
>MKUV01000035.1 GCA_001898725.1 Caedibacter sp. 37-49
CATATCATGCTACAAATATCAAGAAAAATCATCCCAAAAACAAAGTATTTTATCAATACAAATCAATAATTTATTAGATAAATTTTAGACCTATTTATTTCTTTTAAAAAATTGAAATTTTATGTTTTTTCCCCCTTGAATTTATGACTAATAGTCTTATATAAATAACATAATAACGGTACTATAGGATTTTTTATGATAAAATATTTGTGCTTTAAATTCTCGAGATTTGTTAGTGTTACCTTCGTCATTTTTTTAAGCATAGCCACAACTTATGCCAGCAATGACCTTATTCAAGAAATTTGCCCTGGAGTCTACTCTTCCAAAGGTGTTACAAAAGTCGGAGAACCATTTTATTTTGGGATAGAATTAATTGATCAATCTAATCTTGAGAATTGGAGACGCTATAATCGTCACATTGGATACATGGTAAATAGATATAGGGGAGTTTTATCTAACATGGCCAAATGTTCCGCACCAGAAAATCGATCTAAAAATAACGAAGAAGATACAGGGTTTACGGATCATGAATTTGAGACATATAGTGATAGATTATTTACTTTAGGATTCAAAAAAGGATCTGATAAATTAACTACTTTAGAAAATGTAGAATCAGCGAAAATAGCTTTTGAATTAAATGAAAGCTCAGAAACTGAGAAATACTATGTCGCTTATCTCTCAAAAAAACCCATAATAGGGAAATTCCTGTTTTCACATTTGGATGATAAAATAACTCTAAAAAAATTTTTGACTGTCTATGATGATCTTGTAATCTCTATTCGAGTGACTTTTAAACCTCAAAATATCCATTATGAAACGCGTGGAATTACTAAAAATCCTAAAAGTATTGTTGATGAAAATTATAGAGGTATATCTCCTGTTTTGTTTGGATACATTGGACATGTTGCCACTAAAATTTTCCCCAATATAAAATTTATGCATACAAGACCAATCCCAGCAATGCACAGAATACTTTGTAGCACCTTCAGTCCTCAAGAAATGTATGTTGATGATGGGACATGTGGTTTTCCACCAGCAACGATAGTCATAGATAAAAATGGAAAAGAAGAGATTATTGAAACTTTTAAATCAAGTGAATTTATAGCTCGTGAAGTTCTGCCTTCACATCCTGAATTTTGTTTTGATAGACCTCATTACATTAAAATTGAGGCTGTTAAGCGTTTAGTAGCCTTGAATAAGGCGTCACCTTAACTTGAAGCTCTTTGGGACGGAGCTTCCAAAGCTACAAGTTGTCTGCAATTTTGTCATTAACGAATATGGAGGTAGTATACTAAGAGAATATTTAATGGATGGTCTTGAACTAGCCAATCCAGTAATTAATATTTCCTACTTTACCGACTGAGCCACCGAGAAGCTTACCTACTAAAGTGGAATTTATTTAAAATGGATAACCTTTTTTAAGAAGATATACTTTAAGTTCTTGAAAAGCCTTTATGAGTTGGTCAATTTCTGCCTCAGTATTTGAAGCTGTTACCGTTATTCGAAGAGAATTATTCGTGATTTTAACCATTGGATAAGGATAAAGGGTTACGAGTATATGATTATCATATAAGATTTTTGCAACCCTTTGAATATCTTTTACTTTCCCAAGACAAATATTAATAATTGGGAACAGAGTATCTCCGTTGATAACATACCCCAGTTCTTGAAGTCCTTTGCGTGCTTTACGCGTGAGAGAAAAGATTCGTTTTCTAATCTCTTCTCCTTCAAGCTCATTGATTTTTAGGCCAGTCAGTACAGCAGCTATAGCCGAAGCAGGGCCGGCGCCCCCTAAGTCATGAGGTGTTGCTTGCGAAAGCAAGAATTTTTGAAGCTTTTTTGTACATGCAATAAAAGCTCCAAAAGAACCATAAGCTTTAGAAAAACACCCGACATAAACCATATTGTCGTAGTTTAAATCGTAATAATTTAATAAACCATTCCCTTTTAGACCATAGGGTTTTGAAAAACTAGGTTTTTCACCAACCACCCCAAACCCATGTGCATCATCGACATAGACGAGGGCGTCATATTTTTGAGCCATCATGTTAAGGGAAGGCAAATCAGGATAATCTCCCGTTCTACTAATAACACCATTTGTTAAAATCAATTTTTTCTTAAATGTCTTATGCGTTCTTAATAATATTTTTTCTAAGTGTGTTATATTTTTTGAATCAAACTTAATAATTCTTGCCCCTTGTGCTTGAGCTAATAGCGCCCCCTCTTTTAAAGTCCCATGCCCGTCTTTATCTAAAAGTATAAGACCTTCATTTCCTGCAAGAGCCGGGATAACCCCATGGTTAAGCAAGGTTGTTGATGCAAATATACTGCAAGCTTCTGCTCTCACTAGCTTTGCGACTTTTTCTTCTGCTTCAATAAAAAGATCTACTGTCGCTACTAATCGACACCAAGCAACAACAGCTCCATACTGACGTGTGGCATTAATAGCTGCCTCTATTATTTGTTCATTAAAGTCAAATCCGAGATAGGATTGTGTTGCAAAATCAGCTAACCAATGTCCATCTTGATCCTCAAGGTAGCGCTTGTTTACGTTTTTTGCGACCACGTTCAGTAAAGAATTGTTGCTACAAAGATTAGCAATCCTTTTCTTATGGCTTTGAAGGTTTTCATCAACAAAAAGAGTTTGTATATCACTCATTAAAGATTACCTCCTTTTACAACATTATATTCTGCAGGAGACACAACAGGTTGAAGGGAGAAGAGTTGCTGTAAATAAGCATCTTGTTGAGTCTGCCATAAGTCATAATAGTATCCCTGTGCGCTTAAGAGACCTTCATGTGTTCCTTGCTCAACAAGAATGCCTTTTTTCAATACAAATATTTTATCACAATCAGTAACAGTGCTTAGGCGATGCGTAATAATAAGAGTTGTTTTATTTCTTGCGATCTCTTTAAATTGTTTTTGAATTATTTGTTCTGTGTGATTGTCAAGCGCGGAAGTTGCCTCATCAAAAATAAGAATAGAAGGATTTTTTAAAAGAATCCTCGCAATGGCGATTCGTTGTCTTTCGCCTCCAGAGAGTTTTACACCACGCTCTCCAACAATTGTGTGATGGCCTTCTGGTAATCTTGAAATAAGCTCTCCTAGGTTGCTCTGTTCAATAGCTTGCTTAACTTCATCATGCGTAGCTTTAAAATTCCCATAGTGAACATTATAAAAAATGGATTCATTAAATAAGAGAACATCTTGCGGAACTACCCCTATTTCTTCCCGTAAGCTTTGATGGGTAACTTTCTTAATATTTTGCCCATCAATAGAAATTATACCCTTATCAACTTGGTAGACCCGCGTTAATAAACGACCAAGTGTCGTTTTTCCACTTCCACTTTCTCCAACAATTGCGACGCGTGTTTTGGGAGGGATAAGCATATTAATATCGCGTAAAAGAGAGCAACTATTTTTATAATTAAAGAAAACATTTTCAAAAGTGATTTGTCCTTTATATATTTTAAGAGGTAAAGCATTTTTGCTGTTTTCAACAACAGATTTAGAATTCAAAAAAAATAAAAGTTGCTTGGTATGATAGACAGCTTCTTTAATTTCTCTATACGTAAAACTAAGTATATTAAGTGGTTGAAATAATTGCATTAAATAACTATTCACAAGGATGAAATCGCCCAATGTATAAGAATGTTGCCCTACTTTAAACGCGCAGTAGCACATAATAATTGATAAGCTCCCCGCAATAATAATAGCTTGACCGATACTCAGGACGGCTATTCCGTATTTACTTTTATTGGTTTTTTGTTCATAGGCAGCTTGCAACTTATCGTGCCGTTTAATTTCATGAGATTCATTGGAAAATTGTTTTATTGTCTCGTACATCAAGAGACTCTCAACAATAGATGAATTACATTTAATATCTTCTTTATTGGCCAGATCTGCAAATTTACTTCGCCAATTCGTGAGACAAATCGTAAAGAAAATATATAAACTTATGCTTAATCCGATCAAAAACGCAGATATTGAATCGTAAAAAATAAAAACCGTAAGTAAAACAAACAATATTTCTATAAGCGTTGGAATCAAGCTAAACATAGAATATTGAAGTAATTTTTCCAGTGATCGGGAGCCTTTTTCAATAATTGTACTCACATCACCAATTCTTTTTTCAAAATGAAAGTCCATATTTAGTTCATAAAGAAAACTAAAAGCTTTTGTTGAAATTAAGCGTACAGCTCTTTGCTTAAGAGGCGTAAATAGGACTTCTTGTATTTCTATTAAAGTAACCGCCAGTCCTCGTAAAAAACCGTAAGATATGAGTAAAGCGTATGGAATAAGAGAGATTGATTGATGAAGCGTATCTACAGCTGTTTTAAAAAAATAAGGAACACCAACAGCAGCAGCTTTTCCTAAAAATAAAAGGATATAACAAGAGATAAGGTGAAATTTAGAAAATGAGTTATTCTGTTCCCACAAATAGTGAAATATTAAACTTCTTAACCAAGACCGAGGAAGTGATTTTTCAGAATTTACCTTACGCATAGATGTTCCCTAGGTCTTGATGATCAGTAAGTTCAGGCGGTATCCAAATATTGATATTTAAAGGGCAATTCAAATTATAGTTGTGTGAAAGAGGTCCAAAAACCTTGCCTACCTTAATTTCCCTTAAAGATTGAATAATATTTTGATTTCTTTTAATTTTTAGATCTTCATATGAGGGGCGAAGATGCGAAATATGAAGAACAGATCCAACAGCGACTGTTTTTAGCCCTAATATCTTCCCTCTTATTAGGACGTCAACGTCTTCCCATCCCCAACCGCTGAATAATTTTAGGCCACCAAACTTTAACATATTATGGCGGCTTGCCATAATCAGACCATAGCCAGGTCGGAAGTTTTCTTGATTCTGGTCTTGTAATATATTTAAGGTGAAATTATTTTTTGTCTGCTTAATATTATATGTATAACGCTTATAGGTAAGAGCCTCTGTTTGAGGTTGCGTCTCAAAAACTTGGTGAATATATGCAATTTTTTCTTTATTCATCACATTTTTTAAGAGAGATTCTATTGTTTCAAGATTCCAAATAATGTCAGCGTCTGAGCATAAAATATATTCTGCTTTACTTTGCATTATGCCAGAATTTACAAGTACCGATTTGTTAAACTGCGAAAAAGATTCTTTTAAATACTTTATAGGAATACGACTATTAAATTCATCTAGCTGACTTCTTAATGAGCGTATATCGTCAGAACAGATAATAATATTTTTAATCAAATATGCCGCTTGCTGTAATGATTTAATACACTCAATAAATTCTTGGCGCCTATAAACAGGTATAATGACATCGATAACCTTCATCATATGCATGCCCTTGATAATAAATTAGCGGTTGGAATGGCCTGTGCAGCGTCACATTTAGCAATTGCAGGATTCGTGTGAATTTCTGCAATAACTCCATCCGCACGTAAAAGTTTGCATATATCAATTAAATTTAAAGCAACTGTAGGTTCGCCTGCTGTGTGAGAAACATCCACCCATAGCGGGAGAGGACTTTCTTCTAGTAGAAATGCGAGCGTAGAGAGATCAATACTATTTCTTGAAACCGAGTCAATTGAAGCCAAGCCTCTTTCACACATAATGACCTCTTTGCAACCATAAGCAAAAAGGCGTTCTGCTGTAGAATACCAATCATAAGTTGTTGCTCCTAATCCACGTTTAAGCATAACCGGTAAACCTGTTGACGCACATTCCTGTAACAACCTAAAATTCCACATAGAACGTGCTCCAATTTTTAAAATATCTAAGTATTTAACGGCTAGGGTGAGATCATCATGGTCCGTAACTTCTGAGACAGTTTTTAAATTGTACTTAGACGCAACATTATGCAAAACTTTCCATCCAGAAGGACCTAATCCTTCAAAACTCCCAAAACGGGTGCGAAGTTTTATAGCTCCACCTCTTAAGTAAGTAGCTCCTGCTTTGGCAGCATTTTCGGCAATCTCTGTAACAATGCTCTCTTCTTCAATCGCACAAGGACCAAAAGCAAGGATAGTCTCTTTTTTACTATTATTGATTTTTGAGTTAGGTAAATTCTTGAATAATTCCCGAAGTTTTTGATATCCTACATCTGACATTTTTTATCTCCTCATATCTACAACGACTTTAAACTTGGTTGGGCCTTCCCTAAGCTCTGCAATTGAATGACAAACAGCGAGTTCTGTCGTTTCAAAGCCCATTTCTTGCAAATGTTGGCAGAGATTTAGAAAATCAGAATTTGGCAATTTATTTTCTTGGGGAACAACTTTAATAAGCGCTTTATTATTGGGATGGACATAAACTTTTAAAGCTTTAATTCCTTCCATTTGTTCGCTATTAAAGGGACATAATTGAGAAATCTTTGTACCATTCTCAAGGGTAATACTTCCAGATTTGCGACCTTGTACAGTAAGTGTAGGAAACTTTAAACCACACTCACAATCATGATCTTCCCATTCGACAAGATCCCCACATTCATAACCTACAAAATTGGTGGCTGTATTCCATAAATCTGTCACCCTTAAATTACCAGATCGATGAGACGGTATTGATCGAATAGTCCAAAAATGAAGTTTGCCGTGAGAACAGGTGAAAGCCGATGCACCTCCATCATTTGAAGCATACTCAAAATGTATTTTTGCGTTTGGCCATGCCTCTAGGATGCACTCTATGTGGTGATCTGAGGGTTTTTCGTATGTAAAAATGATGTATTTAGGACGCCACCTTTGAACAAAGCTATACTCTAACATTTCTAGCATTGTTGTCGACGAACCATGGATTACTGAAGGATTATTTTTGAGATTGTGAAACTGTATCCCGAAGCGAGAAGGAATGCACTCAATAAGATTTGAGAGGTTATCAGAAGACATTCCTGGCACTCTCGCCATAGCCCACACATAATTATGATCAAGATAGCCTTTTAGATCACCATCTGTCATTTTTTGATAGGCTATCTTCCAAACAAGATTATGAAGAAGACGCCATTCTTGCGAAATACCATAAGTAAGTGGAAATCCTGAACTTCCGGAAGTCCTGATGGTACTAATACTCTTAGATGGATCAATTTGTAATGAAATACTGTTATTACAAGTTCGTTGATATCCTTCAATTTCACTTAATTTTTCTTGAAATTCATCATAAGAATGCGTGTAATTTAAAAGAGCTTGTGAACGCTCGCAGCCTTGAATGCTCCACTTTGTAAGAATATTCTTAGATTGCCTCATTATAAATTTTTTTAGCAAATTTTCATCATAGATGATTGATTGTAGAGTTGAGAATAATTCTTGAAGTTCTTTATGCATGATTTTTCAACACTTTCTGGTACATGTTAAAGTAAGCAAGAGCCACTTCTTTCTTATCTGAAGGCCAGCACGAAGAAACGTTTTCTGCATACACAAGATTATCGGACAGAAGGGTTGCCTCTTTCGAGAGCCAAAGGTCATAGAGAGCACCTATATTATGTCCCAAGACAGGTGTCCCAATTTTTAAAGCTTCAATTACGACCCGCCCATTTGTTTCGGGCACCATAGGAAACCATAAAAATATTTGTGCTTTTTTGATGACATCAATAATTTGAGAATGCGGCAAAGGACCAAGCAAAGTAACATAAGGTAAATCTTGAAGTTCTTTCGCATAAGAGTGATCTACAATTTCACCAATAATAATTAAAGGTAAGTTTCTTTCTTGAGCGATCTTGGCTGCCACATGATGCCCTTTTCTTTCTTCTACACGACCAACAGAAAGAGAGAAAACCTTAGGTAAAAAGATTTCATTAACTGCTTCAAATTGTGGCAGAGAGATAAAATCCTTAATAACAATATTCATTCTGGCATCAGGATTATAATCTTCTTGAAAAGCATAATCTGAGATATGCACTAAACAATCTGCAGCCTCTGAAACTAAATTATAAGTAGGATGAAAAGAGAACAGCCTAGATGTTTTTACAAAAGGGGTTTTAGTACGCATCGCTTGTAAAGAAGGAGAAAAAGCACTGCTTTGATCATGCATTAAATCAAATTTCTTTTGGGTTAAAAATGCTTTCTGAAAAGCAACTTCTATTGCAAAATTGTGCCATTTATTAATATGCTCACCATATTTTTCATATCGTTGATTAAGAGGCTTAGGCGTAAGCTTCCAATGGTTAATATTGGGGGGTAACTTAGAATCAGAATGAGCCATAACCGTAACCTGTAATTTTAAATCATCACTGATTTCAGATAGCCCTTCCAAAAAAGTAAGCGAAGAAAGCTCCATTCCAGATACAGCCTGATGGAGAGGGATATGTATGTTAGTACTAATTAAGATACGCATTCACTTATCCTCTATTGTTAAGTACAATATAAAACATATTTATTTCTAAGTAATTCCGTAGAAAATACGGTACTTAGCGAGATTAAGTATGGGTCTTAAATGTCTTTAATATTTGCTAAATAAGTAACGATAAATTGATTAAAGCGGTAATTTTATAGAATAACTAAATAGATTTATTTTTCTGATATACGCTTAAATTAAATTTAGAGAAGTTTTTTAAAAATATTTAATTTATTGGCTCCCCGGGACGGGCTCGAACCGCCGACCCAGTGATTAACAGTCACCTTCTTATTATATATAC
>MKUV01000036.1 GCA_001898725.1 Caedibacter sp. 37-49
AGAACAACAGGTTTGATCATTCATTAGAGTGTCAAACAGTCTCATAAGGCCTCCAAAGTCGCACATCTTCTATTATCTCTATAGGTTCGATCGTACGTCCCTCTACATAATGTTTAGGAGCGTTGATTTCTGCTTCTCGTTCATCATTTATATGAGGCTGGATGAAAGATAATTTCTGGCTCATGCGTTTACTCCGTTTGATTTGAGTTTATTGTACTTTAAATGCAGCTCCCTTGAAAGAGACCCAGCAGCATTTAAACTGCTGGGATAAGTTAAGGGGGAGCTTTGAGGAACACTATGTTCCTCTGCATTTGATGCTTGAGGAGCATCAAAACCTGGGTTGTTTTGATAAGTAGAAGGAGAGCTATTGGGGGTCTCTCCTTCTACCAACTCTGGCAGAGGGAGGATGCCAAAGTTTTGGGAAAGTTCAATTTTCAGATGATTAACTGGATGACCTAATACTTCTTCAAAAGATAAGATGAGGTGAGATTTTAAATTCTTGTTAACCCAGTCTCTTGCAAACATGTGAGGCACTTTAAGACTAATCTGATTTTGATTTAGTGAGGCAATATCCATCTCCAAAAGCCATTGTCTAACTATTTTAATGCCAAGCTTATCAATCAAGGATAGACATACTTGCTTCCATAAAGGATGCTTTGATGAAGATAAAATCTCTTGGCGCAATAATTCTTCTTTTTCTGCTTTATTTTCTTCATTATTTGCTAAGGAGAGAAAAGCAATGCGATCTCCTAAAGTAAACTGGCCAGCTTCAATCTTTTGGTAAGTTTCAGCTTTAATTGCCCAAGTGAGCCAGGGTTTTTGAAAGTTCTTGCCGCCCCCCTCTCCCATTAAAAACTTGGATGACGCAATTTTCTTGCAATAGGATCTCCAATTGTCCAGAGAAGAACTAAAAAGGCTTTGAAAGCATTGATATAAATTTATGATTAAAGAAGGAGTTAACTGACTTATCTCAAGGAAGCCAATCTCTTCAACCCAAATCTCTTTCATCTCAATTGCTATGTTTTCTTTTTCTTCTTGTAATGGCTTGCATGAGGAAGAGGTAGGAGAAGGAGAAATATCTTTTATACTCTCTATGTGTAATCTCTTATCTATATTGTTCGCTGATTTTTTAACATTCGAATGTCGAAAATCGACGCTCGAATGTCCATTTTCGACATTCGAGTGTTGTGAACTTAACATTCGGGAGTTATGCGAGTTTTCCGCCAATGTGAAATCACTTAGAGGATAACCAAGTGTAAATAAGCTTTCCTGTAGTTTTACCAGATTTAGTCTATACTTGGTTGTTTTATCCCATTTATTATCATCATGGTATGCTTCTTCAATAACTTCAAGTTCGATGAGATTTTTTAAAATTATGCGTATTGTTTGACGAGAAAGACCGAGCATTGTTTCATTAGCTAGATCTTGAGCTGTTTTAATGATCCATCCATGCCTAAAGGCAACATTACATTCTGGATTACGGTTATGTTCCTCCTGAAGAAATTGATCAAAATCGTGGACACGCTTTGTCCAATAAATAAGTTGATGCAATACAACAGCAGCCTTATAGTCTTGCGTTAGAGCCACAAGATCTTCGCGAATAACTGATTTCATAATAGGACGTACAGTTTTAGATTGCATAAGAGTGATTCTCTCTTAGCTCAAATTTCTTAAAAGATGAATATAGAGTGTTAAGAGGAGCTGCGCGTTTAACGCATAGGTAGTATGCATATAATGGGTCTAGACACATACCCCTGACTTGTGCAATATTAGTCATGCAACTCTTCCTTCCTTGGTTGGTTGTACAAGAGGCCCGCAATGACGTCGAAATCAAGGTGCGGGCTTCTCTACTTTATTTTCTTCTTACAGCTCCAGTTTTAATTTCCCTTAAAAAGGTTCCAGTAACCCTAAGATTACTGGATGCAAGTTTACAGGGAGGCTTCTCGAGAAATATATTCTCGAGAACTTAACACGAGAGCCGTGTTAATTTTTGTAAAAGTAGAATAAATATTAATTGGGGATTTTTTTTAATGGGTGAACATACTATCTAAATAATACGTTTAATTTTTTTTACCGATACATGTAAGTAAGATTCCCCAATCCCCTAAATTAATTCTTCCTTTTGAATCCTTTCATTTGCCTTTTAATGTAAGCAACTGTATCTTTTTCTATAGATTATAATTGCATTATCAAAGATTGCCGTCAAGTATATTCTTATTGTGTTTTGCGTTTTCTGTAACTTTTTGGAATTTATATAATGAAAATTAATGACTTAAACAAATTAATTTATTTTAAAGAAGCGGCACAATCACTTAGCTATACCAAGGCAGCATTTAAATTAAGCACCACTCCTTCCAGCGTTCAAAGAGGAGTTAAAGGGCTTGAAGAAAATTTAGGACATAAGCTTTTCATTAGAAAATCTAAAGGTTTAGCTTTAACTCCTGAAGGAAAAATGTATTTTGATCGAGTATTAAAAGCTATAAAGGAACTTAATTTAGCAGAAAAAGAATTAGCATCTAAAAAAATACTTCCTTTTAATAAATTAGATATTTTGACAACATTAGGTCTGGCTGCTGATTGGGTATTCAAAATTATACCTAAAATTCAAGAAAATCACTCTCAATTAAAAATCTCAATATGTACATCTAACCTTGAAATTTCATTAGATGCAGAAGAATTTGATATTTACATAGGACCTAAGACAGAAACTTCTTCTAGCTATATTAGTAAATTCATAACAAATGTTGATTTTAAATTATACGCTAGTAAAAATTATTTAGAAAAAAATGGATATCCTAAAAATAAGAGTGAGCTAGAAAATCATCAAATAATAAGTTTTTCAAACTCTAATCAGACTTACTTCTCAGATACTAATAATATTTTTAATGATGTAGAGAATAATAATTTTATGTTAACAACCGACTTTTACTTAGTTGAGCGAAAGCTTGTACAAAGTGATGTCGGTATAGCCTCTATTGCAAAAGATATAGTTGAAAGTGACTATACAGATTTAATTGACCTTTTTCCATTAGAACAGCCATTATCTGTTCCTATATACTTTTATTATTTAACAAGAAATTTAAATGAGGGTATTGTAAATGAAATTTATAACACCCTCTTGCAAGTATCACCTTATCGCCGTTAAAAAAATTTTTGACTGTTGTGGCAAAATAGTTTCTAGTTTTAGTCTATTCATTATGTACTCCTTTGTATTATTCCATATATAGTTTTTATAATTTCAAAATGTACACAAAATTTTAGTAAATTTTAAGTTAAATTTAATGATTAATAAAATTATATGTAAAAATATAGAAATCTTTTATTTTTTTATGAATAATTCTTTTTGTCATTTATATAGTTTTCAAGTTTTTTAGGAACTGCAATTTTTTCACCATATCCCACACCCAAAAAAAACATTGGAGAAACACTTGTCCCATTAATTTTTAAAAGCTCACAAACACTAGAGTCTTTAAACCAAGCACTCTCCCATGTTAGTAAGCTTAATGATGTTGCACTTAAGAGAAAAGTCTGAGAAACATGTCCCGCATCAAGATAAACATCTTTATAGCTTCTTGAATGAACATACTTATCCCAAACCTTAGAAAAGTGAGCAACAAGGAAAATACCAAAACTGATTCCCTCTACAAAGAATTGACCACATAAGGCACGTTTTAAACACTCATATGTACATACATCTGCTATCTTGTTTAGATGATGACCCTTAACATTATAATGATAAATACCAGCAGGAGTATTTTCTACATTAAATACAATAATATAAGCTTCAACAGGATGCATACCACCTCCTGATGGATGAGCCTTACGCACTCCTAAGCTTCTTAAATTTTTATTCTTAAGTTCTTCCCAATCTCCATGTATAAGCCCAAAACTAGTAAAGAGAAGTGTACTAAAATCTTCTAGACTTACTCTTTCCCCATTAAAAGACCTTGACGTCATTCTATTTTTAAAAGATTCAAGAATACTTGTATTGTTAAGCTTTTCAAGATTTGGTCTAAGAAGTTTTACCTGGTCTCCTTCATAAGATATATAAGAGTATTCTTTATCTTTTGCAATTTCTTCACAAAACTGAATGTAATTTTCTAGAAATAGGTTATCGTCGTTTTCTTGGTCGATATCTTCTCCAGAAACATCTTGAGTACCTATATGATATATGAGGCCAAGTTCATCCCATTTCCAGTCTATAACTTCATATGGCTCAAAACTGACTAAATTTGCTTCCAAAAGATCTTTATCAATATGCTCATATTCTTCGCACAAATAGCCTTTTGACTGGGATAGTATTTTCAAACGTTCATAATATTCTTCTTTAAGCTCATATTGTCTATGGTGCTTATAATCCCATATTATCGTTTTACCTTCTTTTAATAAAAAGAATATATAAGGGCTTAAATATAACTTTTTCATCATTTTAGTCTTCTAATAGCATTTATAAATGATGTTTTTAATTCTTTACGCTTTATAACGATGCTTCCAATTAAAATGAATACACCTCCTATTATCTCTTTAAATGAAGGAAGATGCTGCCATATTATAAAACCTAAAATTGCAGACCATATCACCGTTGAGTATTCTAATGGCGATAATTTCACTAAATATTCATTTCGATAAGCAAAAATAAGACATTGAAATGCTAAAAAATGAATAAGTGCTATAAGAATGAATAGCGGTAGATCAATTATTCTTAAATTCATATCATCAATTGAAAAAATACCTGCTATTAGGAAACAAACAAAAACATAACTTGCATATAAAACAAAGCTGTCAATATGAGATATACGCTTTGTAGTCACGCATGCTAAGGCATAGAAAATTGATGATAAAAAAGCAAAAATGAAACCGAGATTTAGATCTGTATCTTTAAAAGGGTAAGACATAATAAGAATTCCCCCAAAACTTAACAGAATCGGAATTAGAACGGAACTTGAGAGTTTTTCATTTAAAAAAAGATAGGAGAAAATTGAAATAAAAATTGGGGAAGTAAAAGACATAAAACTATAAGAGGATAAGGGAAGATGCTTCAGACTATAAATAGTTAAAAATAGTGAGGCGGCTGCAAATAAGTTTCTTAATAGATGAAGACCTTTGTTAGGTTTAAAAGCCGTAATACCCTTTTGAAAAGTTATCCATAGTGCAAAAAAAAGAGCTATTGCCGATCTAAAGAAAATAATTTTTTGTGGCTGATAAATACTTATTAAATATTTCTCTAAAGCTTCACAGAGAGAATATAAAAACATAGATAAAGCCATTAAAGTATAGCCAGAAATGTTTTTAACATTAAGCAAAAGGTCACCCCTAATTTATTGATTAAGAAAAATCTACTCTTAATTTTTTACTATAGCAAGTTACCATTAAAGCTGGCTTATTGGATTAAAGTTTTAAAATATTACAATCATTTAGAAGTACACTAAATTCGTGGGGGTGATTGCGAATCTTTAAGCCTTCCCTGTGTGAGATTTTGTAAGTTCTTATATTTAGGTATTTTATTATTTTTATTTTACCTAAAGCTCCCTCCCCCCTGAGCTTTTAGAACTTTATTCCTGGAGACTATGGCAGCCCCCTGCTGCCCTTATTAAATGTAGTATATAAGATTTATGATAAAAATTACAAGTAAAAAGTTATTGATTATATTACGTTTTATCTCATTTATTGCGATAAAAGATTTATATCTCACTTTTTAAAGCATTAACGTATCATTAATCAACTGTTAACATATTGTTAACATTATAGTAACCAGTTGTTAATCTATTTTATTATTTTTTTTAAAGAGACAAATCAGAAAATTCTATATGAACCTTTTTTCCTAAAGCAATTGCTTCTCTTTCCAAGCTCTTGAGTGTAACACTTGTATTTGTTGGATCGAGTAATCGGTCAAAGGCAGCCCGACTTGTATGTATTTTTTTGGCAACTTGTGATTTTGTTGTTTTTCTTTCTTCCATAGCCTTATTAAGCTCCCATGCAATCACCCTTTTTAACGCAAGAGCCTCTGTTTCAGCTAAGATCCCTTCCTTATCAAAGATTTCATCAAGATGACTTCCAACAAATTTATTTTCTTTATCCATTTTTAAAACTTTCTAGCCACCTCCAAATCTTCTTGTGGTGTTTTTGTGTCTTTTTAATAAATCCATGCATTAAGATCATTTCAGACCCCTCTATACAAAATATAACTCTTGCAATCCTATTTGATTGTAAATTTGAGCGTACTTCATATAATCCACTCCCTAAAGGCTTACAGACTGGTATCCCTATGCGTCATCCAAATTCAACAGTTTTTATATCTACACCAACAATCTTTTTGTCGTCTTTCCCCAGCTTTAAAAGATATTCTTTTACAGGCTCCTTCCCTACTTCTGATCTATAAAATATAACTGTTATCTTCTTCATAATTAAATGCATCAAATCTGGAGCATCATGTCAAAGCTTATATCTTCTAAGCTATTGCCGTAATTCGGCAATATTCTAGAGAAGATCCTAAAAGCTCTTGGAAAGTACGCTTGAGCTCTTTTCCTAAATTCTTATCAACCCAATTTCCTACAAATCTATTGGGAGCTTGAAGCTCTACTTCTGTAGAGTTTAGAGTAATGATATTGAGAGGATACAACCAATTTTTAACCATCTTAGGCCCTAATATTTCACATAATCTCAAACAAGCCTCAATCCAAGTTTCATCTTTAGACGAATTAAGAAGTTCCTGTTTTAATTCATCACGAGCTTTGTTTTCTTCCTCAAGGGATATTTCTTTTGGTCTCTCTTCAACCTTTCGATCACCAAGAGTAAAATCACCTGCTTGTATTCTCTCAAAAGTTTCAGGTTTAATCGCCCAAGAGAGTCTAGCTTTAAAATTGGCTCCCCTCTTCTCTCCCATCAAAAAATGAGATGATGCGATCTGGCGGCAGTAAATACGCCATTTCTCCAGAGAACTATCAAAAACTGATAAATAAGATTGATTGATTCGAGTGATTAAAGTTGAGCTCAAGTGGTTAATTCCAGGTTCTCCAATTTCTTCAATCCAAATATTTTTCACTTCTTCTGCTATTTTTTTTGATTCACTAAGATCATCTTTTTTTTTAGCTTGAACTTCTTGCACGAAAGAAGATGAAGTATTCTCTGTAAAACTATTTATATTTTTCCCCCCTATAGTCCCCCCATAGGAACGACAGTTTGTGTCGTTACTAGAACGGTTATCTGAATAAGAATTGTTAGTACTTTTATGGATTGTTTTCTCTTTAGAAATAGACTTTTTTTGAGGGATATTTTTAGGTTTTAAAGTGTCTTTTATCGGTAATGTTTTTTCTTTCTGTTGATGTAACTCCGCATTACGAATAAAGAACATTTTATGAGTTTTTCGATCGTGGTAGCTTGCATAGAGCTTACCCTGGAATTTATCTTTAGCCTTTTTAAAAGCCGTTTTGCTGTTGTAACGAATACCTATTAAGTCAAAAACAGCATTAAAGACACGCCTAGAAATTCCAAGTTCTTCAGACCAGCTATCCCCTGCTTTGTAGAGAGGATGATTACAAGGCTCTAAGAATTTATAAAAGCCATTAGGTTTCTTAGAAAACCAATAATTTAGCTGTCCCTTTAGCAGCCCTAAGTATGGCGAATTTAACCCAGGTTCCGAACGGTAGCATAATATTATGAACGATTTCTTCGAGCACAACCCCTTTTTAGGTAAAACACTCATTTGTTTTCTCCTCATGTTGAGGTGCTACAAACAAGCTTTTCCCTTGACATTAACACAAAATATGCTATGTTTAGGTAGATACAAAGTGTGCTTGTTTATTGCACATTTATTGATGAAAGACCCGGCTGCAACCGGGTTTTTTATTAGGCTTAGTTTAGCTCATGTTGAACCTCTGTTATTCATTTGTGTTCGTTCTAATAAAGATAAGAGAAGTTGTTTAATCTCTCTTATATCATCTTTTGTATTTTTGATTTCATTTTCTAGCTCATTTGAAGCTATATTTTTCAGTTTCTCATGAATTGCTTCTTTGATAAACTGAGCACGGTTTATACCCCGTTTTTCACATTCTTTTTCAATTTGTATTGATATTTCAAGAGGTAAAACGAGGTTTACTCGTGTTCGTAATTGTAAACTGTCTTCCATTCATTCATCCAATTTTATAAAAATTTACACATATAATACTAACTTAATGGTCGGGTGTCAATGGGTGTCATAAAAAGTGTAAAATGGTGTTAATATCATTATATCAATATATATTCTTATGTGAATAATTAGATATTAATATATAATAATACTCTATTATAAAAATATAAGTGTATATTGATTGTAGTATATATGTATTTGTGACTGTAAATACATGTGACTATTAATATATTAATATATATGTATATTCGTATTTGTGATATATTACATATTAATATATAAATATACTTGACTTTATGATTATATGTATACTCTTATGAGTAACTATGTAACTATGTAACTATGTAACTATGTAACTATGTAACTATGTAACTATGTAACTATGTAACTATGTA
>MKUV01000037.1 GCA_001898725.1 Caedibacter sp. 37-49
ATTCTACCCTAAAATAATTCTCTGTACTATAGGCGCTTCCTTGCTTTTCTTCATACTTCAGAATCGACTAGCTATGCATTCTGCATCTTCAAAGGATGCGGCTCTTATTTCAATATCTTGCTTCATATGCATGCTAATTAAACCTTTTTTTCTAGCATGACATTTTACAAAGAAAAGAAGTAAAAAATTGCTACTTGATACTTATTGTAGGCATTTAACTAAAGATGAATAATAGAAATTTTAGATAATTTCGAAGGACACAACCATCTTAGAAATGGTGAATGAGCTTTAGGATTGAATATACCCCCATGATCTTTTTTTTATATTGTTTTTGTCTCTCTATGTTTATCTCGCGTGAGGTGGTTTTCGATATCTTATTAAAAATTTTCTTTTGAAATCTATAAAGAAATGGTGGGCGCTACTGGGATTGAACCAGTGACCTCTACGATGTCAACGTAGCGCTCTCCCGCTGAGCTAAGCGCCCCTGTTAAAAGGAATAATGGTATATAGCACCAGCCTTATCAAGGAATCAAGTCTTGAATGCTATCTTTATCTTTTTTTGCAAGTAAATTATTCAACTTCTTATAGGTATATGAAGATTATTCGTTAAATATATGTTTTAAACCAAAACGGCAGTAATCATAACCAGTAATCAATGTTAAAGCCGCAGAAATCCATAAGCTAAACGTTCCTAAAACATGTAAATACAAGAAATCAGTACTTGGGGTAGCTGCAATAAGAATTGATAACGAGGTCATTTGAAATCCTGTTTTCCACTTTGCAAGTTGAGTAACAGGCATTGACATTTTAGTTTCTGCTAAAAATTCTCTTAACCCAGAAACAAGAAGTTCGCGACATAAAATAATGATTGCTGGAAGAAGTGAAATCCCTTTGATACGATCGAAGCCAACCAATAGGAGTAAGGTGGAAGCAATTAACAATTTATCCGCCATAGGATCCAAAAATTGACCTAATTGCGTTGTTTGCCTGAGAGTACGGGCATAATATCCATCTAGATAATCGGTGATACATGCCAATACAAAAAAGAAGCTTGCAATCCAATAACCTAAGTTTGAATTTAAATAAAATAGAGTAGCCACGACAGGAATGAGGGCAATACGAAAAAGCGTAAGATAATTTGGTAAACCTGCTAACACTATTTCATTTCTCCCTTTTTAAAACCGTTTCTATTGTTTAGTGAAAGTAATCATATATTTTTTGAGCTAAACTTGCACTAATTCCTTTTACAGATTGAAGATCTTCAATACCAGCTCTAGCAACCTCTTTTGTTGAACCAAAATGGCGTAATAAAGTTTTCTTACGGTGAGCTCCAATTCCCACAATATCATCAAGCATAGAACGTTCAATAGTCTTTGCTCTTTTTTGGCGATGAAATGTAATTGCAAAACGATGAGCTTCGTCTCGAAGTTGTTGGAGATAAAAAAGAACAGTTTTATGTTTTTCTAAAGAAAAAGGAGCGCGTCCTGGCTGATAGAACGTTTCCTTTCCTGCATTTCTTTCGGGGCCTTTTGCAATGGCGACAATGGGAATAGAAAGATTGAGGTTTTCTAAAACTTCATAAACAGCATTGAGATGTCCTATTCCACCATCAATTAGGAGAAGTTGAGGGAAGGGGTTACGACTCTGATTTTGGGAAAGCGAGCCAGCAAAACGTCGCCTCATAACTTCTTTCATCATACCATAATCATCTCCTGGCACGGGTGCGTTTTGATCATCCATTTTAATTGTAAATTTACGGTAACTTGCTTTATCGAACCCCTTTGCTCCTGCTACAATCATTGCTCCAATAGCATTTGTTCCTTGAATATGGCTATTATCATATACCTCAATTCGTTGAGGCATATTGGGAAGCTCAAAAATATCGGCAACTTCGTTTAAAATTGTTAGTTGAGATTGATTTGCTGAAAGATGACGTGCTAAAGCATCTTCCGCGTTTTCAAGAGCTTGATTGAGAAGTTTTGCTTTTTGTCCTCGCTTTGGCAAACTGATATTCACTTTTCGCTGAGCAGTAATTGATAAAGCGTCTTCAACAAGGGATTGTTCATTTAAAGGATGACTTAAAAGAATCTCTTGAGGTGGAAGAGTATCTTGATAAAAAATCGTTAGAAAACTAGATAATATTTCTTCAAGTGATAAATCTTTTGTATGTTCAGGGAAAAAACTGTGGCTGCCAAAGTTACTTCCATGTCTGAAGAAAAAAATTTGAATACAAACTGTTTCGCCATGATAGGCGATTGCAATAACATCAGTATCACTTTTTAAGGTTGTATTGATATTTTGTTGTACTTGAATTTGAGTCAGCGCTCTAATTTGATCACGATAATGAGCGGCTTTTTCATAATTCTGATTCTCACTTTCTTCTTGCATACGTTGGCTTAATTGTTGCTGAAGTTCATGTGATCTACCTTCAAGAAAGGATTTAGCTTGATTAACTAATTCTCCGTAATCAGAAGTATTGATATAACGCGTACATGGAGCTGTACAACGCTTAATATGATATTGTAAGCAAGGTCTTTTTCGGCTTGCAAAAAAGCTATCACCACATGAACGTAATTTAAAAATACGGTACATCGTAGTTAAAGTATTATTGACGGCATAAGTTGAAGCAAAAGGACCATAGTAAGTTCCTGGAAGCGTTTTAGCGCCTCGATGTTTCATAAGACGGGGCCATTCATGCTTGGTAAGTAAAAGATATGAAAAGAATTTATTATCCTTTAAAAGAATATTATAACGTGGTTTAAATCTTTTTATTAAATTAGCTTCAAGCAGAAGGGCTTCTACTTCCGTATGTGTGGTAATAAACTCCATGGTATGAGTTTCTGAAATCATTCTTTGCAAACGATTAGGTAAGCGGTGCGCATGTGTATAACTATGAACCCGTTTTTTTAAATTCTTTGCTTTACCAATATATAAGACTTCTTCTTGATGATTAATCATACGATAAACACCCGGAGAAGACGTCAATGATTTAACATGCGTTGCAATAATGGAAATTCCACGTTCAAGAGATGTATCAAATAAAGAAAGCGCCATGTGCTTATTGTGTAAGAGATAATTCCAATGTCAACAAAATTTAAAGTGGGAAAATCAGATGGTTAATAAACTTTTTATATTTCATCCCCAGGAATTGTGTGTAAGTCTGTGGATAAAGTTGAAGATAGATGAGAAATGCCTTGAAGAGCCTTTGAGTATTAAGAGGTTGCTTAAATTTTAAGCAAAGAGAAAAAATGGCTAGAAGCCTTAAGTTAATTTTAAAATCAAGAAAATTTTTTAAAAAATAATTATTGACATTTAAACTCTCTATACGATCTGTGAATAAGTTTTGATAAATAAGGCAAATTTAAAACAGAATTTTTAATATTGGGGACTTAAAGCATTGAATTCTTTCTATCGTTTTTGCATATTTTATAAATTCTGCTCTTCAAGGAGTGGACTATATAAACTTAAGGTTGCAAAACAGGGATTCTAAGTTGATATAGAAATATCAAGAAAGTTTAAGAATTATAACCTCGAATTAGAAAGAGGAGAGCTTCATTAAAAATTAAATACTCGGTCTATACAGACATTTCTTGCATTCTATACTCTCTCGAGATAGTGATGAAATAATAACAGGTATATTAGGATAATAAAAAATGGCAATTGCAGACCGTCCTTCGACAAGATTTGAGCCGTGGCAAGATCCTCAAGCTAGGCCTATTATAGATATTGTTCATGTTTCTCGAGCTTTTGAAGGCTTCCCTGCTGTTAATAATATTAGTTTGCAAATTTTTCCTGGAGAATTTTTCTCCCTATTGGGAGCTTCCGGATGCGGTAAGACAACGTTGTTAAGACTTTTAGCAGGGCTCGAAATACCAACGGCAGGTAAAATATTTATAGATGGTATGAATATGACCAACGTTGAGCCCTATAACAGACCCGTCAATATGATGTTTCAATCATATGCTCTTTTCCCGCATATGACGGTTGAGCAAAACATCGCCTTTGGTCTTAAACAACAAAATATGCATACTAATGATATTAGGGATCGTGTCATTTCCATGTTAGACCTTGTTCATCTAAGGAAGTACGCCAAACGAAAGCCTCAGCAGTTATCTGGAGGGCAAAGACAGCGCGTTGCTCTTGCCAGAAGCCTTGCTAAACAACCTCGCGTTCTCCTTTTGGATGAGCCTTTGGGAGCATTAGATCGTAAGTTACGTGAGCAAACACAATTTGAGCTTGTAAATATTCAAGAAACATTAGGGGTTACTTTTATTATGGTCACGCATGATCAAGAAGAAGCCATGACGATGTCAACGCGTATTGGCGTCATGGAAGAGGGGCGTATTCGGCAAGTTGGAACACCAACTGAAATTTACGAATATCCGAGCTCTCGCTTTGTAGCAGATTTTATTGGAGAGATGAATATTTTTGAAGGATTTGTGACCGAAGATGAACCTGATCATGTCTCTATTAAATCGGAAGAAGCTGGATGTGATTTATATGTTACCCATTCTTCATCGGCTCCTGTTGGGGCGCAAGTGGCGGTTGCTATAAGACCAGAAAAAATTATGATTACTAAAGAAATTGTTCAAAAGGAAAGAAATTGTTGTAAGGGAATTGTCACAGAAATTGCTTACCTTGGTGATGTCTCGATTTATCATGTAGAGCTTAAATCAGGTAAGAAAATTCTATCTACCGTAACGAACCAAGTTCGTTTGACAGAAAGACCTATTAATTGGGATGATGAGGTCTATCTTCATTGGCGTCCTGAGAGTGGTCTGGTTTTGACAAGCTAACCTTAATAATGAAATACTTATTTGGCATAAAATGTAGTTTAAAATGAACCTAGAAAATCTAAAAAATTATTTTGAGCGCATCTTTGGAAAAGCAATATTAATAGCTGTTCCTTATGGATGGCATATTGTATTCTTTTTTATTCCTCTTCTTATTGTATTTGGTCTTAGTTTTTCAGATAGTATTGTAGGGGCACCACCATTTGCCTCGATTATTTCTTGGGTAGATGAAAGTTTTCTACAAATTCGGCTGAATTTGTGGAATTACCAATTATTAAAGGAAGATAGCCTATATCTTTCGGGGTATGTAGAATCCTTGCGGATTGCTGGGTTAGCAACATTCTTTTGTCTTCTTATTGGTTATCCTATAGCTTATGGGATTTCTCGAGTAAATGCGAAAACAAGGATAATTTTATTATTACTTGTTATTTTACCATTTTGGACCTCTTTTTTGATACGCGTTTACGCTTGGATTGGGCTATTAAATTATCATGGAATTATCAATAATTTTTTACTAGACCTGAAGATTATATCTCAGCCTTTGCCTCTTAATAATAATAAATTTTCTGTTTGTTTAGGGATCGTATATTCTTATCTGCCATTTATGATTTTACCTCTTTATTCAGCTTTAGAAAAAATTGATTATCAAATTCTCGAAGCTGCCTATGATTTGGGTTGTAAACCTGCAAGAGCTTTTTGGACAATTACGGTGCCGCTTTCTATGAAAGGAATCATTGCTGGATCAATGCTTGTCTTTATTCCAGCTGTAGGGGAATTTGTTATTCCAGAACTTTTGGGCGGACCCGATACAATTATGATTGGAAAAATTTTGTGGACTGAATTTTTTACGAATAGAGATTGGCCTGTTGCAGCGGCTCTTGCAATGGCAATGCTTATATTGCTTGTATTACCAATTATAGGTTTCCAAAAATTTACAATGCAACCACAGGAAAAGGAATAAAATGATTTTCTCTAAAAAACCTTTTCTTTTAAGTCTTATGGTATTTGGTTATGCGTTTTTATACTTACCAATTTTAAGTCTCATTATTTTTTCATTTAATAAAGCTCAAAGTGTTACAAAATGGTCTGAATTTTCCTTGAGATGGTATCATGAGCTTTTTTTAAATAAGATGATCCTTAATGCCACTCTATTAAGCCTAAAAATTGCTCTTATGACGGCAACGATTTCTGTAATTATTGGGACAGTTGCTGCACTCGTAATTGTAAGATTTCAATCCTTTAAAGGAAGGACCTTTTTTAATGGCTTGGTAACGGCTCCTCTAGTTATGCCTGAAGTCATTACAGGGCTTGCTTTATTACTTTTTTTCGTTGTGCTTCAACAAACTTTTGGATGGCCAAAAGTGAGAGGAATTACGACTATTACTTTAGGTCATGTAACTTTAACAATCGCTTATGTCTTGGTTATTGTGAGAGCTCGTTTACTTGAGTTTGATCGACAGTTAGAAGAGGCAGCTTTAGATCTTGGTGCTCGCCCAGTTACAGTCTTTTTTAAAATTACACTTCCTTTAATATTACCCTCAATTGCGGCTGGCTGGTTACTTGCTTTTACCTTATCATTAGATGATGTTGTGCTTGCAAGTTTTCTATCTGGTCCTGGCTCTACGACTTTACCTATGCTTATATTTTCAAGTGTACGAACAGGTATTAGTCCCGTCATCAATGCTTTAGCTACCATTATAGTAACTTTTGTAACTATAGGTATTATTATTGCAGGATGGTTTATGCATAAAGGGTCACCAATGAAAAACCGTAAGGAGAAAGTAGTATGAATGTACAAGAAAAACCGTATATCATTGTATTAGGAAATGAAAAAGGAGGTACGGGTAAGTCTACGCTTTCAATGCATCTCATCGTTCATCTTTTAAGGCTTGGCTTTAAGGTTGGATCAATTGACATCGATGCTCGTCAAGGAACGCTTTCAAGATACATAGAAAATCGTCAAAAATTTGTTCAAATGAATAATAAAGAACTTCCTATTTCATCACATCATGCAATTATTAAGTCTAATCTCCCAACGGTTGCTGATGCACACCAAGAAGATAAAGAGAAATTTTTAGCTTGTTTAGAAACTCTTAAAGAGAAAAATTTCATAATTATTGATACGCCAGGAAGTGATACTTTTCTTTCTCAATTGTCCCATTCTTATGCAGATACACTAATAACACCTCTTAATGACAGTTTTATAGATTTAGATATGTTGGCACGAATTAATAATGAGACAAGAGAGATATCAGGTCCAAGTACTTATGCTGAAATGGTATGGGATCAAAAAAAGCAAAAATTACTACGTGATCGTACACAGTTTGATTGGATCGTACTACGCAACAGATTAAGTAGTATATATGCAAAAAATAAAGAAGAAATGCAGGCTCTTTTAAATAAGCTCGCGCAACGAATAGGTTTCCGCCTTGCATCAGGTTTTGGAGAGAGAGTTATATTTAGAGAACTTTTTTTACAAGGTTTAACTCTACTAGATCTGAAAGATGTTGGGATTGAAATGACATTATCTCATGTTGCTGCGCGACAAGAATTGCGAGCTCTTCTAGAAATGATTAATTTAGCACCTCTATCAGAAAGACTTCAGGATGCAAGCTAAAATTTATTTAGAATTTTGGTTTTTTTATGGCAGAATTAATTAAGATAGGGTTTTAAGGACCATTTAATGGATTGGGATAAGTTACGAATTTTTCATACTGTTGCACTCGCTGGAAGTTTTACGCGTGCTGCTGAGCAATTAAACTTAAGTCAATCAGCGATAAGCCGACAAGTGAATGGTTTAGAGGAATCATTAGGCGTTCCCTTATTTTACCGTCATGCTCGTGGCCTTGTTATGACAGAACAAGGAGAGTTGTTATTTGAGTCGGTACGGGAAGTTTTCTCAAAATTGGCAATGACAGAAGCTCTTTTAAATGAAAGCCAAGGTCATCCAAGGGGACCATTAAAAATTACGACATCCATTGCTTTTGGTTCCATGTGGCTTGCTCCATTATTGGGAGAGTTTTTAGAACTTTATCCTCACATCAAAGTAAATCTTATCTTACGAGATGATGAACCAGACTTAAACATGCGCGAAGCGGATATTAGCATTCCTTCGGTTCCACCCACCCAATCCGATATGGTTGCTATTCCATTACCACCTTATCGCTTAAGAATTTATGGTAGCCGAGAATACTTCAAAAAATTTGGCATTCCTGTAAAAGCTCAAGATCTTGATAACCACCGTTTAATTGCTTTTGGAGACGAAGTCTCCCATCGATTAAATAAAGTTAATTGGATCTTACATGCAGGGACGCGTCGTGGACAAAGTCGTGAACCGTATTTAATTGTTAATAATGCTTATGCAATATTGCAATGCGTTAAAGCTGGGTTAGGTATTGCCGGTATGCATAAATACATTCTTGATAAGGACTATGACCTTATTGAAATTTTGCCGGAACTTGAAGGTGCAATGGTGCAACGTTTTGTTGTTTATCCTGAACAACTTCGAAATTCAAAACGTATTGTTGCTTTCCGTCAATTTATCGAACGTAAAGCCCAAGAACATCAAGACTTTTAGAGTTTTTTTAAAAACAATTAAATAGTCGTTCCTGAAGTATGAGTTTTTGGAAGATTATGTGCTGCATTTGGCCTGCAGATGTGGTTTGCAA
>MKUV01000038.1 GCA_001898725.1 Caedibacter sp. 37-49
ATTTCTTCATAAGAAAGAGAAACTCTTCCTTGACCATCTACAACTACACTACCATATCATGATACAAATATCAAGAAAATTCGATGCAAATTTCAAATAAAAGATGACTTATCTCAAAAAATTGATATAAATTTCTAAACAAAAAGACAGAAAAATTCATGCTTTTCATTTCCTTTTATTGAATAAAATTCTCGACATTCACATCGATTTTAGGGCATACAGAAAATAATAATACTTTTAACGAACGAGTTTATTGTGAAGACGCTTAATCAAACTATTTCATCTCCTGCCCTAACCATAAATTGGTTCGCACGCAAAGGCTATCTTCAAGGTGTCTTTTGGATTGTTTTAGTCTGCCTTATAAGCAATCTGAATGACATTCTAATGCGTTTAGCAGGCACAAGGCTTCCTAGCATGCAGATTTCCTTTTTTCGCTTCTTTTTTGCTTTTCTTACACTTATTCCTTTTGTGATTGTCCGTGGCAAAGAAGCGTTTGTAACAGCGCAACCAGGTTTTCATTTTTTGCGCGCAGTTCTTGGGTTTGGCGCAGTCGCTTTTTGGTGTACAGGCGTTAGTAAAGCCCCTCTTGCGGTTGTGAGTACCATTGCGCTCACGGTCCCCATCTTTGTGTTGCCGATGGCTTCTCTTTTCCTTAAAGAGCATGTTGTCTGGCAAAGAACAGCTGCAACGCTCGCTGGATTTGCGGGGATTCTTATCATTATTAAAGGAACTGCGGGGGAAACTTCTTTACTAAATTCTCTTTATCATCTTGATAATGGCTCTATTTTCCTGATAGCAGCCGCGATCTTATTTGCCTTAAGTGATATCCTTAATAAAAAAATGGTTCATCAAGAATCGTCTCTCACCATGCTCTTTTATTTTGCTGCAGGTACATCTTTGTTTGGTATTCTTCCTGCTATTTTCGTTTGGACAACGCCGACACTTACTGAGCTTTTATACCTATTTTGTCTTGGGGCTGGCGGCAACCTTATTCTTTACTTCCTCTTAAAAGCTTTTGCGGCGACAGATGTATCCGCACTTGCCCCCTATCGCTATGTTGAGCTTATTTTTGCAACCTTCTTTGGATACATTCTCTTCCAAGAAATTCCCACCGACATTACCCTTATAGGTGCTGCTATTATTATCCCTAGTACTTTCGCTATTGCTTACTACGAAACTCGACAACAAAAAAAACAAGCTTAAAAAGCTATCAAATCTAAAAATTCCTTGACCCTCACATTCCCTTATGTATTCTCTACCTTGTCATTAAGGAATTAAATAAAGGAATAACCCATGCCTCAATGTTTGAAAAAAATTTTTATCTTATCATGCTTTCTTTTAGGCGTTTCTGGTGAAATTCTACAGGCCTCAAATGTCGATACTTCACTATCAGAAGAATTCTCTCAAGAGGGGAAAAGCCCAACTTATAAAGAAATTTCATCGCCTGAAGTAATTAAATCATTCTTTACCACACTTTTTGAGCCTTTTATTGATGAGAAAGCCCAATCTTTTTATTGTCGCCAAGCTCAGCAATTTAAGCAAAATGGGATAGGATACATATGGGATAAAATAAAAAGAAGTTACCAGGCCGTAAAAAGTCATCCCCTCGATGCTGTTTCTTTAACAACAGGCGTTATTATTGGTCATTACCCCAATCTTAACGAATTTGCACCTTTTATTCCAAAGATAGTACAAGCTTTAAACAATACCAAAGTATCTTACTCATGGCTTTCATTTGCAAAGAAAATCGATGGTACAACCATTATTAATAAAGGTGTAAAATTGGTTGTAGCTGGTGGAGCAGTCTACTTGGCAGCATCTATTCCTGTTGCTTCTGCATTAGAGTGGAATAACTTAGCAGATGCAAAAGCTCATTATGGTGGAGGGTCATGTCAAAAGGATCCTTGGGATACAGTTATGAAACCAGCTTCTTCTTGTTTAAGAGAAGACAAAGGATTACAGGAATGTCGTATCCTAATTCCAGCTGATGTTGAACAAGACCTATATGTCTTTACAAGGCATCCTTCAAGTAATCCTGATATCGATCCTGTCTCAATTGTAAGACTTCAGGATGGAAAAACATGCTTCCAAACAGCATTAACAGAAGATTCATCTGTTACTGAGGTTTGTTTCCCTAATTTACAAGATCCAAATACAAGGACAGTAAAAATTATCGAAAACTTAAAGCTTAGCAAAGCTCATGAGGGTCTTAAAGCTGGAGAAAGCGTACAACATATAGGACTGCATTTGAAAGGAACTGGAAGTTGTGGAACCTTTCATGATGCTTCTGCTGATTATGACTTAGGAGAGCAGCCTATATGCTTATTCACGGCTCAAAAACCAGGAGAAGCTGTAACTCAAGTGTGTTTTGATCCAAAACATCCTGAAGCCATCACTGTAAAAAAGGCTGAAGACGGTATTTCACTTGAATTTACAGCGGACGGTAAACCTGTTTCTCTTTTGATAAAAAATCCGAAGAAAAGGGGCTTTGACATTCATCCTGATTATCCTGAAGGCTCTGCAGCTTGCCAAAAAAAACCTGGTTTTAGTCTTTGGGAAGCACTTGGATGGTGGTGGAATCAAAAAACACCTTGCGCTGAAACTGTCCTTCCCAAAAAGGACGAACTTTAATATTTTTTCAAATCTATTAAATATAAAAGGGGCTTAAAGCCCCTTTTTCTTTTTTAATTTAGTTCTAAATTTTTAATGATTGCCATATTTCTTTCCTAAAAAATAAATATTTAAATAAATTTATTTGGTTACTTAAGAAAAAATTAATCTGCTATGAAATAAAATAGAGAAGTAAAAAATATTTAATTTTAGTTCAGAAGGAAATTATTATGAAAAAAACGTCATTATTATTGTTAACAACAGTTATCGCTATTTGTTCAACATCTCATTCCACTTTTGCTAGCAACCAACAAGAAAAAAATACATCCTACTGTATGGGGCTAAAAAAACTTATGGAGGGAAGTTGCAAATTGAAACAAGTTCCTATTCCTTCAAATAAAGGAAGCGTCATAATTACAGCCACCTGTCTTGGAGCCCAGAAGAAATATTATGAACAATGTATTATCCGAACAAATTCTTATAAATTTCCAAAATCACAAGAATCAAATTCTTCTAATTCTAAAAAAGAAGATAACTAAGAAAATAAAAAGGGTAAGTTTAATGTCATCAAGCTTACCCTTTTTCTATTTATAGAAATAATTATGCTCCACGAGATTATCAAATTAAGTTTTTCTCAATTATTTTATTGTACAATAATAGTATTAATTCATTCAAAATAAGGAGAAAGATGATGCGCCTTTTATTACTAACCATTGTTCTAGCTATTAGTTTTTCTTCCAGTGTTTCTGCAGTAGTAGATGCAGAAACATTAGGAAAAATTAAGCAAGCCTTTAAAAACAGTGAAACTTATTATGAAAACAAAGGTTATCCATTGCGTTGGTTGGAGAAATGGAGGGGGAGTACTACCCCAGAAAAGGCAAGATTGCTTAGGAAGCATGACAGCACTAATGCTCTTAAAGATGTGAGTGATGAAGACATTAAAGAAGGTATTGAGGTTCTTCTTGTAGGGAATAAAAAGGAAAAACTAAAGTAAGCATTCACTCCGGCCCTAATAATTCCCCTTTAGCGGTGTTTACGCAATTTTCACAGGGAAGAAATTTGGAAATTCGATTCAATAGATGGGCATCTAATCTTTCAATTGTTTTCTTATGAAGACTTAATAATTGATAGAGGGCATGGAGTTGCAAAGGAAATTGTTCTTCCTTTTCTTCCTTAATCGTATTGGCATCTTTTACTTTACGATAGAGGCACCTATAGCCATTAATAATAACTTCATTCGGATGGGTGGGATTCGGAAATTCTGGATGAAATAATATATTTAACCCCTTGAGAAACTCATCTTTTATTTCTCGCTTTAAAATAGGGCTGAATTTCTTCTTAAGATCTTCGTATGTATAGGGATTGGGCTGTGAAGGAAAGACTTGCTTAGCTTCTTCTTTAAAATCTTCCGGATTTGCAATAAGGGACGAAGTGATAAGAAATAAAACGGCTAAACTCTTTAGAAGCATTTTTTGTAAGCACATTGCTCATCCCTCTTAATAAATACCTTCACTTTTTAAACACATAAAACGACCTTCGTAAAGATTCTTATTTGAGGGGATTACACCGTACAGCTTATTTATTAAAGAGTGCTGGCTTTACCCACTATTATTACGCTTAATGATTAACAGTGGACTTTTTTAATTCTGAACTTGATTTTGCCTTTTTCTTTTTATCTTTCGATTTTAATGAAGCAGGCTTTACAGCTGGAGGTTTTTTAGCAACAACTAGAGTTAATGGTGCAAATTTTGAGGATGATCCTCCTTTAGCATCTGCTGTTTTGGCACTTAGGATTTCGGCAGATAACCTTTTTGCAGGTGCAGGTAGCTTAGGAGTTGCGAAATTAACTGAACGGGAACGCTGAAGAACGGGACGAAGTTGATTGTTTTCTTGCTCTATTTTTATCAGTTCTCGCAAAGTTTTTAACGACGCATTTTCTCGAGCTTCTTTTGCTGTTTGACCATTATCAGCAATAGGTATCGTTTTAGAATCCAGCAACAAAAAATGCGTGTATGTCCAACGAGAAGCAGGAACAATATGTAATTGACTTCTTAGTTGATTGAATTGGGCTCTGAAATTCATTTTCGCCTCTTGTTTTAGAGGTTTTTCTTGTAAATCTTGCTTGAGTAGCGCATAAACTTTTTCAGCAGCATTCTCTTTTGCTATATCTTTTGAAACACCGATTGCTTCAGTGATTTTCTTAGTTCCTTCTTGAGCTTCACAGATGAAACCTTCTGTCGGATCAGGCTTGGTAATCAATTCAATCTTATGGTTAGGATACTGATCATTAAATTCTTTTAAAAGCTGGCGAAAATTTTTGGAACCCGAACTTGATTCAGACTTTTTCTGAGAACGCTTTAGTAAGAGATGAGTAACAGCTTGCTCTGCAGCTTTTTCTTTGGCTTCCTCTTCTGTTCTACCGCTTCCTTCGCCAATAATGATGTTATTTAAGGAGTATTGTAACCAATAAGGACGATGATCTTGACTTTCTCGTAATACTTCGCAACCTTCAGATTGTTTAAAATCATTAAATTCCTTTAATAATTTCCAACATGTTTGGTTCCTTTGATTCAATTCTATCTGTGGATATAGATCTCTTTTAGCAAGAAAATTGATTGCTTTTCGTGCAGCGTTCTCTTCTGCTGATTGTCTCGAAAAACCTTCTCCACTCAAATCTCTTCCAATTTGTGCCCCGCTTACGACAGAACGTAAAATTGGGAAGCCTTTGTGATCTAAGCTCACTGTGAGGAAGTAAGTCGGACAATCCATCCAAGCAATAGATAGAATCTCTTGCAGAAGCGACTTAGGATTTGCACTATTGATTCTATCAACCTTACAAACTTCAGTAAGGGCATCGCTAACATGAGGTAATACTTTTGGAATTGTCATCAATTTCTTTTTTGAAATCTCTGCAATTTTTTCAGCCAATACATGATCATTGATAACAAACATAATGAATTTTCTAGCATTTAAAGAGCCATTCACAGGATCATCTAATGAAATAGCACCAATAAGAGCCTCAACAAGATTACAATATTTACATGTACCTTTTTCCGGAAAGGGCAGATATTGTTCAATAGGTAAAGACCTTAAATAAAGTTCTGCTAAAGTTTTATTCCCTGTTAATGATTGATATAATAGATCTAAATCACCACGCTCTTGCTGAGGAAAATTTCTAATCAATCTCTCACGAATAAAACAGCCTAAAACTGCATCACCATAAAATTCTAGATGTTCAAATTTTATTTTTAAAGCCTGTGTTTCTTTATCCAATTTTAATAAGGGTCGTAATGCAGCTTTAAGTAGTTCACGATCCTTAAAATGATAACGAAGTTCTGACTCTAATCCCTCATAATCTATAGAGGTTGAAGATGAGAAATTATTTCTTTCAAGAGAGAATGATTCTTTGTTTGGATTTGACGCATTAATTTGAGGAACACTAATGCCGAGTATAAAGCTCAGAATAAAAGTAAATCTAAGAAAAAAGCTCATGCTTTAATGCCTCCTTACCAATAAGATTAGCGTTCAATCTAATTTAAAAAATCAATATTATCTTCATCAAGTAATTTTCTCGCGACTGCCCCTGTTAATACAATTGAAGTTTCTTGATTGCAGGTTTCATTCTCTAATTGGGTAGCCGCTGAAAGCCAATTGAAAGACCCTTCACAGAAAAAACAATTTTCCACAGAGTGAGGGTCTATAATCATGCTTTTGCGATGAAAATCTGATGTCTTAATCGTTACTCTTCCCTTTAATTTAACACATCGGGACAATGCCCAATTTAATCGCTGAAAATGATCAGACGTAACATATAATAAGACTGAAACCGTTCGACTTATTTTTTCTTCTAGAACTTTTAACTGTTCAACAGCGTTATTAGCATTAACAAATGGACTGTAAATGACGATTTGCTTTTGAGCTCCTTGCATCATACATCTAAAAAACTCTTGATGATGAGTTAGATTCGTCAAAAGATAGAAACGAGAATGAGCAGGCATATCTACACATAAAGGTGTAAGTAAAGGGCTTTCTTCTTTCTCATAACATATCATATCACGATAGATTCTTCCTCTAATGCGGGTAATTAAATCGGGATTATGAGTTATTTTAAATGATGAATCCCATGTTCCTTCAGGTTCATCATTATGATCACTCTCTCCACCAAGAAAGTTATACGAACCGATCATAGCTGTATGGTCATCGGCCATTGCAAACTTTGTATGCGTCTTCCGTTCTGAATTTACCTGAATTCGATTTTCTTCAAGTGCAATCAATGTTTCTTCTCTATTAACCTTATTAACAGTCAGGACAACCTCAATACCACGATCAGCAGCATCCGTGAGTGCTTCATAAATGTCATCCGCAAGATAGCTAAGAGACCAACTAAAGATCTCTAACTTTTTTCGAGCAGAATAAATGAGAGAAAGTAACTGATTGATATGATTTTTATTGTAAACTATGCGTTCTATTTTAAGTTTAGGGTATTTTAGTTCGCCACCGAGTTGTTCACGTTTTTTGTGACTGACAGAGACACTTCTTTTCACTTTTATAGTTGTTATAGGGGCTGCTGCCGGCAATGGAAGAGAGGGTTGCAATAAATCTTCTGTAACTTTAGCTTGTTTTGTCAAGCGAGTCTCGCTTGTTAGTTCTAAAGGCGATGGACGTTTTTTGGCTTCAGCCCTAGCGGAGACATGCGATTGAGTTATAGGACTGAGTTTTGTGGGAACCGCAGCAGATTTTACCTTAAAAAAAGCAGTAATCTCTCCTTGTTTTTTACTTTTTGAACCCTGCCCAAAAGCATAATTTGGGGTAGCATGCGTCGATGAAACAAGCCCTAGAAAAAAGACCAAAATTAAGTTTATTAGGAGTATAATTTCTTTTTTAAAAAATACCATTTAAAGGGATTCTTTCAAAGAGATTGAACATTAGAACTAATTGTTTATAGATTAATTTTTATATCAAGAATTTCTGACAATATCAATAGAACTTCACTAAACGATTGCTGTTGTATCTTTGGTTAAGAAGTGGGCAAAAATAAATAAAGAATTTAAAGATTCTAAAAAATTTATTTGAACTGGCGCGCCCGAGAAGATTCGAACTCCTAACCTTCTGATCCGTAGTTAGAATATCTTATTTTATTTTTTAATTATAAGTATTTGTATATTAGATATAATTTATTTTTCTTTTCGATAATCTTATTATTACGGAAGCAATTCGGAAGCGCACGAGATTGCCAGCAATTAGTCCCAGAATAAACCTCGAATAAGCTCTCAATCGTGTATGATAAAAAAAATATACTATCTGAATTTATCTGAAATTTTCATATTTTTACTTTATATAAAAAAATACTAAAATATTTATTAAAATTTTTACATCTCAATATTTGCGACAAAAAAACTATATCTTAAATTTTTCTTTTTAAAATTAATAAGTTAGTGAATTTTATTCTTGACAATACTTGTCTATTTACTTCATAAATTGCCATAAAGTAAATATAATGCAAGTGATGAGAACCTAAATGATTCAAGAAAACAGTATTCACCTAAATAAGTCTGATATCGAGGTTTTAAATAATATTAAGAACTTAAAAATTAAGATAACTCTTTTAGCAAGTCAATTTGATCCTTTTCAAATGCTTTAGAGAGGGCTTTTAAGCTTCTTTAAAAACAAGGAATTAAAAAATGCTGGAAAGCAATGAATTTATAAGTGTATTTCCTCAGAATCTAATTAGCCAACATGAGGATATAGAATTTCAATTAAACCCTAACATTAAGCTAAAGTTCTCCCAAGA
>MKUV01000039.1 GCA_001898725.1 Caedibacter sp. 37-49
TGGATGTATATTTTGAAGGAAGGCTCAAGTTGAAGCTTACAAATTAGACGATGACACAGTTAGTCGAACATTCCCAGGGTTAGCTCCTCTGCTGAACATTGAGAAAGATGAGTTGAAACACCCCACCCTTTGGACTTCATGCAGCAATCTTTAAAGTTTACAATATACTTTGAGCATTTTTGAGGATTCTTACCATCAAATATCTTGACTTCATTGGCCCTCAAATCTTCTTGGATCTTTCTTAAGATCTCAAGGCGAGAGATTGCTTCCATTAGTTCTGTGTTAGGTGCATAAGATGGCGTGACACAATCGCCTCCAATACAGAATGGTGCTTTTCCTCCTTTTATTTTAGTGACTTTGAGTTTCTTTGAAGTAGGACACTTAAAAGTTTGTTCATAGTTAACACAAGTCTTATTAATATACTCAAGACATTTGGAGCCAATCTGTATACAGTGACGCGCTCTCAAATCCTCACAATTATTTTTAGATTGTGGAAGACACGTGTAAGTTTTTCGCCTCTGCCACCAATCTCTATAAACATAAAGGCCGTTGATGACTCTCGTTTCAGGGCCTTGGATGATATCAAGTGTTTCATAAGAGCAAATCGATTTATCCGCATTTTCTTCTAAGAATTTGCATCCTTCTTGAATGGTCTCAACGATATCTTTTTCAGTTGGAAGAGGCTGATAAACAATATCAAAGTAAGCGTAATAATAATTAATCCAGAACCAGCCACCATTGCTGGTGGTGACAGAAAGAATATTATTGGAAAATGATGTATACCACTGCGGATTAACATGGGTAACACTTATGATTTTCCCTAAACTTGAAGGATAAGGATTTTGAATTGCTGTCCAAGCTGAATAGCCACCCCCATTATCCCAGGTAGAGCCATCATATTTATCGCCAGTTATTACATTTCTTGAAAGCCCCCCAGACCAGCCATGAGAATAAACTTGAACAGTTAAACGATAAGTTTGGGTGGGAGGTGTATTGACCTTAACAATACGATCTTCTAAACAGCTTTGTGTATAAGGATCACGTCCTTCTTCACACTTTACTTCCTCATATGTTGTTTCTTCCTGCTCTTCCACAACCTCAACAGGCTCACCGACGATGGCTTTCAATGGATCAACAAGGAGTTCTTCAGAATCTCGAATCAAAGGATCATTTGAGGGGTCTATTTTAATCCTGGTATCTTTTTTAGTATTAAGTTCATAAATATGTTTTGCGTGTTCATCTTGAGATGACATTTCTTGAGCTTGTTTAAGATCTCCATCATCAAGTTTTGCTGTGACCACATTATGATCATACCCTGTGATATTATCTTTAAGATTGACCTTGCTTGGATTTAAAGCACTTCCTTGGCTTTCAGCTTTAAGCTTCTCAGCATGCTGAACGCCTTCTTTCGCTTTGTCATGCATTTCAGATGCTTGAGCGCAAAAAGATATTACCAAGAGAAGAAGGAGAGAACTTAACTTCATCAAGCACTCCCCTGGAGTTTCTCAAGAAGAAGATAGGTGTTTCGGATCTCTCCTTCTTTTATGGCTCTTTCAAGGACAAACCTTAAGCTGACGTTTCCTTGAAGTTTGTCGTGCCTTGGTGTTTGCTCATTTTTAAGATCACCTTCAACAATGATAAAGGTCGGAACTGCAACGATATTAAACTTTTCAAACAGAGTGGGATCTAATAATACTCCCTCTCCTAATTTTTGAAGGTAAAGAGAGGTGTCTTTAAAGCTATTATTAATCAATCCCCTAATGACTAAAGCGCCACCCACTTTTTTAAGATCATTTGCAAGTTGTTTAAGAGCCGTCTCAGGCATCGAAAATGATGCAAACACCAACACAGTTGGAAGGTGTTCTTCTTGAGTTATGCTCAACTTTTGAACAGGACAAGTTTGTCTTGAAGAATATTCTTTTTGACAGAGCGCTTGCACCGTGATAGTTAAGCTTAAATATATTATTATGTATTTGAATTTATTTGTAAAATTTACAAGAGGCAACAATTTCTTTTCCTCCATATGAGATAACCAAAATCTTCACCCTTGGTGGGCAACTCCCGCCCCATACTATAAGTCACCTCAGTTCTCCCTAAAGGATGGCATCCTCGAGTGGTGGCTGGAACGGGATAAGTCATTTGTGTTTTGTATTGAGATTTACGAATAATTGGCATGGGGTACTTATTGCAAAGGCCGGGGAGCCCCATATATCCCCATAAAAGACCTAAACGATGCAAATGAGCCATGAATCTTTGGGTGGCTAAAAGGGATGCTTGCACCCCTCCTGCATGATGCGTAATCGTCCCGCCAAAAGGATAAATGCTTCCTTGGCATCCTCCACACCAAAAGAACGCATCATTCGGAAAACCAATTGATGCTGCAACACAATCTGCTGCACAGGCTGCTTGAGCAATGGGATTTCCAAAAAAGACAGCTTCAGGATTGAGCAAAAACCCTAACTCATCATCATTCCAAGTGGGATCAACTTCAGTAAGCCACATCAAATCAAAAGACGCTTTCTCAAGGCAAACAAAATCAACAAGAAGCTCCAACCACCAAATGACTGGATACACATACCAATGAACGTTATAAAAACTATGCTTGAGTCCTCCTGAGACACTTGATTTGGTGGCGTTCCCTCCTCGATGCGTCATACCAGCGCTGCCCAGTTGAACTCCTCCCATATTGACCAAACAATAAGGTGTTCTTGTCACATCAACAAGCCTTACAGGCTCCCAAAAGGAGATCGGAATTCCAATTCTTGGAATGGGCGTTGAACATGTGCAAATAATTTGCCTTGGATTAGGTGTGTCTTCCATGCCTCTAGACATGACATTGATGCCTGCAATCATGATCGGAAAAATACAAGACCAACAAATATCCGTAATCGGATTTACAAATCTTCCTTGGCAAGAAGCATGCATCTCCTGTCTTAAAAAAACACTTAAGATTAATAACATAAGAATAGTCTTTTTTCTCATGGCCTGATTCTTTCCTGACGCACGCGAGAGGGCTCAATTTGCACCTCTTCAATTTTAAGTTGAACTCCATCTTGAGAAACTCTTGCAGGAACTTGGCTAATACCAAGTTTCTTCGTGAGTAAACCTAATTGATCGAAATAAAAGCGACGACTATAGGTCTCTTCCAGGGTTAAAGGGCTCCCTTTAACGAGGATAATTTTAGATGTTAAAGACTGTCGTAGTGCCCACTTAACTTGATGCTCATCCTCTCCATCAATAAAGATCATTCCCTTTGTAAGAGGAGTGATTTGAAGAGGATTTGCCCTATCTTCCCGCCTTGCAAAGACTCTTCCATCTTGATCTTTCAGGTCTTGAGGTAATGTGATGGTCGGGTCATAATAAAAGATTCTTGGGCTAGTCGTTTTAGTAATACCTTTAACAGGATCAGGATTAAGGGCTTTTTTCTTGGAATGCTCTGCAAGTTGCTTTTGGTAAGTCTTCAAAGACCCACTTTCTTGCATCTTTAAAAGACGATGCTTGATCACCTCAAGAAGGCTTTCTTCCTTAATTTTAAACACTTCTCCATGGCAGCCTAAGTCTTTGGCAGGTACTGAAGAGGTTAAAAGGAGAAAAATGCTAAAAGAGTTTATAAGCTTTACCATAGATTTTCTCTTTTGTTAAAAGTCCTACTTCTGCATATCTGGAGTCAAAACTTCTTGCGTGGTCACCAGCCACAAAATAAAATCCTTGAGGGATGATCACCTGAGGCCCAGGAGTTAATGTTTTGTTGTCGTGACTCATGGTGAGGATTGGGCCAATAAGTTCTTCATTCACAAAGGACTTATCATTGACATGGATGACAACATCGCCAGGAACTCCTCTCACTTTTTTGATAAGGAGTCCTGGGACCCAAGGATGTGTGAAAGCAACATAATCACCGGTTTTAAGATCAAGAGGTTGACCATAACTTTTAACAACAAAATAATATTTACCTTCTAACGATCCACTCATATTAACAGTTAGTGTGGTGTTCTCGCGAATGACGGCACCTAACCCAACAACTAGGATAAAAATGAGAATTCCATTGATTGCACTTAAAAACTTAAGGTTTAATTTGTTTGAAGAGATCAGTCTCATGACATGCTCTCTAATTTCTTTTTCACAACTTCTGTCCAGTCTTCTCCTTTTGAAAGCAGAGCGTCTTTTGAGACAATGAGCGCCCCTGTATCTTGAGAGAGTTGGGTTGTAATATGGTGGATCTGGGTGTGAAGCTTCTTCATCCTTAAGGCAAGTTCAGCGTCACGCTCAGTGGCATTGCCTTTAAGCTCACTTAAGAGAAGAGATTGGAGATCAACAGTCGCGACTTTCTGCTCTTTAGGATGAGGCATCACCTTATAGAGGAGTCCTAGGGCAATAAGATGAGTTGCGAGGGTTGTTCCTACCATGGTGATGATCTTGAAAGTGGTTGTTTTCATGCCGCAACTCCTGCCACATGTTTCACAGCATTAAGCAAGCTCATACCTTGGGACTGATAATGTTTGACGGCGGCATATTCCTCAGCCTTTGTGGAATAAAGTATTCGGGTGAAAGGATCAGTTATAAGCCTTCCCACAGCAGAACCATGAGGTCCCACAATCATGATTTCTGCATATTTACCTTGCTGCGTGGTGACAGAGTTTAAAAGCTCTTCAGCACCTGGATCTAAAAGAAGTCTTTCGCTCTTCTTCAGTTGAGCAATTGATTCTTTCTTTTGAGAGAGAAGACACAGCCAATCAGAATTTTCAAAAGCGGCTTGTGCTGCAGGAGAGGCATAAAAGTCATGAACAGATTGCGTTCCAAAGACAAGAGCACAGAAGAACTTACGCGATTGCCTCACGCCGGCTTCAATATAATGGGCTTCTTCTTTTTGCTCTCCTTTAAGAACATCCCAAATCTCGTCCATTTTAATGAGCGTGGGGGTTTTACGATCGCCTCCTAGCATTTGGTTGAGGATTTGCATAAAAATCGTTTTAAAGACAACACTTTGGAGCTCTTTTCGTTCCTTAAGCTCACCAAGCTCTATGACAACCAGATTGTGCTTAAAGTCCACATTGCATATGCCATTAAAGAATCGCCCATAAGCGCCTTGAGAAGTATAAGGAAAGAGCATGGTGCTGAGGTCTTTAGCGCGCACATCCGTCTCAGCTTGGAGCCACTCAGCAATGTCATCAATGGAAGCCTGATTTCCATTTTTCTCCCAGGCTGCAAAGACGGCTTTATCAATAAAGGCATTTTCAATATCGGTGGTGCCGCGTTTAGGCGCCACCATCACCGCTATAATTGGTCTCAACATGGCTAAGGCATCAGAAGTCTCTTCCACGCTTTGCATTGGGATGGTTGAAAAGGGGTTGATGCATAAGGGCGTATCTGTTGTAAACTCAATAAACTGCCCACCTAGTAAATGACAGGTCTTCTCGAACGATCTTCCGACATCCAAAACAAAGACACGTCCTCCAAGTCCTAAGGTTGAGGTCAGCATTTCCTGCATGAAAAAAGATTTGCCACTTCCAGATCTTCCCACGACACACACATTATAATTTCCACTTGTGTTATCAAAAGGAGACCAGGTGAAGAGCTGGCCTCTACGACCACTCAAGAGTACTCCAAGAGAACGAGTTCCGCACCACTCGCCTTGAAGAGGAACAAGGTTGGATGATTCTGTAGAAAGAGTAGTTTTGGTTCTTCCGTGATAATTGAGATCTTCATGAATCCCTTCTCCCCAGTTCATAGGCAAGCATCCTAAAAGGGATTGGAGATGAATGATTCTATTGGCTCGTAACTTCCACTTCTTGGTTTTGTAAACCGTATGAAGCGCTTGATCTGCTTTTTCTATCAAGTGTTGGGGGCAAAAGAGGGTAATTGTAAGATTCGTTCTCACCAACCGCTCTCCTTCAGCAAGCCTTTCCCGCATATACGCAAATTCCATGGCTTCTTCTTGAAGACGAGGAATCAACTTAATCAAGGAAGGTGTTGCTTGCCTTTCGGAATAGGCAGATCTTGCTTTAAGCTTTGTTGATGTACAGTCTTGAGAAGGGACATAAACCCCATAGTGAATCATGAAAGGGCAAGGAATTCTTAAATATTCTCTAAATTGATCCCCAATCAACTCCCCCATGGCGTGAAGCGACCATTCATCAGGCTCACTCTCGACTGCATAGGTACGGACATAAGATTCATTTTGATTAACAATTATATGGTGAGGTTCAATCAGAAAATGCTGGCCAGGAATCAACACTTGCTTAGAAAGCGAGTCAAATTGATTCCACTTACGCGTGTCTTGGGTTGTCTCTTGCGCTGAGGTAAACCACCCTGAAAGTGTATGGATGAGATCGCTCGCATCCCATAGTTTAAGAGGAAGACCTAAGTTTTGAAGAGCTGCTAAAAGTTGTTCTTTTAAAGACAATGTCTCTTGCTTTAAAAGAGGATTTAATAAGCTTCCCCGTTTTGAGTAAGCCATGATAAATCTATAATTGCGAAAGCAAGTGGATCCTGTCCCTTCAAAAATAAGGTTCTTTAAGTGATTTATTCTTTGCTCAGCAAGGTACTCTGTGATCTCACCTTTGCCTGTTCGTGCATGTAGCCAGTGATCCAAAAAGCCATCAATACGAGAGTCAGCATACAAGATACATTGAAGACAGGACTCTTCTGGCAAAAGGTCTCGAAAGATGCCACTGACCATCGTTTGCATTTGCTCAGAACATCCCACCAAGGGGGGTGTTTCGAGGACAAAGCCAATGGATTGATGATTGCTAAAAAGACTTGTTCCTGGGTCATAGCTTTCATAGGGCATGAAGTCTGAAAGACTGTAGGTCTTTAAGCTTTCATTCAGCGCATCTAAGGAGGGGGAGGTCGGGTTTACGCCATAGTTAACTCTCTCTCCAAAAAAGGTGGCAATTTTATGTCCCAGCAGTTGAGGAAGATTTTGTAACATCACATCTTCCCTTTTTCATTTGTTCTAAGGGGTACAAAGAGACTCTGGGAGCCATGCCAAACCCCTTCATCATCTGAATAAGGAGCGATCCAGACATGCACGCCTCTAGCCTTATTTAGTGAGTCTTGTTGTTTCTCTACAGCGACTTCTTTTGGGGGTGTTTCAGGATGAGAAGAACCATGATCTTCTTCAGCTCCAAGTTTTCCTTCATCGATCATCTTATCGACCTCAGAAATCGAGCGGCATCCCACCCCAGAGACAGCCTCACAGTCAAATCCTTCCTTGTAAGAAGTGCACGCTGTGAGAAGGATAAAAGATGTAACTGGAATTAAATTTTTCATTGATTTTCTCCGATTTTAGGGAGCCAGCGGTGAATGCTCTCACTATTCTGGCTTTGGGTTTCTTTAAGAGCCTCAAATTGTATCTTGTCTCTTGATTGAGAAAGGGCTTGATCTCTGGCCTCAGCAATGACTTGTTTGACGGTCGTATCTCCAAACTTAGTGCCTTCCGTGAAGATCATGTTAACTTTACGTCCTGCTTGAACCATGAGAACGGGTTGCAATTGCTCAGCTCGTTTGATGTAATAATCAGCATACTTCTCTAAAGCATTGCCAATGCCGCTATAAGCCCCAGATTTAAGAAGCTGATCATCTGTGAGAGCATTCTTCTGCCCAAAGGGTGTGGTTGGGAAAACGCTACTTTGATTGCTCGATTGTAAGAAATTGCTGATGCCACTTGCAAAGCCGCCTAAGAGGCTGTTCCGCATGAGATCTGTTGTTTTATCAACGACAACGCCTCTCACCCCTGCACGGCCATCTTCACCTGCAATATAACCTGCAACTTGCGTTTCTGAGATCTCGCCTGTCAAAGGTTCCGTGCATGTGAGCTTCTCAAGACGCATGTAAACGCGCTCTGAGGAGAGATCACCATGAGCGGATGCCAACACATGACAGTTCTTGAGATCACTCTTGAACTTCCGTGGTAAGGTACCTGGATCAATAACCCTTAGGAGGACTGGTCTTGGATCATTGGCGGCACTCACAGAAGTTGAGGCATCCACTCCACCCAAAAGAATGGCTGAGGCATAAGTTCCAGCAGGAATTGTATCTTCAACCTTCTTTCTGTTTTGGTAAGCTTCATAGCGAACATTCTTTTTGAGATTTAAGACGATTTTCTTAGAGGCTTGTCCATCAAGGTTTGCGTAATGAGATTGGTTTGTTTCCTCAATGGGTTCTTTATTCTTTTGCTCTAATTGCGTGCGAAGATCACTGATCTGTTCCTGCAACTGTTGTAAGGCATTCTCGTCTTGAGAATTGGCATGCTTTGCATTTTCGGCAATCGTTTGATTGAGCATGCCTTCAAGCGATGAAAGCTTGTCATTGAGTTTCTTGGACTCTTCTTCCATGCGCCCAGCCCAAATCTCACGAGGATCAAGATGGGAGGTTATGCCTGCAATTTTGGACTCTTGTGTCTTTGAGTGCAATTGAGGCTCTTTAGAGCCTGTCACGACATCAAAAAGAAAGAGAAGTGCTAAGACCAAAAGACTTCCAACACCACATAATATCAGGAATTGCTTCTTTTTAAGAGCTTGAGGGGTTTGATGTTCACTCATGATTCACCTCTCTTTAAAATAAGAAGCACTTCAGCACTTGATGATGCCTTAAGCTCTCTTGTTGAGAAGACGGCTGCTAAAGGTTTAAATTTTGCAAACTGATGAGGGCTTAGAAGAAGAGTTGTTTCTCCTTCGTTTTTGAGGTGACAAACCTTTCCTATAAACTGGGGGGAGTGGATCTCCTTTACAGTTTGAAGCGTTATGTCAGGTGTAACCTTCTCTAGAGACCTTTCTTTAAGTGTCACTACCTTATAAGTCTCTTTCAAGGCGCTTATGATATAAGCTCTCACAAACTCAAGAAGTAAGTCTTGGTAAGAATCTAAAGGAGAAACTCTTTCTTGAAATCCTTGTGTTTTTGATCTTAACAGGATGGCTTCAGCTATTCTTTTTGTGGGCTTAATTCTTAGATCATGGGTTAAGCCTTTCTCTGTCGTGAGCGTGATGAGGAACGATTGACCTTCTGTACCAGGTGTGGGTGTGATAAACACTTGCCCGTTCATCTCATCCAACTCAAATGAAAGACGCCCATCAATGCCAAAGATCTGAGCAATCCCATCATTCTCAACAGAAATACGCGTGTGCTCTGTACTTGAGACGATGACTTCACTTGATCCATGATCTTTTAAGGAAAGGATTTGAACGGCGCTGACTGATGGAACTAATAAGGATGCAGCTATAAGAGTAGCTTTACGCATGGCTTTGCTCCTTTCCTGTCAGATGTTCAAAGGAGCTGATAAGCAAACGCCCATGATCATAAGTAAAGGTCATGCGGTAGGTTTCTTCCTTCTGGAAAATGCATTTTTGGCTGACATAGCCGACCATCTCCCCAACAAGATCAACTTGCAGACCTTTTTCCTGAACAACGACCTTTTTGGGATAAAAGGAGGTGCTAAGGCCGCTTTTTTGGTATCTCTCTTCTTCTTCTCGAAGCTTGTGCTTAAGATTGCCAATCCCGCGTGAGTCTGCATATCGAAGAACGAGTTCATGAAGATAAGGTGCACTCTGGGGCGTCTTGTTTAAAAGAATGCTTCCAAAGAACAGTGCCATTTCTTCAAGATATTGGGGTGAGACTTTGCTGCGTTCGACCCACGCAGATCCTGTTAAATGAGGGGGCACAAGCACAACGCGTTCACTCTGCGTGCAAAGAGCAAAGGTCATGAGCAAGTTTGACGCAAGAAGCCCAAAGCCTATAAAGGTTAGGTAGTTCCTATGCCTCAAGAGATCATGAAGTCTTAAGTGTTGGAGCTTTTTTTTCATGATACCCACTCCCTGATATGAGAGGGTGGTGTTAAAGGAAGTTTGGCCTTGTTGTGGGGTAAATACCAGTACATCAGATGCTTTAAGGCTCCTTGGCCTGCCATCTTTCGGAGTTTCCGCAAAGCCCAACAAAAGGTAATACCCACCAAAAGCCCTGAGCCTTGGTGGGAAGTGCCAAGACCCACAAGAAGAGGGATTAAAAGGGCGGCGGCTTCATCCTTGGTAAAGATAAGCCAACGCGCTGGTGAGTCTAAATGATGAAGGAGCAAATGTTTGCCACGTTCGCGCATGGTATGCTCCTTAAATTAAATAGGTGTAGCTGGTTTTAACCCAATCCACGAAGGCATGGGCGGTGACAGCAAGCCCTAAGAAAAGCCCTGCAACAGGCCAGTTTCCTTTAACTCCTGCAATGACAATACCTCCAAGACCACCTGCAATGGTGGCAAGCCTAAAGCCCCCGCCTGTGAGTGTTTTTTCAATCTTGGTAAAGACATCTTTCAGAACCATGTCATTCTCAGCGGCCTGAAGGGTTTGGTGGTAAAGTGAGGCTCCCAGCAGGGACATAAATCTCCTGAGAACTTTGGAGGCATTTAAGATTACCCTTTTCTCCTTAAAATAAGGTATAAGTGTTTTGTGCATCATTCACTCCTTGTTGGTGTTGGTGTACCGGAGACCCGCGCGTGAGAGGTCGAAATCTTTGCGCGGGCTCTAGTCTATTGTTCTTTCTTTCTCTAAACGTTTAAGTTGCGCTTTCATAAAGCGGATCATTTTCTTTAGATTCCTCATTTGAAATTGCCTTTGCGCTTCAGTAAGCAGCGTGTTCTGTGCAATGCAGGGATCTGTTTTGATGAGAGTTAGTTTCATATTTATTCCTTTCGTGGTTAGTCCTAATTGTTTTATGGTTCTTGAGTATCTGGTGGTTGTGGTGGTGGATCATGCAAAGCTTCATGCTTATCGGAGCTATAAGGGTTTCTGAGAAGTGGAAAATAAGCTTGAGGGTTATGAGGGTAAGAAGCTGAAGCTTCCTCTTCAAGTTTGTTTCCTAAATTTTTACCAGACTTAGAGCCAACACTAACGTATACAAATCTAAGTTCACGCCCTAAAGTAGTTTCTAAAGTTTGTTTGATAGGGATGCTAAAGAGGTTTTTGCTCACATAACTTTGAATATAATGGCTCTGAGCTAAAAGTTCTATGCAATCTTGATGAATTTGATGGATATCAAGGACAGAGATAAAGTTCTTGAAGATAGAGAAATCAACCTTTTTGAAGAGGAGTTGGCCTGCTTTGATCCAAATCGGGTGTTTGCTTGAGTTTATAAATTCAAGAAGTAGATTTTCTCTCTCTTTGGCTGTCGTCTCTTCTGATGTGCTGGAGACATTACGATCACCAATGCCATAGCTATTCCCTTCAAAAATCTTGATCGCATGATCTTTCATCATTACCCAATCTAGTGTTGCTTTGAAATCTGAGGTTTGAGCTTCTCCCATCAAGAACTTAGAGCTAAGGATGTTTTGGCAGACTTTCTCCCAGTTCTCGAGTCTCCCTTGGAGTTGAGAGTGCAAAACATGCTTGAGACGGTTAATGCGCTTAGGATGAGGGAAGAGCTCTTGTCCTTGGAAAACAATCTTTGAAAACAGTTTGATCATTTTAATCCCTGCCTCATCTCTCTCTTTTTTGGATGTATCCACTGGAAGGTTGTTCGAAAGTTTAGGGAGAGAGATTAGAGAGAGGGCTTTATTAGTAATCTCTGTATTAGTAATCTTTGTATCTATATATGAAGTTTCACTGTGCAACTTGCATGTTTCATGGGGGAACATCGATGTTTCATCTTGCAACATGGATGTTTCATGGTGAGAATTGCTGTTTTCTGCGGGTTTTAATGACAATGGTGGCATTTCCATCTTGGAAATGGGGGTTTGCTTTTGCAGCATGCATGTTTCACCATGAGACATCGAAGTCTCATTATGAAACTTGGATGTCTCATGAGTAAAATCCTTGTCTTTTGTAAGAATTGGACACGTTAAGGACGCTTCATTTTGCAACAGGGGCTCTTGTTCATGAGCTGACAAATTAGAATGTTCGTCAGATACCTCAGAACGTAATTTAGGAGGTATCCCCTCTTGTTTCCCTGATTTTAAGAGAATGAGATCAATTTTATAATTATCTAAGACATAGCCTAAGGTTAGTAAGTCAGATTGAAGCTTAGTGAGATTAACGCGGTATTCATAAGTTTGATCAAAAGTAGAAGTCTTGCGATGGCGCCTTTCAAGCCAGCCATGCTCAACAAATGAGGTTAACATCCTGGCAATTGTCGACTTGCTTGTTCCTAACATGCATTCATCATTAAAGGCTTCATAAGACTTATAGAACCACCCATGGCGATAAGAAACATTACAATTGGGATTATTTTCGTATTCTTCTGTTAAAAAGAGATCATAATCCTGTGTTCTCTCCATCCAGTAGACACATTGATTAAGAAGGAGAGCCGCTCTGAGGTCCTTTGTAAGGCTTATGTACTCTTCGCACACAAGGCAACGTTTAGTACGACGATTGTACCCTTTGAACATATGGCTCTCTTTATAATCTTTATTGTTTTTAAAATCGGTAAAATCTTTAAAGGTGGTGATCCTATGATTTACATACTTTTAAATAAGTAATCTGGTCTGATTCTTGCTTTAGCTTTTCATCAAGAATTTGAGAAGTACTGTGTCTTACTTTCTGTTTTTCAAACTCTTCAATGTCAGATAGTCTATAGCGTATGTTACCACCCATTTTAATGTAGATAGGACCTCTCCCACTCCATCTCCATTGACTTAATGTTTTAGATTGCATTTTCCACCTATTTGCGAGCTCACAGGGTGTTAGGATGGGGCCTTCCATTTTTATTTTTCTCCTATGCTTATAAAAAGTAAATCTAACTTACAAAACAATATAAGACAAAATATCATCTTTTCAAGATAAAAAATCATCTTAATGAAAAAATAATATTTAAAATTTAAGAATAATTAGATGATAATATATCTTTTTAGTTGCTTTATCATCTTTAGATGTCTATATATTTCTATTATGGTATATAAAAATTGCAATGGGGGTATGTATGTTTGATATAAAGTTGGAGGATAATACACCTTCAGCACGCTTGAAGTACGCAAGAGAATTAACAGGTCTTTCTCGAACCCTATTTTGTAAAGTCTCCAATCTTAGTTTGAGTTCAGTCTCCCATTGGGAAAATGGAGAACAAAAATATTCAAGGCAAGCAGCAGAACAACTTGTAAAATCCTTAAAAGAACGAGGGATACAAGTTAGTGCTGAATGGCTTATGGAGGGAATAGGTCATGAGCCAAAAACCTTTAATGATCAGAAGGATAATCAAAGTAATTTCAATATTTCATCTGTTCTTGATGAAGAAGAATTTATTTGGCGAGAGTCAACAGCTTTTGCAAAATTTTATAAAGATTGTTTAGTTCATATTATTCCTGATGATAGTGCTCTTCCTCTTTATAAGCCAAGAGACCATATCGGAGGAAAGATTATTCCTCAAGAAGCAATTTCTTTATTTAAGGCAGAACCCTTCATTATTGAACTCGAAGATGGCAGCCTTATGGTGCGGTATTTAGAGGAGATGTCAAAGGTTGGAATCTATCATCTTAAATCTATCAATCAATCAACAGTTATGACAAAGCCTTTAATCAAAAATGTCAGAATAAAACATGCGGCTCCTGTCATATGGTTCAGACGAAGAGCCCTTGTGTAGGACTTAAATATTATTGTAGTGTGTATCGATCCTTGTGAGAGCATCAACTTGGCACTCAACAAATATGTATGCATTTTCTTTAATTTGCTGTTGTAATGCAGGTCCAAGAGGGGAAGCATGTTTAAAAAAATCCTCTGATATTAATCCATGAAAATCTATAAAATTTTTAAATTGATGTTGCTTAAAAGGTTCAAGAGCTTTCACTGGAACTAAATCCAATGCTTCAATTTTAGACCATTCCAATTCAACAATTTCTAGTTTATCTCTTGAGACGGAAGGAAACTCCATCAAACTAAGGCAAGCGCCATAAGATAAAAGATCTGTTCTTGCGAGCACCCTTAAAAGATTTAACATCCCTAGAATAGGTGGAGTAGGTTTTAGCTCGTTTATGGCCTCTAAGGTGTACCCTAAATGAAGCAATCCACTCTTAAGCATGTGAGGAGACCAGTACTCAGCTGAAAGATGATGAGATAACTTATAATTTAACTCTTGAATGTTTGTTTGAGAAATGGCCGCACTTAAATGACTTGGGAATTCCGATAACAAAAAATACAAAGATAATAGCTTGCCAACAAGATTGTTTCTAAGCGTTTCTGGATCATTACTAGTTTGTATTTTCGTTAAACTTTTTTCTTTCATTTGAGCCTTATAAGAACGTGCAATGCTTGTGAGATGCTTATAGAAAGAAATAGCAGAAATTGGGATGCTTGTTCTTATAAACAAAAATCCGAATTCATATAAAAACTGCAAAATAGTAAGAAGTCCTTCTTTTAAACTTGGATATTTGCGTTGAAGTTCTTGTAAACTATAGGTTTCATCTAAAGAGGGAAATATATTATTTAATAGTTGAGAAACCTCAGGCTGGAACTCAATGGTTCTCCAGTGGCTGTCAAACCCACTAATACCATCTTGGGAGAACTTTAGCTTAA
>MKUV01000040.1 GCA_001898725.1 Caedibacter sp. 37-49
TAACAGAAAGAGGTTGCCTTTTTTCCTGAAAGTTGTTACTATTAATGTATAGGGTTGAAGAGCTGGCAAGCCCTTCAACAATCTTCGCGAGAGAGCCTAAGGGGCGTGATCAGCCCCACCTTCCATAAAACGTTTTATTTTGTTGGTTTAAGTTTAAGAAAGAAGAAAGGAAAAATGAAGATGAAGTAGAGAGGAGATAGAAGTAAAAAGTAGGAAAATTAAAGGGTTTTAAGGCGCTTAGAGCTGACGATTTAAGTAATGGATAACTGTGTCTTAAAATAAAAATAAAGAATGAACATGATGAGAGAAAGTGAGACAACAACAATGACTTAAGTAGGCGAAGGACGTACATGACTTATGTACATCTTCTCTTCTGATCTTGCAAGAGTTTTACAGATCAAGAGAGAAAACTCTCTCCCTTGGTACCAGGGAGGCGAGAAGATATAAATTGGATCTTTGACATGGTGAAGAAATTCAGGAAGCCTTTTTATTTGTACGCGAGAGGAATACAAACAAGGAAGGTGTAAGCGACTTAAAATTTAAAAAAGTAGGCCAAGGGTCAATTTTTTTCTGTTATATTTACCAAAAAAATCATTCAATGTTATTGAAAATACCAAATCATACAGAAATTTTAATCATTCTTTAATAGAAAAATTTTATAATTAATTTGTAATATCAACAAAATGGACATGGAATATGAAAAACAAATTAATCGTAATTATTTTATCTTTTATTATAAATTTATCTAACAATTATGAATCAAATGCAACGAATGTTTGCGATGCATTTGTGAGTGTTTTGGAACATCAAAACTTCAAGTTAAGAATACTAAAATCTGGTCTTAATTTTTCAACAATAGGTGGTCCTAATCAAGTTGATGAGTGGAGAGCTAAGGTCAATTTTACTAATCCAGGAAATATAGGCGATGATGAAATTATAGGAAATAAAAATTTAACTATAAATATTTCACATGTAAACTATAATCCTAATAAGCCAAATGAATGTCTTATTTTAATTCAACGAGGTAATAATCTTTTTTCAATCGACTATACAGTTTCAAGAGTAACAAAAAGCGCCATAAAAGGTAATGTGAATTTTAAGTAAGAGAGATGACTACGTCTTATAAATTCTTTCAAAAAATCATTAAAGGGCTGATCAGCCCTTTAATGCTAAAATAGTTGACTTGTATATGTCCAAAATGAGGAGGACCTTGATTTTAAAAGAAGATCGCGCTTAGATAGTTTTTTAAAATATTTTTTAGAGAAAAAGCATGCTCGTTTCAGACAAGATTTATCTTAGCCTTTGTACTTTTCTATCCGTAATTATTGTTGTCGGGAATCTTATTTATCAAAAATTTGTTGCACTTCCTCTATTACCTTTTCATACTTTTGAGCTTTCGGCGGGTGCCGTTCTTTATCCTTTAACTTTTTTGATAACCGACCTTATCACTGAGTTTTATGGCAAAGAAAAAGCCAATTTTTGTGTCAAACTTGGGATGGCCATGAACATTTTAGTGGCCATGATTATCCTCTTTATTGATCATTTAAAGGCGACATCTTGGTCAAAGGTTGATAGTGCAACGTTTCATCAAGTTTTTGGACTCTTTGGTGTTGCGTTTATAGGGTCTGTTCTTGCTTTTTATCTTGCTCAACGCGTTGATATCCTTATTTATTCTTGGATACGTCAGATTACAAAACAACGGTTTTTGTGGCTTCGAAGCAATGGAAGCACCGCTATCTCTTTACTCATTGATACTTCAACAGTCGTCACTTTTTTAGTTATTTTTAAGGTTTTGCCGGCTGATCGTCTAGGGACTCTCATCCTTAATAGCTATTCTTACAAACTTTTCTTTACCCTTTTAAGCACCCCTTTATTTTACTTAAGTGTCAGAATATTGAAACAATGGATGAAATCTGAGATAAAAATATGAAAAATTTTTTCAATCCTTTCTTTTTCTGTTTATTTTTGTATAACGCAACAGGCTTTACTTCGGAGGTTATTCTTCCTTCTCCGACAGGACCTTATCAAGTTGGAACACAAGCTATTGAAATGAAAGATTCGTCCCGTAAGATGTTGCGCGATTCAGATGGGCGACGTTGGATGATTCAAGCTTTTTATCCCACCCCTGCTTCAACAGCTCAACTGTATCCTTATATGCCTGGAACGCTAGAAAATGGCATGATTAAAGATGTTAAAGTACTTGTTCATAGCCAACCGAATGCCTCCCTCTTAACGCAGAAACCTTTGCCTGTGATTATTTTTATCCCCGGCTTCGGAGGAGAACGTCAGAAATATACGTTGTTATGCGAAGAACTGGCTTCTCATGGGTATGTTGTTTTAAGTTTTGATCAACCTCATGTCTCAAACTTCGTGAGGTTTTCTAGCGGAGATGAAATTGTTGTCACGTTAAAAGACCTTTGGAAGATGCGGGATCGAGATTATCGCTACCAATATTATGACGAAGCTATGGCGGCAGCTATTGCTGACATCACTTATCTTTTAAACAATTTTCAACCCTTTAATCAGACTTATTTTAAAGGCTTTCTTGATGAAAAAAGGATTGTTCTTATGGGGCATAGTTTTGGCGGAAATGTTGCTCATACTTTAGGATTTACGGAGCCTCGCATTAAGGCCATTGTTGATATTGATTCTAAGATTACTGAGCGCAAAATCTATGGGAGGGTTGGCGTTCCCCTAAACCCTTTGGGTAAGCCGGTTTTATTTGTTCGTGCAATCAAACAGTATCAAGAAGATGTTGGCAATCAACTCAGTAAGATAAAGGAAGCAACAATTTTTCCATTAGATGTTCAACATAGTGCTTTTGCAGACACCGCTTATCTGGTGCAAAAAATTGCTGCTTTAAAATCAACCAATGATTGGGATCATTTTATGAACTGGCTCTTTAAAAAAGGACCTCATTTCGATAGCATTGATACTAATCTTGGACCCTACTCAGCCGACGAATGGACCAAACTTTATCGTCTACAGATTGTTAAATGGCTCAAAACAATAAAATAATTTTACGCGTAGTTTTTAATTATTCGTTTTAATAGTTAATTTAACCTCTTTTGAATTCTGAAAAATTAATTTAGCGGGCGTTCCAAATGGTAATGGATAATTTATATCGCCATGCCCAAATTGATTTGAACCTAAAACAGGAATATTAAGAGCTGTCATTGTCGTGAGAAAACTTTGCTGTGCAATTTCTATTCTTGGGGATTCTTCAGGAGCTACTCCGTTTTTAAAATCTCCTAAAATAAGGGCTTTTATACCCTTGAATAAATTGGCGCGGCGGAAATGTGTCATCATCTCTAAAAACTTGGTTGCAGGCTCTCCAGTGTCTTCAAGGAAAAGAATCTTTCCAGTTGTTTTGAGATGGGTCGGTGTTCCGATACTTCGTTGAATAAGAGAAGCGTTTCCTCCAACAACCGAGGCTTCTATTTCCTCTTCGAATTTCTGAGGTAAGTTATTAAGAAGGCTAAGGGTATAGTTAACCTCTTTTGTTTTCCCGGAAAGAATATCGAGAACCAAGTCTAAAGAAGTCGCTTTATTCACGGTAAGCGCTATGTCTTGATTATAGGCTAGGACGGGACAATGAAGGGAAGGCCAGCCCCACATGGCAGCCAACAAATGAAGGGCGGTTGCATCACTAAAACCAAGGATAAATTTTGGCTTAGAAGGGGCCGGAAGTTCTTCTAGGGGAATTACAATCTCAGAGGCACCTCTACCTCCCCGTAAGGCCCAAACAGCCTTGCAATCGTTTTCGAATAAAGTTTTCTTTAAATGCTCTTGTTTGTATGCCACTGTATTTGCATATCCCAAGGGTTGGGAGTCTATTAAAGTCAGAGGCGCTTCTATTTTAAAACCTTTTTTCTGAAGCACTTCGTGAGCTTTTGCTAAATTCTGTCTCGTATTTTCATCTCCATAACTGGGTGCAACAACATGAATTTTATCGCCCTTCTCTAGAGGTTCCCATTTTAGGGTTGTGCTTTGACCATTAAAAGAAATTAAACTTAATAAACCTATACTGAACGCCAAATTTTTCATTTTTTATCCTTTTTTTCTGACACCGTAGATTAATAAGCAGTCCTATTGTAGCTTAAGGGTGAAACCATTCAAGATTTTTTCTTAAATTCAGGGTAGAGAAGAATGAAGAAATTAAATAAAAAAATAAAAGTAGTTTTGAGTGTTGTAAGCGGAGTTTTAATGCAAACAATGTCACATGCAAGTTCAAATAAAGATTATGAATCAAAGGTGATCTCTCATGGTCATTCAACAAGTCTTGATATAGAATCAAAGATCGCTTAAAGGCAACTTTAGATTTAGCTCTTCCTTTGCAGGATGAGCTCGCTTTCTTAGAGGAATTAAATCAATTTGAAGTTAGCAGATTTCTTTTAAAAAATAAGGGCTTGAATGGATATTGGATATCTTATTTAATTCTCTATGGACGACAGAAAGATAAAAGTGAGCTTACTTCTTTAGAAAAATGGTTTCTTTATGATGCTCCTGTTATTAAAGCAACACAACAGCGTTTTCGTATTTTTCAAGAACAACTTATTAAATATATTAACAAGGAAACAAAGGTTGCTTCTATTCCCTGTGGCACGATGGATGATCTATTAAGTTTAAATATACCACATGATCATTACGTGCATTTTTGTGGAATAGATCTTGATAAAAACTCTTTAGAACTTGCTGAAAAGAACAGTAAGAAATACGCCTATCCTCATGTTTCTTTTCATCAAAGAAATGCATGGAATTTGGGGGCATCTCAAAAATTCGATCTGATTACTAGCAATGGCCTTAATATCTACGAACCCGACGATCAAAAAGTAGTTCAACTTTATCAGGAATTTTATAAAGTATTGAAAAGTAAAGGAATTCTTATAGCAAGTTTCTTAACGCCTCCGCCGAATCTTTCAAAAGACTCTCTTTGGAAAAATTATAATAAAGCGGACGTTATCAAACAAAAAGCTATATTTGGGGATATTATTCAAACGAAATGGCAAGTCTTTAGAACAGAATCTCAAAAGCGTGTACAACTTGAAAAGACAGGTTTTAAAGTATTAGATGTTATTTATGAGACAAAGCATATGTTTCCTACAATAATTGCTCAAAAAAGAGATTAATTCTTTGTGCTATGATCTTTCTAAGAGAAATAGATCAAAGAGTTTTTCTTGGCAATTGAGCAAGATTGTGCTAAATCAGAGGCATTAAAAACTAAATTTTAAGGCGGTACATTTATGGTCCAGCCTCTTCGTCAACCTTCCGCTCAAGAAACTTCTGAAGTCACCGCTATTCGTAATACTCCACTTTATAACAATGGGCTTACACCCCAGTGGCAAGGCGTTATTTGGAAACTGCTAGCCTGTCTCTTTTTTGCGGCTATGAATGGAGTGGTTCGTTATATTTCAGGTGGTACCGGCCAAGAAATTTCGCCTCTTCCTTCGGCAGTTATTACGTTTTGGCAGAATCTGTTTGGCTGCTTAATTATTCTCCCTTGGGCCCTTAAAGATGGCCTCAAAAGTTTAAAAACAAAATATCCTTGGCTTCAGACAACGCGTGTCGCTGCAGCCGTTTTAGGGATTGTGTTGTGGTACATGTCACTGGCGCATATGACGATCGCTGAAGCAGTGGCGTTAGGATTCACAGGGCCTATTTTCTCAGTTATTGGCGCTAGGCTCTATTTAAATGAGCGCCTTGGTCGTATCCGATTAATAGGGATTGCTGTCGGGTTTGTCGGCGCTTTCATCATTCTAAGGCCTGATAAGGCGCTATGGGGCTCAGAAGCAACTTACCAATGGTTTGTTCTTCTACCGCTCTTTTCTGCGATTGCTATTGCGGTTTCTAAGCTCGCGAGTCGTAAGTTAGGCGCTTATGGTGAAAGCCCAAAAGTGATGACGCTTACCCTTTTATTTTTCGTCTCGCCCTGTGCATTTGTGCCTGCTTTATTTGAGTGGGTGTGGCCAACCTTACAGCAATTTTTATGGCTTATTTTGTTAGGCATGTTCTCAATGGCGGCACATTATTCAACAGCCAAGGCTTACCAACTCGCAGAAGTTGTGTTCTTAACACCGTTTGGATTTGCACGTTTGTTGTTCAGCGCCCTGATAGGATTTATAGCATTTGCAGAAATCCCAACCTCTCATTCCCTTTGGATTGGCACTACGATTATTGTGGTTAGCTCACTTCTGTTAAGCTATGAAGAAAAAAAGTTCACGACCGTTGGTCGTAAAGCTTCTTAAAGGAAATTTTTAGTCTCTGAATAAAAAAGTATGTTTTTTATTCTTTAAAAAACATAAATATTGACTGTGAGTGTTTAATATTTGATGATTCAATTATAAATTTCCAAGTTTATTTTAGAGATAGTCAACAAACAATTCTTTTATTTATTGGAAAAATTTCGCCTAAGGAAATCTTTGATCCAAATGTTTTTCAAGAAAAGCCTTGAAATATGTTACATATGTTCATTCCACAAAGTAAGGAAATTCGATCTACTCATACTATTCTTCGAAAAAAAACTGATGAAAAAACTCCTCAATTGATAGAGCGCTTGAAAGAACTTGAAAAACAAATAATTCCTATGCTTAATCAGTGGATAGAAAAAAATTTAAGCGGCACTCTTGAAATAGCTTCTTATTATGACATGTGTGGTAATTGCCAGGCAACCTTTAGACATGATTTTGATATCAGAAAGCACGTAGCAAGGACTATTTTTATTTTATTTATTAACACCATACAGGCTAAAAAGATTGAAGATTTGATCTGGTGTTTAAAAGGTTGGATCTATGATCCACCAAAATCTGGCTTGACTTTGAGTATGCCCAAGATTAGTCTAATTGTATCAAGTTTAGAAAAATATGGAGATCAAAATGATGACTAAAAATAATTTTTTAAAGACTTTTTTAGTATTATTTTCTTTCTATTTTACGACTTCGTGCCAAGCTTCTTTTTTAAGATCTGTAACTTTTGATGACATTCGAGGAGAAGAAGGGGGGGTTGGTTCTGAATCTCTTAGGACGGTATCCCATATACAGGCTTCAGGTGTTAAATTAACACCAGAAGAAAAAGAAACTTTAATAAACTCTCCATATCTTAATAATGTTCATTCCCTCTATATTTTAGATCAATATTTAGATGAGAATTTCATATTAAGGCTGTGTCAGAATACAGCCCTCAAGAGATTAATTAATTTAGAGATATCAAAAAACCAAAATATAACAAATCTATCTCTTCAATCAATTTTAGAGAGTGATTTAGGATTAATAAGAGATTTACCACAAATTAGTGGGAGATATGGTATTCCGAGTTCAACGATATATGTAACTGCTAGTAAAACTTCTATAGTATCAAAGGATAATCAAAGGTAGATTCTCTTACATCGCTTCGGTTTTACAGTTGAATATAAGCACCCGATTACAGGAAAAACGACAGACACAACTGTTGACAATGCTGTTAAATTTTTAAAATGTAATTTCTAAATAAATAAAAGGGTCATCTAATAGGACTTTACTAGCCCTTTCAAGCTGAACTTCTAGCATGGTTATGCTCTTTCTCAAGCTTCTTAAAGCGCCGCAATAAGAATTGGTAACCACATAGGGGCTGTCTTTACAACGACATTGAAAGCTCTTGGGATCAGTTCTGAGAAGATAAACCAACCACCCTTTTTCACGGATGGGATGACAACATCTAACACTGGATCATACCATTTTGTCTCAATGCCAGCTGCTTTGCGGACTTCTTCGCGCTGTTTTGTTTCTTCAAGGCGTGCTTCATGGGTTGCTTTAACCGCCTTTAATATTTCCTCAGGCTTAAATTCATCAGCTGCAGCTTTGCCTACGGCTTCTTTTACATCAGCTTTTGGTGAGGGTTTTTTAGCTTCTTCTTTTTTTTCTTCTTGAACAGGCGTTTCAGATGGCTTGGGTTTCGCTGTAATCAGAGGCATCACTTGCCATTTACCTGATGCGGTTTCTTCTTCTATTGTTTCGGCCTTAAAAGGATCCGAAAGGATAAAAAGTCCCATGAAAACAGCAAAAATTTGAAAATACCACATAGGACCCTCCTTATATTTTCATCCCATCATTTTTCTTCTTTATTTTAGATTAATATAAAAAGGTAAAAATAAGGTTAGCGGAGAAGAATTTTCAGAAAAATATTTAGAGAAATCCTTTTAAAATAAGGTTTCTTGGAGATAGTTTGTAGGAGGAGATTAAAACTGATCTACCCTAACTTAGCGTAAATTCCGTAAAACATAGTGCAAAATACCATCGCTCTTAAAGTATTCAATCTCGTCAAGTGTATCAATTCGGCATTTTAAAGAGAGATGATCCACGCTCCCATTAGGACGGTGAAGAATGCCCTCAACGATCATTCCTGGTGTTAATTCTTGATCAAATCCTTGAATATCAAAAATTTCATCTCCTGTAAGTGCTAAGGTTTGTCTTGTCATGCCTTGCGTAAATTCAAGTGGAAGAACGCCCATGCCAATTAGATTAGAGCGATGAATGCGCTCAAAACTTTCTGCGATAATGGCTTTTACGCCTAATAATCTTGTGCCTTTAGCGGCCCAGTCTCGAGAAGAGCCAGAGCCATACTCTCGCCCTGCCACAATAACAAGGGGTGTTCCTTCTTCTTGGTACCGCATTGCGGCATCATAAATTGAGAGAATCTCATTGGAAGGAATATGGCGTGTGATTCCGCCAGTTATCATTGGGACCATTTCATTTCTTAATCGAATATTTGCAAAAGTTCCTCGCATCATCACTTCATGATTACCGCGACGTGACCCATAAGAATTAAAATCTTCAGGTTTAACACTATGATGAATCAAATACTGTCCTGCAGGACTTTCTACTTTAATAGAACCAGCAGGAGAAATATGATCAGTTGTGATACTATCACCGAAAATAGCAAGAAGACGCGCGGATTTAATGGGTGATGGTGATGCCGGTGTTGCTGAAAGATCAGTAAAAAAGGAAGGTTGTTTTATATAAGTACTATTCTTTTCCCATGCGTATGTTAAACCTGTTTTCCCAACTAATGAGCGCCATTCCTGATCTCCTTCAAAAACTGTTGCGTATCTTTTACGAAACATTTCTGGGGTAAGGTGAGCTTTAATTGCTTGGTTAATTTCTTCTTGAGATGGCCAGATATCCTTTAAATAAACGGGGTTACCATTTATGCCTTTTGCTAAAGGATCACGGACCAAATCAATATTAATGGTTCCCGCTAAAGCGTAGGCGATAACGAGTAAAGGTGATGCTAAGTAACTTAGCTTAACTTGAGGATGAATACGGCCTTCAAAATTACGATTTCCTGAGAGAATGCTGGCGACTGTTAAGTCATTGCTTTCGATAGCTTGTGCAATTTCTGGCAATAAGGGACCTGAGTTCCCTATGCAGGTAGTACACCCATATCCCACTAAATAGAACCCAAGTGCTTCAAGCACTTTTTGAAGTCCTGATTTTTCTAAATAATCACTCACGACCTGAGAGCCTGGCGCCAAAGATGTTTTGACCCATGGCTTAACTTTTAACCCCTTTTCAAGAGCTTTCTGCGCTAACAGAGCCGCTCCTAGCATAACGTATGGGTTTGACGTATTCGTGCAACTTGTTATCGCCGCAATGACAAGATGACCATCTTCAAGCGTAAAAAAGTCATTCTTTAAATGAACCTCAGCTTGTGAGGGACTTTTATTTTCATTCTGCAAAGCAATCTCAAATGATTTTTTAACGTCTGACAACGATAATTTATCTTGAGGTCTTTTTGGACCCGCAAGTGTGGGTTCAATCTGCTGTAAATCTAATTCGATTTGCTCACTATACACAGCTTCATGATCAGGATCATGCCATAATCCTTGTTCTTTTGTATAAGCTTCAACAAGGCGGACTTGCTCTTGGGAACGTCCTGTAAAGGTTAAATAATTTAATGTTTCTTGGTCAGTCGGGAAGAAGCCACATGTCGCGCCATATTCTGGTGCCATGTTTGCAATTGTTGCTCGGTCTGCAAGCGAAAGTGATTTCAAACCTTCTCCATAAAATTCAACAAACTTTCCGACAACACCTTTTAATCGCAAGATGTGCGTGATTGTCAGCACTAAATCCGTTGCGGTTGCCCCTTCTGGTAACTTCCCTTTTAATTTAAAGCCAATTACTTCGGGAATATGCATTGAAATTGGCTGACCTAACATCGCTGCTTCAGCTTCAATACCTCCCACACCCCATCCTAAAACAGACAGGCCGTTAATCATTGTGGTATGGCTATCTGTTCCCACAACCGTATCAGGATAGAGATATTTTTCCCCTTCTATCTCTTCATGCCAAACAACTTGAGCAAGATATTCTAGGTTCACTTGATGACAAATTCCGGTTCCTGGAGGAACAACACGGAAATTATTAAAGGCTGTTTGCCCCCATCTTAAAAAAGCATATCTTTCTTTGTTACGTTGATATTCGAGACTTACATTCTTTTGAAAGGCGCTTTTATTGGCATAATCATCCACCATAACAGAGTGATCAATGACGAGATCAACTGGGACCAAAGGATTAATTTTTTGAGGATCACCCCCAATGTCTTTAAAAGCTTCGCGCATCGCTGCCATGTCGACAATCGCAGGAACACCTGTAAAATCCTGCATCAAAACACGGGCAGGTTGAAAAGCAATTTCATGAGGAGAAGTTTTGTTTTTAAGCCACCTTTGGAAAGCTTCGATATCTTGTGTAGTAATCGTACGGCCATTTTCAAACCGAAGAAGATTCTCAAGAAGAATTTTTAAAGAATAAGGAAGTCTTTCTAATCCAGAAAAATGTTTTTGCGCTTCTTGAAGGCTAAAATAACTATAAGCTGTCGAATCACTTACAATTTTCTTTTTTGTTCTTAAAGAATCATGGCCAAATTTTGTCATCGTTATCCCCTATTTAAACTTATAGAGGGAATTCTATCATAGACTTGTCGCCTCGAATAGCCATCGGTTAACGCAATTTTACCCATACAGGTGCATGGTCTGAAGCTTTGTCCAAAGCACGTACTTGAGACTCAATTCCAGCAGCTTCGAACCGGTCAGCTGCAGGGGGTGAGAGTAGAAGATGATCAATTCTAAATCCCTTATTTTGAGCCCATGAATTTGCACGATAATCCCACCAACTAAACAAGTGTTGACCATGCGGTGTATCTTCAGGGTATTGGACACGAACGGCATCGGTAAGTCCTAGCCAAAGAAGCTCTCGAAAAGCTTCTCGTTCTTTTTGGCTCGTCAGAATCCGCTCACCTTTAAAAGCTTCTTCATTCGGACCATCTGCGAGAAAAGGCGCTACATTGTAATCACCGCCCCATACAGAAATTTCTTTAGCTTCTAAAGATTGTTTGATATGTGCTTTAAGTCTATTATAAAAATTAAGTTTATAATAAAATTTATCAGAGCCAACTTCTTGGCCATTCGGAACATAAATAGAGGCTACTCGGACAGCCCCAACTAATGCCTCAATATAGCGAGATTGAGGATCCTCAAAGTCCGGCAAACCCCGAATAACATCCTCAATCGGTAATTTTGCTAAAATGGCGACCCCATGATACGTTTTCTGACCATGAAGAGCGATATTATACCCAAGATCTTCAAAAAACTCTGAAGGAAAAGCGGCATTTTCACATTTAATTTCTTGTAGCAAGACAATGTCTGGGCTGTGTTCTCGCAACCACTCGACCACCATCATAAGTCGCGCTTTAATGGAGTTTACGTTCCATGTCACTATCTTCATTTAAATCACCGAAAAGGAATTACCGCATCCACATGAGGAAGTCGCATTTGGATTTTTGATCACAAAAGCTGCGCCTATCAATTCTTCAACATAATCTATTGTAGAACCTTGAATAATTTCATAAGACATTTTATCAATAACGATCTCGACTTTTTGAGGAGAAGAAAAGAGGATATCTTCTTCCTGAATATTTTCATCAAAGCTTAAAATATACTGAAATCCTGCGCATCCGCCACCATCCACTGTAACACGTAACCGCTGCCCTTTATGTTCTTCTCCTCTACATATGGATAAAATTTGGCTTTCTGCTTTTGAAGAAACAAAAAGTCCTTTACCTTCTATCTGAGAAGAAGTTTTTAAAGGAAGCTTGGAGAGAGTCTCAGACATAAAATTTCCTGGGTGATTTTTGACATCGTTTGTTTTTTATTATACATAACAGAAGCGAGATAAAATGAAAAACAAAATGAATTTTCCTTTTAAGGAGAGTGGTGAATGCAACAGAGTAAATGGGATCAAGAACGTTATTCTCAAGAAAAGCTTAAATTATCTTTAAAAGAGATTTTTCTAAAGTCACCTTTGCGTTATTTGATAAGCATTTGCACCGTGGTCATCATATTGTTTGGTTTTTGGTATATAACTGAACCAACTTATAACAACCTCCCAGCAGGAAAAATTCCCATTATTAAGCCTTTAGAAGGACCTGTGAAAGTCCGTCCAATCACTAATCCTAAAGAAAATCATGAAGATAAAACAATCTATCAAAAGCTTGCTGAGACTGAAGGTTCCCAACAAGTTGAACATCTTTTAGGGGGGCCAGAAGAACCCATTTCACGTCCGTTAAGTCTACCTCAAGAATTTATAGGAGAATTTTTAGAGGATAAAAATGAGATGTCTCTTGCTGAGCTCTCTTCATCAAAAAATAAACAAGAAGCTTTTCTGCCCACATCACCAACTCAACCCCAAGCTTCTGCAGAACTTTCGAAAGAAGAAGAGTTAGAAGAAACTAAATCAACAAATGTCGCTATTTCAGGACCTAATGTGAAGACTATTAACCCTAAAGATGCACCTCCTTCCCAGGAACGATATTGCTTGCAATTAGGAACGCTTAAAACAGAAGAACAAGCAAAATTAGAATGGAAACGCTTAAGTTCGCGCCAAGTTCTCAAGCCTTATCTTCTTAATCTTAAGCCAGAGTTTAAAAAAGTTGATCTCGGCAATGATACCGGTGTAAGGATTCGTTTAATCGCTGGGTCACTTACCAAGAAAGAAGCCCAACATCTTTGCCAAGAGCTGACAAAACTTAGTGTTAAGCATAATATTGCTTTAGGTTGCCGCGTTAAAAAAAGATAAAGGTCGTAAAATGATCCCTGAACCTCTCATTAAAATTTTTATCACAGCGCTGCCAATTATAATTGCTATTACCTTTCACGAAGCGGCACATGGCTTTGTGGCCTATTTAAGGGGAGATGATACGGCCTATCGCCTTGGCCGCGTAAGTTTCAATCCAATAAAGCATATTGATCCTGTTGGAACCGTCCTTATTCCGGGAATCCTACTGTTAAGTCAAGCTCCTTTTCTGTTCGGTTATGCGAAGCCTGTCCCCGTGGCGTTTGAACGTTTAAAAAGTCCACGAATGGATACAATTCTGGTCGCTGCTGCAGGCCCTTTAACAAATATTTTTCTTGCTCTAGTTTCAGCTTTAATTTTTAAGCACTTATATTCACCTGATACACTCAATCCTTATCTTTCGGAGCTTTTAAAAACATCTTTGTACATGAATGTCGTATTGGCTGTTTTTAATTTGATGCCTATTTTACCTCTTGATGGTGGACGTATTGTTGTTGCTCTCTTACCTCAGAGATTTGCGCAACAGATTACTGGACTTGAGAGGTGGAGCATGGCTATACTAGTAGGCGGGCTTATGATTTTACCTTTAATTTTAAATTCTTTAGGATTTCATTTTAGCCCTCTTAGTTGGCTTCTAGAGGCGCCCTTTAAATGGCTTCTTAAAGGAATTGAATTTATTGTTATGTAAGTGGTAAGGAAAATTAAATGGGTTTGAGTACAAGTCATATTCTTCTTCTTATTTTAGTTGTTGTTCTTTTTTTTGGCGCAGGAAAGCTTCCTCAGTTGATGTCGGATTTCGCAAAAGGTCTTAAAGCTTTCAAAAAAGGTTTAAATGAGGAAAAACCAGCAGCAAAAAAAACACCTTCTCCTAAGAAGCTCCCCAAGGTCTCAGTAAAAAAACCAAAAAGCAAAAATAAAAACCGTTAAATGTTTGAATTTGGTGCTTTTAGCGAAATATTAATTATTCTAGTTGCAGCGCTTATTTTAATAGGTCCTAAAGAGTTGCCTCGCATTCTTTATCAATGTGGGCGTTGGTTACAAAAAATACGTCACCTAAGCCAACAAATGCGACAAGGGTTAGATCATTATGTGCATGAAGGAATGTTCGATGAATATGCTGAAACTCAAAATAAAAAACAATTGAAAGCTAAAAGAAAGCAATCTCCTATCCAGAAACCTGTTATAAAAAGGACATCTAAAAAAAACCAAGATGAGCGAAAAAGACGTTAGTCCTCTTATTGATCACTTACTTGAGCTTCGGCATAGGCTTCTCTATGTGCTAGGGAGTTTCTTTATTGCCTTTATTATTAGTTACCATTTTTCTGATGAAATTTTTACTCTTCTTGTAAAGCCACTTGCCAGTATTTTTGAAGGAAAAACTGGACGACGCCTTATTTATACAGGTTTGGCTGAAGCTTTTGTCACCTATTTAAAAGTTGCTCTTTTTACAGCAACTTTTGTAACTCTTCCTCATTTTGCAATCCAGGTTTGGTTATTTATTTCTCCGGGGTTATTTCCGACTGAAAAGAAAGTTATTTTACCGTTCCTTTTATTAACGCCTATATTCTTTGGAATTGGTGCTGCTTTTGCTTATTACGTCATAATTCCTCCTGCTTGGAAATTTTTCCTTGCGTTTGAAGAAACAAAAGCAAGTCAAATTCTTCCGATTCAACTTGAAGCGCGTGTGAGTGAGTATCTTTCAATCATTATGCAATTAATTTTAGCCTTTGGAACGAGTTTTTTACTCCCCGTTCTTTTAACTCTTTTAGGTAAAATTGGTGTGATTTCCTCTCGTTCTCTTGCAACGAAAAGAAAGTATGCATTTTTATCGATCTTAATCGTTGCTGCCATTGTGACGCCTCCAGACGTGCTTTCCATGATAGGACTCGCTTTACCTCTTTACTTCCTGTACGAAACATCTATTTTTTGTGTATATTTCTTTGAAAAACGAGGATTACATGTTGGACATTAAATGGATTCGTGAAAATCCGCAAAGCCTTGATCAAAACCTTAAACGGCGTGGAGCTCAACCTCTTTCATCACAAGTCCTTGCTCTTGATAGTGAACGAAGGACATATCAAACACAGATCCAAGAACTGCAAAATGAAAGAAACACTTTAGCACGTGCCATTGGTGAAGCTAAGCAACAAGGACTTGAGCCAACCGATAAAATTTCGCGCGCAAATCAAATTAAAGAGCTTCTCCCTCAATTAGAACAACAGGAGCAAGGGGTTGCTTCCAAGCTTACGCATATGCTGGGCATTATTCCGAATATTCTTTTTGAAGAAGTCCCAGATGGAAAAGATGATAGGGATAACTTGATGGTTCGGCAGTGGGGGACACCCGCTTCTTTTAAGTTTACACCAAAACGTCATTTTGAAATTGGTGAAGGCTTAGGATTGATGGATTTCAAATCTGCAGCAAAAATTTCAGGAGCACGTTTTGTCATACTAAAAGGGGCGCTTGCGCGTCTTGAGCGAGCTCTTGGGAAATTTATGCTTGATCTACATTGTGAAGAACATGGATATCAAGAAGTTTCCCCCCCTTTGCTTGTAAAAGATGAGGCACTATTCGGGACAGCGCAGCTTCCTAAAATGCAAGAGGAGCAATTTTTAACAACAGATGGTCTTTGGCTCATTCCCACTTCAGAAGTTTCCTTAACAAACTTAGTGCGCGAAGAAATTCTTGAAGAGTCTTCTTTGCCTCTTCGTTATACAGCTTATACGCCCTGTTTTAGATCAGAAGCTGGTGCCGCTGGCAAAGATACGCGCGGCATGATTCGTCAGCATCAATTTCATAAAGTCGAATTAGTCAGTATCACGCTGCCGGAACAATCAAAAGAAGAACACGAACGGATGACTAAATGTGCAGAAGAGGTTCTTAAAAGACTTAATTTGCCTTATCGCCTAATGATGTTATGCTCAGGAGATACAGGCTTAAGCCCTCATAAAACGTACGATTTAGAAGTGTGGCTACCGGGTGAAAACTGCTATCGTGAGATTTCGAGTTGTTCCAACTGTGGAGATTATCAAGCAAGAAGAATGCAAGCACGTTACCGTCCTCAAGCGACTCAATCTTCGAAAAAATCAATTGAGTTAGTCCATACACTTAATGGCTCGGGCGTAGCCGTTGGAAGAGCTGTAATTGCAATTTTAGAAAATTATCAACAAGAAGATGGCTCAGTCATTATTCCAGAGGCTCTAAGACCTTATATGGGTGGCCAAGAAAGAATATCTCTATGATCAGACGAACCGACCAACCTCTTAGAATTTTGCTTTCAAATGATGATGGTATCCATGCGCCCGGACTTCAAGTTTTAGAGAAAATTGCACGCGCTTTAAGTGATGATATTTGGATTGTTGCCCCAGAATCTGAACAAAGCGGTGCTGCTCACTCACTTACTTTAGGGCGTCCTTTAAGAATACGTAAATTAGGAGACAAAACTTTTTCTGTAGATGGTACGCCAACTGATTGTGTTATGATTGCTTTAAATAAATTAATAACAGATCGTCCCCCTGACCTTGTCTTGTCAGGCGTTAATCATGGAAGTAATTTAGGGGAAGATGTGACCTATTCTGGTACTGTTGCTGCAGCTATGGAAGCCACTCTTTTTGGTTTACCTGCCATTGCTTTAAGTCAAGAAGTTTCAGATCATGCAGACTTTTCTTATGAACCTGCTTTGCACTTTGGTCCCGAAGTCATTAAGAGGCTTATTACACAAACATGGCCTGCTGATGTTCTTTTAAATATTAATTTTCCTGATATTGCGGTACAGAAGATAAGTGGTGTCCGTATTGTTAAACAAGGACTGCGCAATATTAATGACAATATTTTTGAATGGAAAGATCCTCGTGGCAGACCCTTTTTCTGGATTGGCGGTGTAACTCGAGACAATAGCCCAACAGAGTCTGATACTGATTTGGAAGCAATCCAAGAGGGAGCTATTTCAGTAACGCCTCTTCATCTAGATTTGACGCATTCTTCAACCCTAGAAACATTAAGGCTTGCATTTTTATAACATGAAAAAATTTAATTCTTTCTTTTTAGTAAGTGTCGTTGGTCTTTTTTTGATTGGATGTAATACGCGACAGGGCCCACCCGCTCCTGTAAGTTATGGATCTTCTTCTCCTGAGCCTTTAAACGCATCACCTCAGCCTTTGTTTCAGCGAGAAAAGCTTCCCTCTCCTGATTTAAAACCTAAAACAATTCTTGTTGGTGAGAATGATACCCTCGTTACGATTGCGCAAAAAACGAATACGCCAGCTTATCAAATTATTGCTTTAAATAATCTAAAAAAACCTTTTACTCTAAAGCCAGGTCAACAATTACGTTTGACCGAGGATGCTCCTAAGCTCAACAAGGTTCCTGTTGTTGAAGAAGAATTTATAGAGGAAAATCAATCTCAAGAGGATATAGAGCATAATGGTGTTATTACTCCTCCTTCAAAGCCAAAAAGAAAGCTGACAGAAGCTGAGAAAGAACTGCTTACTTCTCTTGAGCAAGAGAAAAAAGCGATGCTGCAAAAAGAGAAACCAAAAGAAAAACAAGATTCTCAGATACTCTTAAATACCGATGAGAAACCCTCTTTCTCTCACGCAACCACGCCTTCGGGGGGGGATAAACTTTCTCAAACACCACCAACCTCTGCGCCCCAAATCGAAAAGGCTCCTGTTCAGGAACAAGAAAAGATGCTTGAGGCTAAAAAAATACTTCTTGAAACGCCTAAATTCACTTGGCCTGTAAAAGGAAAGATTATTTCTCGATTTGGTCCAGGACAAGGTGCTTTACAAAATGACGGTATTAACATTGCTGCGCCAGAAGGAACGCCTATCGTGGCTATCGAAGAAGGTGTTGTTGTGTATGCTGGCAATGAAATGCAAGGATTTGGAAATTTAATTTTGATCAAGCATCCAGGTGGATGGATGAGTTCTTATGGGCATGCTGCTAAAATTCTCATAGAACGTGGAACAAAAGTTCAAAAGGGTGCTTCTATCGGACTTGTTGGTAATACAGGCAGTGTTAATGAACCGCAACTTCATTTTGAGCTTAGAAATATGAAAAAAGGTGGAAAAGTTGTTAATCCTGAACTTTATTTAGAATAAAATAATAACAGATTTGCCCTTTTTATAATTTGTCGTTAGAGTGTATTTTTGTTATCGAACTTAATGTAAGGATGTAAAAGATGTATCTATTAAATATTATTTTTTCAGAGGCTCATGCCCAAGCTGCGCCTGCGGGCCCTCAAGGGTTAGAGATTATGAGTTTCATCGCACCTCTCGCTATTCTCTTTGTTCCCTTCTATTTTCTTATAATACGCCCTCAAACAAAGAAAACAAAAGAACATCGCGAAATGCTCGGAGCATTACGGAGAGGAGACCAAGTTGTAACTTCTGGTGGTGTGATAGGTACGATTACGAAAATCGAAAATGATAACGAGGTTATCTTAGAGATTGCAAATAATGTAAATGTGCGCGTTGTTCGTTCTATGGTTGCTCATGTTCTTACAAAAACACAGCCTGTAAACATTAAAGAATCACCAACATCTGTAGATTCTGCTAAATCAAAAAAACCAACAGTTGCTGCATTAAAGAGCAATAAGCCAAAGATTCCTGCCAAAAAACCTGTTATTAAAAAAGGTAAAAAATAGGCTTCATCATGCTAACTCTTGCTCGTTGGAAAGTTATTACATCGCTGGTTTTATGTGTACTGAGTTTGATTTATGCATTCCCTAATTTTATAGGTGATGAAGGCCTTAAAAAAATTCCTTCTTGGCTACCTCATGAAAGAGTGAACTTAGGTCTAGATCTGCAAGGTGGTTCTCATTTATTACTTGAAGTAGATGTTAAAGCTGGCCTAAAAGAACGGCTTTCTTTTACGCTTGATGCTTTGCGAAAAACATTACGAGCGGAAAAAATTGGCTATTTAGATCTTTCTTTAGATCCAACAGGAGATTTTATTACCTTTCAACTTCGTGATCCCAACCAAGCTGAAAAAATTATTTCTATGATCAAAAAGATGGATAGTGAGCTTGAGGCTACCTTAGAAGAAAAGGGCTGTAAAGTTACTTTTACGAAAGCTTCTATTGCAGAACGCAAACGTAGTATTGTCGACCAATCAATTGAAATTGTACGTCGAAGAATTGACGAATTAGGAACAAAAGAACCTAGCATTCAGCGCCAAGGAGACGATCGCATCCTTATTCAGATTCCAGGACTTTCAGATCCTGGTCGCATTAAGAATCTGCTCGGGAAGACGGCAAAAATGACGTTTCATCTTGTTCATGAGGAACAACCTTACGCTTCTAAAGTGGATGATATCACACCGCCCGGAACAGAAATTCTTCCAAGCGAAGATGTGCGTCAAGATGGTCGAAAGATCTTCTATGTTTTGCGTAAAGAGAGTCTTCTTGGAGGAGAAAGTCTTATCGATGCTGGGGTGAATTTTGATGAATATCATCGACCTCAAGTTTCATTTCGATTTGATCCTTTGGGTGCAAAGAAATTTGGAGATATAACCACTAAAAATATCCATAGACAACTTGCTATTGTGCTTGATGGAAAAGTTATAAGCGCTCCGACAATTCAAACACCAATTACGGGAGGAAATGGCGTTATCACAGGGAAATTTACCGTCCAAGAAGCAAATGATCTTGCTCTTTTAATGCGGGCAGGTGCGCTTGTGGCTCCGCTTCTTGTTCTTGAAGAACGGACTGTTGGACCAGATTTAGGTGCAGACTCTATTGCTTCCGGAAGATACGCAACCATTTTATCTGTTATCATGGTCGCAGTTTTCATGCTGATTGCTTATTCTCTGTTTGGTTTTTTTGCAAATGTTGCTATGTTGTTCAACCTTATTTTAACGATTGCAGTTCTCTCTCTGATAGGGGCAACTTTAACATTACCAGGTATTGCTGGTATCGCTCTTACAATGGGGATGGCTGTTGATGCCAACGTTCTTATTAATGAGCGTATTAAGGAAGAACTTCGACATGGTCGAAAAATGTTTTCTGCAATTGATGTTGGATACCGCCAAGCGATGAATACAATTCTGGATTCGAACCTGACAACTCTTATTGGAGCGGCGGCACTTTTCTTTTTCGGAACAGGTCCTGTAAAAGGATTTGGAATAACGCTTGCGATTGGTATTTTAATTTCCATGTTTACAGCAACGACACTAAGTCGTGTTTTTGTCACTTACTGGGTAAATTGGTCAAAACCGGCCAAACTTCCTATTTAACTTGAGAGGCTTTTTATGCGCGGTTTACAGCTTATCCCTTACGATACAAATATTAATTTCGTTGGCATTCGCTATTATATTTATATTCTCTCTCTTGCTATTATTGTCTTGTGCGGGTGGAGTCTTGCTTTTAAAGGCCTTAATTATGGCATAGATTTTAAAGGTGGTTTTCTTCTTGAAGTTCGTACAAAAGAGAAAGCTGATATTGCGCAGATGCGGGCGCAACTTGAAACCTTAAAATTAGGGGAAGTTAAGCTACAAGAATTTGGTTCAGATCGTGATATTATGATCCGCATTGAAAAGCAACCAGGTGGTGAGCAAGCTCAAGCTGTCGCTCTACAAAAAATTAAAGATTTATTAGGCAAAGATGTCGAGTATCGTCGTGTAGAAACGGTTGGTGGTAAAGTTAGTAGTGACCTTGTCGAAAATGGTTTATGGGCTTTAGGATTTGCTCTTATTGGGATGCTTATATATATATGGGTACGATTTGAGTGGCACTTTGGTCTTTGTGGTATTTTAGCCCTCGCTCACGATGTAATAGTTGTTCTTGGGTTTTATTCTCTTACAGGGCATGAATTTAAAGAGACCGCTTTTATTGCTATTCTCACAACTGTTGGCTATTCAATTAATGACTCTGTTGTTATTTATGACCGAATCCGTGACAACTTACGCAAATATAAAAAAATGCCGATCGAACAACTTATAAATTTATCGACGAACGAAACTCTTTCAAGAACGATTATTACAGTTGCAACAACCGTTATTTCGTTGCTTGCTTTATATCTTTTTGGAGGTTCAGAAATTTCTTCTTTTAGTCTGCCAATTTTAGTCGGAATTATTTTTGGAAGTTATTCTTCCATTTTTGTCTCAGCTAATTTATTACTATTTTTTGATATTCGTAAAACAACAGCAGAAAAGGGAGAAGTCGTCTGACGGATGAGTGAGATTATTTCTCAACTAAAAGATATAATTCCTTATTATCAAACTTTCATATTTGGAATTGAAGGCGTTCTTCATTCAGGAAAGAAAGTATTCCCAGAGGCGTTGGACGTTTTGCAGTATTTACAGCAAGAGAAAAGGGGGGTTGCCCTCTTAACAAATTTAACACAACGTTTGGACTTTACAAGAGATCAACTGGCTCGACAAGGAATCAAACCGCATCTTTATCAGTACCTTTTTACAGCAGGCGAAGAAATGTACCAGCATTTATTGAACCGTCCCGACCCTTGGCATAATTCGCTTGGAAATTATTGTTATTTTATTGGCACTACTGAAGATCAAAACATTCTTTATGACCTTGGGCTGCATTCAGTTAGACAACTTGCAGAAGCAGATTTCATTTTAGTTTTAGGCAAAGATGACTGGCATAATGAGTTAGAAGACTACCAAGATATCTTGGAAGAAGCTGCTAGTTTATCTTTAAAGATGATTTGTGCAAATTCTAATTTATACACTTACAGAGATGATGAAAAACAATTATGCCCAGGAGCAATAGGTAAATTATATGAAAGTTTAGGAGGAGAAGTTTTTTATCATGGAAAACCTTACCCTTCAATTTATACACATCTTTTAAAAGAAATAGGACCTGTCGATAGGAACACACTTCTTGTAATTGGGGATTCACTGACGATTGATATTCAAGGAGCTCTAAGTATAGGTCTACATTCTTTGCTGACGATAAGTTCTTATACTTGTGAAGAATTACAACTCCCTTTAGAATATTCTTTAGTACAAAATGAGACACAAATTTTAAGCGCTTTAAAAAAAGCATCTTTTCAACCAAACTTTCTCATAGATAAACTAATATGATAAAGTAAATTTTAACTTAGATATGCATTACAAATGACAATTTCTCTCTCAGTTGCAATCCCAATAATTCTGATATTAACCGTGATTTCTGCTGTCTTTTCAGCTGCTGAAACTGCTTTTATTGCGGCTTCTAAGGCAAAACTTCATCGGTTAGCTAAGCTAGGTGATAAACGAGCCCAACTTGTTAAAAATTTACGGCAATCTATAGAAAAATTAATTAGCTCAATACTTTTATGTAATCAGTTAATTAATAACCTTGCTAACTCTATATCAACAGTTGTCTTAGTGTTGCTTTTTGGCGATGCAGGTGTGGTTTACGCTCCTATTGTAATGACTTCTTTAATTGTTATTTATGCAGAAGTTATGCCTAAAATTATTGCTATTGCGCATGCTGAAACCACAGCTATTCATCTAGCTCGAGCTTTACAAATTGTGATCAAACTTACAAATCCTATTACTTTCTTAATGCACTGGATTGCGCGTAATACCTTAAGAATGGTTGGCATTAAAATTGAGCCTCATGCGCGCGCAACAAGTTCTTTAGAAGAACTTCGTGGCGCCATTGATTTACATGGTTACCCTGGTGAAGAGGAATCAGCTGAAGAACGCGCAATGCTCCATAGTATTCTTGATCTTGGGGATGTTGAAGTAGGGGAAATAATGGTACATCGTAAAAATGCGATGATGATTAATGCCGATCTTTCAATTAAAGAAATTATTCATCAGGTGATTTCAAGTCCCTATACACGTATTCCTCTATGGAAAGATAATAAAGATAATATTGTTGGGATTTTACATGCTAAAGCTTTACTCAAAGCCATTCAGAAAGATTCGTCTGAAAAATTAAATATCTTATCAATTTCAACAAAACCTTGGTTTATTCCTGAATCAACAACTTTAAGAGAACAGCTTCAAGCATTTAGATCGCGTCAAGAACATTTCGCGCTTGTCGTTGATGAATATGGAGCTCTTATGGGAGTTGTGACTTTAGAAGATATTCTTGAAGAAATTGTTGGTGAGATTAGTGACGAACACGATTTACCACTCGAAGGTGTGTGGATACGTCGTGACGGAACAATTATGGCATTAGGGACGATAACAATTCGAGATCTAAATCGAAAATTTGAATGGACACTTCCTGATGAAGAAGCTTCAACTATTGCTGGTCTTGTGCTTCATGAGTCTCGTGTGATTCCAAAAGTTGGACAGACTTTCTTAATTCATGGGTTTCAATTTAGGATTTTGAAAAGAGTAAGAAATCAGATTACTCTTTTAAAAATTACGCCTCCTACAACCGGTTAAAAGATATGCGTTCTTTACAAGCCAAACTACAGTTGATATTGAAGGCAAAATTTAATCCAGAATATCTCGAAATTATTGATGATACATATAAGCATCAGGGTCATTTAAATACGCCATATCTTGAAGAAACTCATTTTACCGTTTTTATTGTTTCACAGGACTTTCAAGCAATCTCACGACTCGAAAGACATCAACGTATAATGACTGTCCTTAGAGAGTTCTTTGAAACCCAATTGCATGCTCTTTCAATTAAAGCTCTCACACCAGCAGAGTATCAAAAATTTTTTGAGATAGATGGTGCACCTCAAAAGCACCTGCTTCAGAGTTAAGGCATGAAACCAACATACAAACTTCACCCCTTTTTTGATGAACCCCAACCACAAAAACGAATTTGTGACAAGGAAGGCTGCCTTGAAGAAGCACTCTACAAAGCGCCTCAAAGTCCCCAGCAACTGGATCTTTATTATTGGTTTTGTCTAAAACATATCCAAGTTTATAATTCTCAATGGAATTATTATCGAGATATGGCATCCGAAGAAATTGAACATCATTACCGTTCCGATGTGACGTGGCAACGTCCTACCTGGCGTTTTGGTTGCAATAATTATAAAAACTCTTTTTTTATTAAAGATCCTTATGATCTTTTAGAACGGAATCATAAAATATCGACTCGACAGAACTCACCTCCTTGGCTTGCTCCTAACACAGAAGAAGCTAAAGCTCTAAAACTTATGGAGTTAACATGGCCTTTAACGAAAGATCTTTTGAAACAAAAGTATATTGAGCTTGTAAAATTACATCATCCTGATGTGAATAAAGGTTGCTCTGCAGCTGAAGAGAAATTGAAATTAGTTAATCGAGCGTATGAAGTTCTTAAAAAGGTTATCCGCTAATTTTTAATAACGTGCCACAAATATATTATTTTTTCAGTGCTTCATTATGAGAAGGAAAACGTTGTAAATATTTTTCAATTAACCTATCTAGCAATTCTTTTTTCTGCTTCTCAGAGGCGTCTTTTAATTTTTGTTCATTGTTTAAAAGAAAATTTACGCTCATAAAAGATTCAAATTGAGTAAAGGGTGTGCCTCCAGATGACAGCAAATGATCAGAAATATTCTCAGAACGCATGAACAGTAAATTTTGAGTTTCTCCATTACGAAGTGAGCTTAACTCTACTTCTCTCTCATCTGCTATTTCATTTATGACGTGTGTTTCTGTTGCTAAGAATTCTGCTTGAGAATCAGTTTCTTTTTCTTCTAAATCAAGGATTTTTTCACCTAAAACATTATTACTAAAGAATAGTGCTAGTAGTATCCAAAAATAGTTTGTTTTTTTTATTAATTGTTCCATGGTCTCTCCCCTTTTTCTTCAAGTATATACTTTTTTTACCTGAATGCAAAGGGGAGGTCAGGGGTTTTAGGTTGACCTCTTAAGGACACTTCTTTAAATAATAGTAAGAGTAAGCCTTTTTTGAACAATGAATTAAAACTATGATTGTTGTTTTTGGATCTCTAAATGTAGATATGGTTCTCCCTGTTGAGACGTTACCAAGACCTGGAAATACAGTGTTATGTGAAGAATATAAACTTCTTCCAGGTGGAAAAGGGGCCAATCAAGCTGTTGCTGCTGCTAAAGCTGGTGCTAAAGTCAAAATGTTTGGGAGTATCGGTAACGATAGTTTTGCTCAAATTGCTCGTCACTTTCTTGAATCGACACATGTCGATATTTCTGCCTTAACAACTAGTGATCGACCTACTGGTTGCGCAACAATTTGTGTTGATAGTGCGGGTGAGAATATGATTACAATTGCAAGTGGCGCTAATTTGCAAGCAAGTTCTGCTACAATTCCAGATGAACTTCTCACTGAAAATTCAACAGTTCTTCTTCAGATGGAAGTCCCAGCCGCAGAAAATTGGAAACTTATTGAACGCGCTAAACAAAGAAAATCAAGAATCATTTTAAATTTAGCTCCAGCACAATCTATTCCAGATGAACTCATTCAAACTTTGGATATTCTTGTAATGAATCAAATTGAAGCAACAGTTCTTGCTTTATATCTAGGTTTTGATGTTATATCTCCTGCAATTGCTGCACGCCGATTATCTTCAAAATATGGGATTACGTGTATTGTAACGCTCGGCGATGAAGGGGCTTTTGCGTGTAACCCTCTAGGAAGTTGGTCGGTTCAAGCTTTATCTATTAAGCCAGTTGATACGACTGCGGCTGGCGATGCGTTTGTCGGTGTTTTAGCAGCCGCTTTTGATAAGGGGCTTCCTATCGAGCAAGCTCTTAGAAGAGCTGCGGTTGCAAGTGGTCTTGCATGTTTGACTGTCGGTGCTCAACCGAGCTTACCTGATGCGCAACAGATAGATGCTGCACTTTCTCGGGTGCCAACACCTAGACGATCAATTTAATTACAAAATATCTTTATTTTCAGATAATAAAAGTTTTTTACGAAAGAAAAATTTATTTTCATTATATTTTAATAGCTTAATTTTTAATTTAATTTAAATTATCATAAAAATAACATAAAATTTACTAAATTTTAATCTAAATGGGGTGGATTATAGGGGAGACCCTCTTAAAAAGTGAAAAATTATAAGGGGAATAAAGAGAGGCTTTATGGTTAAACAAGAAGAAATGTTATATGGAGCTATAAGACGTCGTGAAAGTGTACGTCTTGCCCAAAAGCAACCTCATGAAGCGCTTCCAAGCTTTTTAACACATGAAGACCAAGATAGTAGTAAAGATCCAACAACGATATTAGCAAATGACCTAGCTTCTCTTGAAATGAAGAAAGCTGATACCTTGAAAGCGCCATCTAAAGGAGAGATTAAAGTGGGAAAAATGCCAAGTCTAATTTTATTGATTGCTCTTTCATTTATGGCAGCCTTATTTTTTGTTGTTGGTTTTCTTACTTGTTATTCACTTTTCCCTCCTTATGGAGGGTTTTCTCTTACAAGTACAGCCTCTAAAATGGTAAGCTCAACACCAGCAAGTAATATGTCAGAAGCTCTTGTTCCTAATCCTACACCCTCTTACAGCATACGACAGCAACAAATTGCTAAAGCTGCAGGACGTAAAGTTGGAGAGCCTTCTCTTGTAGAGCAAGCGGAGCAACAAACTTTGGCAGAAGCAAAGTTCCAAGCTCAATCTGCTGTTGGTCAAGTTCTCAATAATGCGACAAGCAAGTTAAGGGATACTTTGGGGTCTAAATTAGGAGGAATTGTTGCTCCGTTAACAACAGGAATTGCTCAAAAGCTGGCGCAACAAGAAACAAACCAAGCCTTTGAAAAAGTAAATGAGAAGATAGGTGGCGAATCTACGCGTACTCAAGATACGTCCGTGGTAGCAGGTTCAAAAAAGAATGTTCAACAAGAAGACGCTCACCATCAAAAAGCAACTTCTTCAACTCAAATTGCCAAAAATCTTTATACTATTCATGTTCGTGATTTTTCTGATCAAAGCACAGCTCAAGAGTATGTTAATGAGCTTAAAAAAAGAGGATTTACAGAGTGTTATTATAGTCGCTTATGGGGCGCTCAAGGAATAGTTTATGCTGTAAAAGCAGGTCAATACAAAACTTTTCAAGAAGCTTTGAGTGCTTCTAAAATTTTACGTGAACAAGGTGGACAACTGACACGTATTGTTCCTATGACGTCAAATGATTTAACGCTAACCGCGGATTAATTAAATGGGTAAGATAACAATAAATTTTAAAACCTTAAAAAACTTCTTTACTCTACTTAGCATTTTATTCGTCGTCTCATGTGCTAAGGATGATGATGCTCGGAATCCAGAATTAAATCTTAAATTTGTTTCTATTTCTCTTGATAATGATGCGAATCGCAATTCTGCAACGGCTGTAGAGCTTCTTATTGTTTATAAAATGGAGCTATTAAAAGCTCTTATGAAAATTAATTCTGCTGATTATTTTGCTTCTTCTGATCAAATTAAACGAGATTACCCTGATTTGGTTGATGTTTACCGATGGGAGCTTACGCCAGGCCAAGCTATTATGGATTACAGAATAAAGCCAAGTGGAGATGAGCCTTTAGGTGTTGTAATTTTTGCTGATTATTTGACACCAGGAAACCATCGAGAACGTGTGGGCAGTTCTGAAGCTATTCATTTAAGACTTAAAAATGATGGGTTTTGTATTTTAGAGCAAGGTTGCCATCTTGCAAAAACAGGTCCAACAAAAAGTGCCGAAGAATTATTGCAAGAAACGATACGGGCTGGAATGGCTTCACAACCAGTGAGCCCTGAAAATTTAAACAAAGAACCTGAAAAGAAAAATTGATGGGAATTATGGGGGGAGAAAAACAATGCCAAAATTAGGTCGAGTTAGAGATGCAATTCAATGGTATGAAGGCATGCTATTGATGCCTCAGCACTTTCAACAAAGTGATCATCGACTTCATCAACTTTTGAGCTTTCATATTAACACGGCTGTTTCTCATCATTGGGGGCTTACCCATTTTACGTTTGATCCTGCTATTTTAGTGGCTGGTAAGTTACGTGTTTTAGAACTTGAAGCTATCACGCCAGATGGATTAGTTGTTTCCACTTATGCTAATGAAGGTGATCTTCTTGAGGTTGATTTAAATCCTTTTATTGAAACTTTGAAAGTAAAGCCGCTTAAAGTATTTTTAATTATCCCTGAGTACAAGCCAGGTACATTAAACGTATCCAATCAAGATGCGCGCTTTATGTCCAGAGATGGGTCAAATGTCGTTGATGAGAATACAGGAGAAGGAAAGATTACATTCCCAACTCTCCAACCCAATCTTGGGTTGTTTATTGGAGAGGAAGTCCCCTCACGTTACATAGCTTTACCTCTTATGGAAGTTTATTATTCAACAAATGGTTTTGCTATGACAGATTACATAGCTCCTCTTCTAAAAGTTGAAACGGATTCTCCTTTAGGTCTTCTCGGTCTAGATCTTGCCAAAGCAATACGCGAAAAAATTGCATTTTTGGGAGATCAACTTTATAGCAACACAGGAGAAATAATGTCAGCCGAAGCTGAGCAAAGTATCCGAGCACTTACGACAGGTTTATTATCATTTGAAGCTACTTTACATGCTGGGGCAGCTCATCCCTTCCAATTATATTTACAGTTAGCGACAGTTGCAAGTCATGTCGCTACACTTCATTTGGGACAAATGCCACCTGTTTTTAAGGCTTATCAACATAATGATATCAGGGCAAGTTATCTAGAACTTATTTCTTATATAAATTCAATGTTAGCCAGAATCCAAGAGGGATATTTTGTCGTTCCTTTCAGCCAAAAGGATCGATTATTCTCTTTATCTCTAAAGAGAGAATGGATAGGGAACTATTTAATTTTAGGTGTAAAAGCTTCACCTGCGATGAATGAAAAAGATCTTGTAGCTTGGCTCATGAATGCTTTAATTGCTTCCGAAACACATGTCTCATCAAGCCGAGACAAACGAATTCTTGGTGCAACTCGTAAAATCATTGAAAGCGATGATGAAATGAAACTTTTTCCTGCCAAGGATGTTCTACTATTTTCAGTCGAAGTTAATCCTCGATTTATTAACCCTGATGAGAATTTACAGATTTTTAACATCGCTGATACACAAGAGAAGAGGCCTATTGAACTTGTGCTCTATGTCCCTAAAAAAATTTAGAGATAATGAGTATGCTTAAAGGAGCGAAGACACGATGAGTGCAACAATAAATTTAAGACGCCAAGGAGATTATGAAACTTCTTTTGTCGTTCGTTATTTCGAGGAATTTTATTCTAAAATAATTGAAATTAAGGAAAGAATTAAAACCGACCAATGGCTCCCTATTGAAGACGGCATAGACGACATTCCTGGGGATCAGAATGAGACAATTGCAAATCAAGCACGCTCATTTTTAGAAGAGCTTCGCCTCTTAATTGAACGTCAAACTATGGAATCTAGTCGTTTTGGTGGTGAATTTGCAGTTAGTTATTATCTTGAAACGAAATATATTATGGCGTCTCTTGCAGATGAAATCTTTTTATCTTTGAATTGGAAAGGACGTAAATATTGGGAAGATAATCTTTTAGAGTCATTTTTCTTTAATACTCATGATGCTGGAGAGCAGTTTTTTATAAGGCTTGAAGATTTATTGTCGACGCGCGACCCTTTGCGGAATGATCTTGCACACATTTATTTATTAGCTTTAGGTCTTGGCTTCCAAGGAAAATATCGAGATACCAATGATGAAGGTCAATTATCACATTATCTTCGTCAGCTTTATGTTTTTATTAACCATTCAGAGCCTAAGCTTTATCAAGAAGGAGAGCGGCTTTTCCCAGAAGCTTATACACATACGCCAGAACCACAAAAGGTCAAACTTCTTCAAGATGTGCGTTTATGGATGAGTGTGATTGCGAGTGTTTTTGCTTTGCTATTGCTAACATCTTATGGAGTTTGGAGGAATGTTACAAGTGAGACCTTTGAAATTGTGGACCGTATTCTTTATGAATCTGGGAAGAAGCGGTAGGAGAATGAGATGATTACAGAAATTTTACAAGGTTTTCTTCCCTATCTACCTTATTTTGTTTTTATTGCGCTTGCTTTAGGGGTATTACTCGTTATTTTTCTCGTATTTCTTGCAAAAAAAACAATTGCTAAAACTCTTAAACAAAAAACTAAGACCCGTGCGCCGCAACCTTTACAAGTGGATGGGACTTCTTTTGTAAAACGTATTTTAACTTTTATAACAACTTTTAAAAATAAATTTTCTAATCTAGGTATGGGACGACTTCCTAAAGATGAACTAAGCAATTCATTCCGCCAAACGGAAGAAATTCTTAAAATGTATCTAGGTTCCAGAGAGCCTCAATATGCTCTTCCATGGTACCTTTTAATCGGTGCAGAAGGTTCTGGAAAAACAACCTTATTAAACAATTTGAACCTTGAACTTCCGATTGGTAAACCGGAATTTGAAATTCCTGAAGACCACTCTAAAATATTGTGGCGCTTTTATGATAATGCTGTGATCTTAGAACCTAATGGTCCTTTTATATTGCGTGAAAATTCGCTTTCATCTGATAACCAAGAGTGGAACTATCTCTTGCAGTTATTAAACCGTTTTCGTCCTAAACGTCCAATTGATGGTATTATTTTGACTTTACCTTGCGATGAATTAATTTCTTCTAAGCGGTTAAGTCGTAACGAAGTATATGAACGAGCTAAAGTTATCTATACTAAACTTTGGGAACTTCAAAGTACGTTAGGAATAAAAGTCCCTGTTTATGTTGTTATTACAAAAAGTGATACAATGCCGGGATTTCAAAGCTTTATTGAATCTCTTCCTTACGCAAACTCTCAAGAAATGTTAGGCTGGTCATCTCCTTATAGTGTGGATGCTAATTATTCTTCCTCTTGGGTTGATCAAGCCTTCCGCAACATCCATCGAGCCCTTGATCGTGTTCGATCTTCTATTTTTACAGCACGTAAAACTCAACCAGAACTTATTGATGGAACCTTTTCATTTCCTCTTGAATTTATTCAACTTAAAGAGAATCTCCAGGTTTATTTAGATCAGATATTTAAAGACAGTGCTTACCATGAATCATTCTTCTTAAGAGGCATTTACTTAGCTGGGAAGGCGTTTGCAAATCCTCAGATAACTTCCTCGTTTTCTACTCTTGCAACGAACTATGAAACTCGTCATGGAAAAGACTATGAAGAAACGCCTTCCGAACGGCTTTGCTTTATTACTGATTTATTTGAGAAAAAGATTTTTGCTGAATCAACGCTAGCTCAACCTATTATGAGAATATTAGTTTCAACAAGAAGGATGTTAAATTATATCAAAGCATCCGCGCTGGCGATTAGTATTATTTGGTTTGTTGGACTTATTTTTGCGTATGATAATCTTAAATCAGGGTTGAGTACGACCATGCCTGCGCTTACTCAGATTGACCGCTCGATTCAAGGCGTCAGTCTTAAAGGAGGCGTATCGAATGATCCACGACTTCTTGCTTATCTTAATCAACAAGCTGATCTTATTTTAGAAAAATTCACAGCGATTGATACTGTTAATGTCGGGTCAATATTTATTCCTGTTTCATGGTTTAGTAATTTAAACCATAATATTCGATTTGCTTTTTCAGCTGCTTATGATCGGATTATTTTGCCTTCTTTATATACAGCAATCTTGAAAAAAATTGAAGATATTATTTCTGTGAAGAAACTTGAATTTCCAAGTAGCGGTAATAAAGAAAATGCTATAAATCCCCTTTTAACAAAACCTTTCATAGCAATGAAAGAGTATGTTCAAGAAGTTCATTTACTTGAACAGCAAATTCATAATTTCAATAATTTAGAGAATAGTCGCAACATTCAAGACTTGGCGAGTCTTATAAAATATCTTTTTAATAAAGATCTGCCTGCTCAATTTTATACTTCGGCAGATTATTACAGTTCAGCTTTATCATTGAGTCGTGAGCGGCCAATAGATTTAACACCTTTCAAAATGTTAGCTGGTCAAAAGCTGGGTCTTATTTATAAAAATTTTATTGAACATGCCTTTAATTTAGACGAGAGCTTTCCTATTTTTGCAAGCATTACAAAAAAGTTAACCTATCTTGCGGATACAGGACAAATAAGAACTTATCGTAGTGAAGACTTGCGCAAAGTTGTTGATGAAGCCATTACCACGGCTGACATCATTTCAAGTGGGACACTTGATTGGGCGGACAAAGACGTCTTCGAACCTGGACCTGGATATAGTACAGTGATCAACCAGATTATGACCTCAACTTTACTCGGGAAAGACATTGCTTTAGAATTAAATAAAATTTCTGAAAGAGAATTTATTCAATTTAAGCTAGCGCTTGCCAGCTTTGTGACGCCCTTAACAGGTCCTTTATTTGTTCTGCGAAATGGGCATCTTATTTCGGATCCTTCACCAGGCCTTATTCATTTTATCGATTATATGTCTATATTTTTGAATGAACCTTTCATGGCAAAATCGATCACTCAACAGATAAATACTAAAATTCCTGCAGGAAAACTGCTATTTTGGGATGATCTCACCTTACAAAAAGCCATTAAATCAATTGAAAGTTTTGAGGAATTTATGGGGCAACGGCTAAATAATATGCCTCCTGTTCTACAAAATATTATGAAAATTATTGGTCGGAATAGTTTACGTCAAGGCGTATTAAACTATGTTGCTCAAGCTCAAGTTATTAATGAAGAAGCTTCAAGCAGCCTTGGTTTAGGTGCACGTGAACTTCTTCAAGCACAAGTTTCAAATATTACTAAAGTTGTTCCTATGTTTGCTCAAATCTTTAGTATTTTTGATGAAGGTGGATTTGTGACCCAAAATACGCAATTGCGTCAACTCCTCGTTAATGAGAGTCAAGTTATCCTTCAGAAAATTGAAAAAATGCTTGAGAACGATGATTTGTATGCTGCGCGTGAAGATATGTTTATGTGGTGGGATGGAAGCCCTATGGTTGGATTAAAAGCATTCGGCGTTCGGGATATAAATGATATGAAAGCCTTTTTGAAAGCGCAAAGAGTGAGAGTCATTTTTCTTGCAAAAGAGCTTGCTGAACCTATCCTTTCCCTGCTTAGCATTGGCTATCTGGAAGACATTCCTTTTGATATCCCTCTTGTCGATTGGTGGACACGTATTATTAAAGCGATTGATGATTATGAGAAGAAAACACCAGGTAGTTCTTTAATTGGATTAGAACATTTTCTAACATACGACATTAATGAAATTACGCTTGAGAACTGTGATACTTTTGACTTGCAGGATGATTTCACAGGTTTAAATGATTATTTTATTGATGTGCGTAATACAATTACGCAACAACTTAGAAAGAGATGTAAAAATGTTGCTCTCCGTCGTGCGTTTGAACATTATAACAAGGCTGCAACTTTCTTTAATACCAATCTTGCAGGGCGTTTTCCTTTTAGCAAGAAATTAGAAAATTCTGAGAATTTTGAAGCCGAACCTAATGATGTTGCTACCTTTTTTGATCTCTTTGATGCTCTTGATATACAGGAAATCTCTGCTCTTGAAAGATACTTAAAAATTGGAGATACAGAATCTGATGCTCTTCGCTTTATTAAAAATATTCAAAGTATTCGAAGTTTAATGTTAGCAGCTCTTGACCAAGGTCCAGGACAAGAGCCGTCAAGAATTGATTTTGAAATTTTATTCCGCACAGATCGTAAACGTGAAGTCGGAGGGGATAAGATTATTGATTGGAGTATGCAAATAGGATCTCAATCTCTTGATATACGTCAAAAGAATATAAAAGCTTCATGGTCTATAGGAATGCCGATTTTAGTTGATTTCCGATGGGCTCTTGATGGGGATCAAACACCGCTTTCTGATCCACGACAGCCAAGCTTGACAGTGGTTGGTCCTAAAGCAAGCTTCGCGTATACGGGACGTTGGAGTTTAATTAAGCTCATTAAACAACATATATCCTATGAATCTGAGTCTTCTAGTTCACAAGGTCTTCCTAATTCTTTACTAGAATTTACTATTCCAACAACGTGCAGACTTGATTTTACTCAAGAAAATAATGAATTAACAATAGAGCGAAAAACAGCCGATAGTCGAATTTATTTGCGACTTGGCCTCTATGAAGCCGATAAACCCAAAAAAGAAGAAAAAAATGCAGCTCAAACTAAAGCACCTTCTAAGTTAAGACACATTACTCTTCCCCGTTTTCCAATTCAGGCACCTCTACTTGATTCTTTTATCTTGAGAGGAACTTCTTTAAAAAAGGTTTTTTAAATGGTGCTCGGTTTACAGAAAGCCTCAAAGCAAATCTCGTCTCTTTTAGCGCCGATTAAAGGCAAAGAGCCATCAGGACGTCATTTGCAATATGAATCACATTATGATGCTCTTCGAAATGCACGCCTTGAAGAGGATGAATCTCTTCCTTTAGGCGTTTGGCAAAGAGACCTTAAAAAAGCCGATTGGGGACAAGTTGAAGAATTAGCTTGGAATATTTTAGAAAAAGAGTCAAAAGATCTTCAAGTCGCAGTTTGGCTTACAGATGCATGGCTTAGATTATATGGCATTAAAGGTCTTGATCTTGGCATTTCCTTATGCTTTCACCTTTGTACGGGATTTTGGCCAACATTACATCCCCATATTCAAGGAGAAGACATCGAACATCGTCTAGCGCCTCTTGAGTGGTTGAACGAAAAATTAGTTATTCCTTTAAGATTAATGCCCATTACGCATCCTTTGCAAGCAAACGGAAAAGGCTACACATATACTGATTATGAAATAGCTGCTCGTTACGATAACACTTTAAAGATGGGTCATAATGGCGCGCAAAAAAGTATACCCGTTCAGGATGAACCTCGTATCAAAATGGCCCAATTTCTTCAAAGCCAATCTCAAACACCAATTGAATTTTATAAAGAACTTATTGATACTTGTCAGAATGTAAGCCAAACAATTAATGCTTTAGAAAATTTCATTTTACAAAAATCTTCTAATCATCCTTCTATACTTAATCTTTTGCGACAAGAAATAAAAAAATTAGAAGATTTTTCTCTTTTAATACTTAAAAAGAGAGGACCTCTTATACGTCAAAATTCTTCTAATAATAGCATAAATGAAACTCTCGAAGAAAAACCTTCAACTCTTACATCTTCCATTAACCTGGTGAAAAAAATGATGAAAAAAGATACTTCCTCGCCTATTACAAATCGTGAACAAGCATATCAAATGCTTGCAGAAATAGCTGATTATCTCACAAAAATAGAACCGCATAGTCCTACACCTTATCTTATCCGAAGAGCTGTTTCTTGGGGGCATATGTCTTTAAGTGAATTATTGTCTGAGCTTGTTCAAGATGGTGGTGATTTAATAAGAACATTAAAAATTTTGGGGATCCCCCCAGTCAACAACCAAAATTCCAACCCTCCAGATACATTATCTTAAAAGCGGTTTGCTTTTTTCTTAAAACCAGCCTATATCCTTCTGCTGAGATCTGAGAATTCTTTAAAAGGAGTAATTGAATGCGTATAGGCGTTCCTAAAGAAATTAAAACACATGAATATCGTGTTGGATTGGTTCCAAGTAGTGTTCGTGAACTTATTTACCATGGTCATGAGGTTATTATTGAAACCAACGCAGGTGCTGGTATCGGTATTAGCGATGAAGATTATCGCAAGGTTGGAGCTCACATAAAATCTTCTGCGCAAGAAGTTTTTGAACAAGCTGAAATGATTGTCAAGGTTAAAGAACCTCAGCCAAGTGAGACTAAATTACTCAAAGAGGATCAAATTCTCTTTACATATCTTCATTTAGCTCCAGATCCTGAACAAGCAAAAGGACTCATTAAATCAAAGTGTATTGCGATTGCTTATGAGACTGTCACCGATCGTTCTGGAGGTTTACCTCTGTTGCGCCCAATGAGTGAAGTCGCTGGACGTATGTCGATTCAAGTTGGAGCCTATAACCTTGAAAAATATCCTGGTGGGTCAGGTGTTTTACTAGGCGGTGTTCCAGGGGTTGAGCCTGCTCACGTTGTGGTTCTTGGGGGCGGTGTTGTTGGAACGAATGCTTTAAGGATGTCAATTGGACTCGAAGCAAATGTTACCGTGATTGATAAATCATTAACGAGACTTCAACAATTAGATGCAGAATTTGGTCCTCGCCTTAACACGATTTATGCAACTTTTGATGCTATTGAACGTTATGTTATGCAAGCTGATCTTGTGATTGGTGCAGTCCTTGTACCTGGTGCCGCAGCGCCTCGTCTTGTAACGAAAGATATGCTGAAGAAAATGCGTCCGGGTTCTGTTCTTGTCGACGTTGCCATTGACCAAGGTGGATGCTTTGAAACAAGTCGTCCAACAACGCATGACAACCCAACTTATGTGGTTGACGGAATTGTTCATTATTGTGTGGCAAATATGCCTGGAGGAGTTGCCCGCACTTCTACCTTTGCTCTTAATAATGCAACACTTCCTTTCGTGCTAGACTTGGCGAACAAAGGCTATAAAAAGGCATTAGCTGAAGATCCTCATCTTTGCAAAGGACTTAACGTATTTCGAGGAAATGTTACGTATGACGCAGTTGCTAAAGAACTTGGTTATGCCTATGTTCCTGCGAACGAGGCTGTCGGTTTTTAAAACATCTGTAGCGAGTAATAAATGGAGGGTTAATTTAAATATTAATCCTCTTTTTATTTTTAAAATTAAATCTCACTTTAATCCATTTTTAATCTTATTCATGTAAATATTTACAATTGAATTTAAACAAAATTTCAATTTTGTAAGTAAAAATATGGTAAAGACTACAGTTAAAATTTATGCATCTCTCAGACTTATAAGTCTTTTATTTATGGGTATTGTATATGCAAATCAAAATCATGATGATTTTATTGATGACGTCACTAATCATCGCCATATCATGGTTGCACCAACAAAATCTTCAGTCGATGAAATTACTTCTCTTGCGCAAACCCAATCGCTATCGTCAAAAAATCCAGCAGATGAACAAAATAAGTGTCCTTTGCGTGTTCTTGCGTTAGGAGGTGGTGGCACAAGAGGTATAGGGTCTGCCGAAATTTTAATTGCTCTTGAAAATGTCATTTATGAAACAACAGGCAAGAAGCTTGATGAATTTTTTGATGTGATCGTAGGCACTTCCACGGGTGGTATTCTAGCTGCTGGTATAGGAGCAGGTTTAGGAGCAGGTTTAGGAGCAACAAAACTAAAAGAATTCTATTACAATGAATCACAAAAAATATTTAAAACAAATGGAATCTTACAATGGTTGTTGGGAGGTATTTGGGGGCCTAATTACTCAACAGATGGCTTAAGAGAAACGATTCAAAAGCACATAAAACTTAAAACAATGAGTGAACTTAAAACGCATATAGGTTTAACTGTTTATGACGATGTTAATGAACGTACGCATCTTCTTACGAACGAAGTTCCCAAGGAAATTCAGATTGACTATACCAAAACAGATTTGCCTGCTGGTAATCTTAATATTATCGATGGGCTAGAAGCCACTTCTGCAGCTCCTACTTATTTTGCGAAAAAGGTAATTCCTGAAGGTACCTTGTTAGATAACTCAACATATACAGGTGCAGTCCATCAATATGTGGATGGGGGTGTTTCAGCAAATGATCCAGCTGCCTTGGCAAAAGCCTATGCGCAACGTTTAATAAACCAGGGCGTTTTTGATGAAACTTATAGTGGTGAGATCCAATTAGTATCTATTGGAACGGGTCGTGAAAAACCTATCGTTTTTAATGAAAAAGCAGGCATATTTGGTTTTGGAAGCCCTAGTAATATACCTTCTTATTTTATGAATAGTGCAGAAGCTGCCACGCACGCTATTTTGGCAGCAGAAATGCAAGAAGGAAAAAATTATTTTCGCCTTCAATTTGACTTGCCTTATGCAATCCCTCTTGATACCACAGACCAAAAAACTTTAAAACTTGTTGAACAAAAAGCTCACGCTGCGACAGAAACAAATTATTTTCAGAAAATGATTGAAGTTCTTTGTGGAAAATCAATTTCAAAAATTCAAAATTCTTCCCTTGCTTCTAAAGTCTCTCATCCTCAATTCGCAAGAATTCAAAAACCTGAAAGATTCATAAATTCTTTAAAACAACCCTCCTTAGTCGCTGCCATCGCTTAAATATTTTCTAGATTTCTTGCTTGACCTTTATTATAGGTGAAGGAATCTTACATCAGGATTATAGAATGACATATCAAATTGCAGTTATAGGTGCCACAGGCAGTGTTGGTCGTGAAGCTTTAAATATTCTAGCTGAACGACGCTTCCCTGCTAAAGAAGTGTTTGCCTTAGCCTCAAAACGCTCAAATGGTTTAGAAGTGTCATTTGGAGAAAATAAAGTTCTTCCTGTAAAAAATCTTGAAGAATTTGATTTTACAGGAATTGATTTTGTAATTTCAGCAGTAGATTCTAAAATTGCTGCGCAATACTTGCCAAAGATTGCTTCCGTTGGTGCAATGATTGTTGATAAAAGTTCACATTTTCGTTTAGAGCCAGACGTTCCTCTTGTCGTTCCTGAAGTTAATAGCCATCGCCTTCAAGAACGTCCAAAGCGAGGCCTTATTGCAAGCCCGAATTGTGTGGTTATTCCCTTAGTTGTGGCTCTCAAGCCTTTGCATGATCTTGCTGGAATTAAACGTATTGTTTTGTCAACCTATCAGTCTGTTTCAGGTGCTGGTTCAGCCGCAATGGATGAGCTTTTTAATCAAACAAGAGCTATTCTTGTAAATGAGACAATTCCTGAAGATATCTTTCCAAAGCAAATTGCTTTCAACCTCATTCCTCAAATCGATCGTTTTTATACAGATGGATCTACAGCTGAAGAAGATAAGATTGCGCTTGAAACACGAAAAATTTTTGAAGCACCCCTAAAAATTACGGCGACTTGCGTTCGAGTTCCTGTTTTTATTGGTCATTGTCTTTCGGTAAATGTGGAATTTGAACAACCTATCACAGTTGAAAAGGCTCGCTCTACCCTCCAAAAATCAAAAGGGGTTTTTGTTTTGGATCGTCAAGAAGAAGGCGGTTATATCACACCTCTCGAAATTGCAGGAGAAGATGTTGTGTGTGTCAGTCGATTACGCCAAGACAAAACAGTTGTTTCTGGTCTTTCTATGTGGATTGCTGCAGATAATCTTCGAAAAGGAGCTGCTTTAAATGCTGTTCAAATTCTGGAAACCCTCATTAAGAAATAATCAAAAAGGTTTTTCTTTTAAGCAAATTCTTGACCCTATCCCTTTTTATGTGGAAAATGCATCTCAAAATAAATAATAGGCGCTCTTATGACAACTCTAATAAATAGCTCTACAAAAGATGAAAATGAATTTCGTGCTGTTCGATTAAAAAAACTTGAAACACTTCGCGAAAGGGGGATTGATCCTTACCCTTCAGGTTTTCAGAAAACCCATACCCTCAGCCAAATTCAACATACATATGCATCTCTTGAAGCAGGTCAAGAGACAACAGATAATGTCAGAATTGCGGGCCGAATAGCTTCCATTCGTAATAGTGGGATGTTTATTGATCTTTGGGATCCTTATGAAAAACTTCAAGTTTTCTGTCACAAAAACCATTTAAGTGAAGAACAACTTGAGCTTATTAAGCTGCTTGATTTAGGAGACTTTATTGGGGTTGAAGGAATAGTTCGGCGCACACCTCGAGGTGAAATTACTGTCAATTCAGAAGAAATTACTCTTCTAAGTAAAAGTTTGCTGCCTCCTCCAGAAAAATATCACGGGCTTCAAGATCTTGAAACGCGCTATCGTCAACGTTATCTCGATTTAATTGCAAATCCGGAATCTCGCCAGACACTTCGTGAACGGTCACAAATTGTGAGTGCCATTCGCGACTATTTGATGAAAAAAGAATTTCTTGAAGTAGAAACGCCGATGCTGCATGTTTTAGCAGGTGGAGCTGCAGCTAAACCTTTTATTACGCATCATAATGCTCTTGATATGGATCTTTATTTAAGAATCGCGCCTGAGCTTTATCTCAAGCGTCTGATTGTTGGTGGCCTTTCTGAAAAAGTCTTCGAGATTAATCGAAACTTTCGTAATGAAGGTCTTTCAACGCGCCATAACCCAGAATTTACAATGATTGAAATCTATGAAGCTTATGCGGATGGTGACAAGATGATGGTCTTAACTGAAAATCTTGTTACAGCTGTTGCTGAAAAGGTTTTCGGAAAACTTCAATTTAATTTTGGAGATAATGAACTTAATTTCGCCGGTCCATGGGCTCGAAAACCAATGCTAACCCTTGTTAAAGAAGCAACAGGAATTGATTTCAATCAAATTCATTCTTTAGAGGAGGCAAAAGCGGCTGCTCAGAAAACAGGCGTTGATGTTAATCAGGCTGATTCATGGGGAAGTGTCGTTGAAATTTTATTTGCTGAAAAAGTTGAACATACCTTAATTCAACCCACGCATGTGACTGAGTTTCCTTTGGATATTTCACCTCTTGCAAAACCCCACCCACAAAATCCACGACTTACTGAGCGCTTTGAAACGTATGTGAATGCATGGGAGATTGCTAATGGGTTTTCTGAGCTTGCTGATCCTTTAGATCAAAAATCACGATTTGAAGCGCAAGTTGCTGCTAAAGCGCGAGGAAATGAAGAGTCAATGCCATTTGATCAAGACTTTATTACAGCGCTTGAATACGGATTTCCACCAACAGGTGGGCTTGGGATTGGTATTGACCGTCTTGTAATGCTCTTAACAAACTCGTCAAGCATTCGTGATGTGATTGCTTTTCCAACGATGCGTCCTAAAGCTTAAGAGTTCTTAAGAGATAAAACCTTCTTGAGGTTGAGCCTGCTTTTTACTCAATAAGTTTGTAAAAAGCATAGCAAAAGCTCCATTTCCTGTCACGTTAGCGGCAGTAATGATTGGATCAAATAAAATATAGATTGAGGTAATCAAGGCTGACATTTCAGCGGTAAATCCAAAGTGTGTTTCAAGCACTGGCACCATGATAATAATGGTCGCTCCCGGAATTGCCGCCACAGCAAATTTAGTGATTAAAAAATAACCTGTAAAAAGAAGGTAGGTTGAAAAGTCCATTGGAGAATGTCCAAAAGCAGCCATCACCACCATCACCATGATAGGAATACCAATAGAATCTCCTAATAAATGGATATTCACAGTGGCAGGGATGATAGCTTCGACAAGCTTATTGCCTTGCGTATTTTTCTCAGCAGCATATAAAGTAACAGGCATTGTGGCGGCACTCGACATTGTCGAAAACCCTGTAACTGCAGAGGGAAACACGTTCCTCAGACAAGTGAGCCATGCACGAGGGCTAAACCTTACAGCAAGTCCATACATAAGAAGAATATAAAGGGAAAGCGACACAAGAATAATACCAAACATATGGGCATAGTTTTGAAGAATAGGATGAAGTTGGCCCTCATGACTTAATTTCACCATAAAGCCTAGAATGAACAAAGGCAAAATAGGAATAAATATCTTATTTAATAAATAATCGACTTTTTCACGAAACTTCCTTAATTGTTTTTCAATTTTTGGATGAGGGAAAAGGGCTAGAAATGCACCAATACTTAATCCAGAAAACAATGCTACATCGTTTTTAATAAGGAGTGGCAATGTAAAGTGCCATAATGGTGTTAAGATATTCGTTGATGGAATCATAGTTGCTTTTTGAAGGCTTGCCTCTAAAAGGCCAATGATTTTCACGCCATAGGCAGATAGAATGGAAAGAACATTTGAAAATACGACGCCTACCAGAATTAAAATTATAAATTTTAAAGCCCTTTGTTTTAATGAAAGAAGGCAAGAGGTTAGATAACTAAAGATAATAAAAGGCAAACAAAAAACAAGAAGCTCTTTAATTGAGAGACTGAGAGCATAAGAAAATTGTTTAAAAGAGAGAGGGCAATAATCTCCCAGAGCAATGACGAACGTAAATACACAAAGTATTTGAAAAAGAATATTCATCCTAAGTTTGTTTAAATAGTAAAGCCACATATCATTTCTTTCTTATAAAAATCTGCTTCCTAAAATTAATCAGAATGAAACAAAAATCTAGTCTCAAATAAGGGCAGATTAAAGTTTTAATTCTAAAGATCAAATTTAGCGAGTAATGTTTAAAGATTTTTACAAAGCAGTGTCAGAGAAACGAGAAAAATTCAATCTATTTAAACTGTTGTTCGTGTTTCCTTCATATAGAATAAAAATTGCCTCATAATGTGGTAGGGCAGTTTAAGGGAATCCTTTTCACTCCACCCCTTGGTCCCCAGAAAGCTGCCCTCTTAAAAGAAACTAAAAAGGAAGTAAATTATGCCTACTAATGATCTTGTTATTCGTAATCTAGGGGATAAGCTCGATAAATATCGTAGCATTATCAATGATCTTTCAAATTCAGCCTCTGAAAATTTGAATCCAAAAAAAGCAAAAAATTTGCAAAAACTTCTTATTGACGCAGAAAATGCTTACGGCAAATTAAAAAATGCTGCTTCAGATGATTTTGAGGATGTGAAAGATGCTGCGCATGAAGTCTTTGATAATCTCAAAGATGAATTAAAGGATATTTCAAAGATGATCTCCGCTGATACACTAAAGGAAAAAGGTGAAGACCTTGTGCACTATGGTCAAGATAAGCTTGATGAGCTTGAAGACAGGATTGCAGAACGTCCTTTAGCTGCTGTTTTATTAGCGTTTGGAGCCGGTCTTTTGCTCTCAAATCTCTTAAGAGGTTCAAAATGATAGCGCTTGCTTTAAATGTTTTAGATCTCTTTTTAAAGACAAAAGAAAGATCTTTTTCTTGGCTATGCGCTGTCGGAAGTTCTTTAGTTTTAAGTGGTTTAGGTTTTGGCCTTTATTTTGGGTTTAATTACTTTGTTCCTCTTTTTGGCTATTTCGAAACAGGCATGTTATTAAGTAGTTTTCTTATTTTAATGGGGGTTATTTTGATGTTTGCAACACACCGGAAAAAACCGACCCCTGTTCTCAATAAAGCTTTAGGTACGCTTAAAGAAAAAGCTGATGACCTTCATTTAAAAGAGACTTACGCAAACCATAAAGAATTGATTTTAGCAGCTTCTTTGGTGACAGGTATTTTGCTTCCTCTTTTTTCTAGATTTCGTAGAGGAAAAGCCTCAAAAAATATTTGAAAAAAGTAGCTCTTTTGGGCCTAAAGATAGCCTAAGGAGGCTATCTTAGCTCCTATAAATCTTTTTTTCTAAGATGGTTCTTGTGAAGGAAGTAAAACTTGGCTCCCATTGTTTAAACATGTCATCAAAAGAAATAATTGATCAACTGAACATATGAGAAGTAAGATAGTGTTCTATTAGCAAATCCAAGTTCTGAATAAATGTTATTTAAATAACCATCCTTTATCCTTCTAGCAGAAGGCGAGGTTAGACACTTAACTCTATTTTTATTGAGTTCTTGGACAAGATTGAAAAGCATATTTAAATGCTTTAAACTCTAATCCTTTTTTTCCCTAAATCAGTAAGGTGTTTAAGGACACGGCCATAAACAAATAAAGATAAACCATGATTTCTTGCGTAAATCTAAGCTATTATTCACATTAGGGTGGCCTGCAAATATTTTCGCTGCTGATTCAAAATAACTTTTTACGTTAATTCTAATGTTGGCATGCTCCTTTTTCTTCACAGGATCAAAGCCTTCTTTTAAGACTTTTTTGAGCTGAAAATAAAGAAAGGTATTTGTGAGGGTTTTAGTCGCTGCCATATAGTAAGCATCCCTTTATGATAAGGGAATTTATTGTGTGAAAAGCTTTTTTAACCTGAAGAATATATTCTTCATTTAAGCTTATTTCTTCTTGTAGGTATTTCTCTTTTTCACCAGTTAATGATAGGTGTGAATAAGCATCATAATTGAATTTTTGTAAAGGAAGAGAATAATAGTATATCTTATCAAAATCATTGATGTAGTTGAGGAAATACAAAGCGCTAATATGGTTGCAACAGATAAATTTATTAAGTTTTTCATATTTTTCTTCCTAACTTTTATAGTTATCTCTGCTTAGAGAGAAATTGAATAAAGTTTTAAAATTAGAATTTTCGAAGTTTCTCTTGAAATTTTGTCTTTTTGTCCTAATGTAAAAAGAGGAGAATTTAAAAGGGTTTGTAGGATTTAAGATGAAAAAATTTCTTACGAGAGCGTTTATTCAGAGTATCTTTTTCTTATTTTTAAATATTTCTGCTACCTTTTCATCCTCCCAAAAAGAAACCTTAATTGAAGAGCCTTCATCAAAAACAATTGTTAACCAAAAATCATTATTAGAAAATATGAGGTTATGTATTAATCTTGATGATCCTAATAGGTTTTTACTAATTGATAAAATAATAGAACTAGATAAAACTACTTATGAAGATAGTGCTAGTTGGTTAGGGCGACTGAATGCAGGTTTCTCACTGAGCATATATAAAAATCACCCTTTATATTTTATTTTAGAGGCAGCAATCGCACAGGCGGATTTTGAATCTGATAATGCTGAGTATATATTACGTCTCGTTGTCGAGAATAAAATAACTGATGGCAAGGCAGAAATGTATAGGAAAGCAGCTAACTCAAGAGCAAGAACTGGTAAAAAATCGGTTGAAGTCGCCTTCGCTTTATTGGCCGGGAAATACACTTTAGAAGAGTATATTCATAAACATCTCATCAGCTATTTTGGATATTTAGTAAGAACCAGGACGCAAATATTTACAAGAAGCGTTTGTGATGATCAATTAAGCAGTGAAAATCAAAGCTTAGAAACGTATGCACTTCAGTCTGCTAATGAAGCCTTAGATTTACGTTTTGAAATTATACGAAGAATTTTTGAACATATGTTAGAACAAAAGCCCCAGCCATTATGCGAGCAGTTATCAGAAAAAACATTAACACTTTTAAGACTTTCTCCAACGTTACTTAAATTTTTAGATCGTTCAAATCATTTTCATTTAAATTATAATGATACTCACCTTGCGGTAGAAGGTAGAAATTTTTTTATTTTTTTAAAGAAAGAAGGTAAAAACTTTTTTGGATTCGAAATTAAAGATTTTTTTGAAAACCAAGATATTCTTTATCAAACAGGAAAGCTAATATTGCAAAAATTAGGAGCTTCTCCAGTTGTTTTTTCTTCTCTGCCTGAGTTTTTATGTATAAATAAATTTTATGGATCACACGTCCAATCAGCTCAAATACTTGAATTGCACATAGAAAAAGATAAGAAGAAACGAGGAAAAAAAAGGTTAACCAAACACAAAAATATAAATAATTCTCAACAGGCAGGATTCTCTCTAGAGCCTAATCAAGCAGATGAAAGAATTAAAACTTCTGACAATATTCTCGTAGAAAAATTAAAATTAGAACAGCAACAAAATGGAAAGGAAGAAATTATTCGTATAGAAAAACAACAAACAGAGGGAGTATCTAATTTTTCTCAACAATTGGTCATAACACCTTCGCAAATGGTACAAGAAGCTATCCCTATTCCTAAGAATGTTAACGGTAAACAAGAACAAGAAAATTTTATTTCAGATGAAAATAAATTGTCCTCTTCAAATATTTCTGTCATCGGGAATTTATTGGAAGAGGAGAAAAAAAGAAATGCGAATAAACATATGAACAAGATTTGGGACTTATTTGGTCACAACACTTTTCAGACGGTCTCTTATGACGACATTATTAAAGCTTGGAGTTACTTTAACGGGGAAGAAAGTGTTGATGTCTCGACAGGAAGCTCTCATCATCCTCTTTATGCTGTTGTTAATGGAAAGAGAAAAACATTTGGAATTTTCAGAAGTAAACAATCGAATGGTGCTTATGGAAGCAGGTATGTAAAAGTTTTACGTGACTATTTTACAGTCATTGGTCGGGGTGCTGCCTGGCTTGAAGAACAAGGTTATAAGAAACATTTTTAAAGTTTAAAAAGGTCAAGTTAAAACCTTGAATCTTCTTGTTGTAAAAATTCAAGTTCTTCTGGCGTGGAAATTCTCCCAAGAATTTCATTCCGATGAGGGTAACGCCCAAAGCGATCAATTATGTGTTTATGTTTGAGTTCAAACGCAAGATTATTTTCAAGGCCTAAGGCTGTGTAAAGTGTAACAGCGACCTGATGAATTTTAGCTGATTCACTATGCATAAAAGGCAAATAAAGAAAGCTTCTCTCTACAGGTTTTAAGTCCAGATCAGATTTCAAAAAAATAGCTTCTTGGGCAAGGACAAGAGCCGTAGAATCATTCTCGAAAGCTTGGGGTTGATCTCGATAAATGTGCCTTGAGAATTGGTCCAAAATGAGAATCTCTGTAAGTCGTCCTTCTGCTGTCGTACGCCATTCCCAAAGTTCACCCTTCGTTGCTTGTTGATGAAGGGAGCTATAATTTTTACGAATGTGGTTATCAAGAGTAGAATCTTTTTTCCACCATTGATCAGATGTTAATTCTTGAAACCAAAAATTAAGGATTGGAAGAAAATTGACTGTCATTATGTTATTGTGAGTTTAGTTAAGAGAGATAAATGGATCATGAAGTTGCATTTCTTGCTAATTTTACAGCTTGGTTTTTAGCGTACCCTTCACTGAATGACAGTAACATTTTAAAGTCATCAACCGGTAAAAATCTATTTTCCTGCATTTGAAGTCTACAATAGTATATTCTTAAAGAAAAATTAGGTTCTGAATAGATCTTAGCTAATTGTTGAGTTCTTACAGAAATAGTCCAACTTTCATGGTGTTCTTTTTGAGAAATAATCAGAAATAAAGGTAGAATCTCTGTCAAAAAATTGATTCGATGAGTTGAAGGGATTTCTTTAAGAACTTGTATAAAAAAGTGCTTATTTTCACCATAAAGGTGCAGAAGTTGATCATTTGTTAAATACTGAAATGCAGCTTGCAACTTTTTTGTAAGTTCGTCTAACCGTTCTTCATCTTTAAATAAGCTTATTAATGATGAATTGTCGTCTACATCATGGAAACATACTTTAGGATCTCTTTCTGGAACGAGTTCATAAGGCATTATAAGAGGTCTAGCAGCAGTGAATACAGAGGCACGTCTTGTTGGATTTATAGAATGCAGAGTAGTTACCATAGCAAAAATACTATCTTTTTCACGTGCAGAAAGGGCGATAAAACCAGGATAAATTTGTTGTAGTAATTGCATAATTTCTCGTGCTTCGTTGAGAGGGATGTTAGAAAAAGTTTCTATGGCATTGGTAGTTCTCGCAGCATCTGTAAGTTCTAAAAAAGATTGGTCTCTTAAAAATGTTATTAAGGGAATACGCTCGCCAGACCTAATGGCTTTTAAAACGTTAAAAATGCGGTATCTCACACTAAAATTTTTTTTATTAGATTGAATTAGAGGTTTTACAAGTGCAAATAGCTCATTTCTTTCTGAAGCAGGAATTTCTAATATAGAATTTAAAATTCTTGCTCTATTTCCATAGAGTGTTAATCCATCTTTTAATACCAGACCTTCTTTTAATAAATAGGTTTCTGCTTCTGATAAAAATGTTTTGACGTGTTGTTTTAGTGTACTGACCGTATCGAGATCACCTTCACCATTTAAAGAAAATTCACTTACAAACTCTATTAAAGCAGGCTCACGATCTCGTTGTGTTGGACTTAGAAAATATTTAACTTCTGGTACAGCGACATAAGTCATTAATCCATTTGGGGCATCAAGGTAGAGAGGTTTATGAGGATCTCCCCTAAAAGCTAAGGAGCCTGTCGTCCATAAAGTAAAAACAGGAGCATCAATCCAAACTAAATGCCATTTTTCAAGCGCTGTTTCATGCTGTAGTGAAACATTCGGAACTTCGTCAAACAATCTCTGTTTTGCTTGGAAGAAATTAGCTTGGATAGTTTCATGTAATGCTTGATTACTGCGATAAAGGATACAATGTGGAGTCACTTTTTGAGACCAAATACGACCATTTCTTTGTAAAAGATTTAAATGCTTAAAAATTATTTCACCTCTTGGATGTCCATATCTTCTATGAGGAGCTGCTCCTATAATAATTGCTCTAGGATTGACAGCTTGATCCCATGAGTCAAAGTATGTGTCATTGTCTGATCCATGATGAGGGGCAAGTAGAAGGTCTGATTCAAGCTCATTCCTTCTTCCAGCTAAGGAATCGAGCATTTGTTTTTTAACAGTTTTATTAGCATCTCCTGTAAATACGGCCGAAATGTCATCTAATTGTACTCGTATAATAATACTCCATCTATTATCATCGCTTTGTATTCCTTTGGGACAAAACAAATGCGTTATGCATCCACTTGATTCTAAGAATCCACAATTACCTCTCGAGTAGATACCCAAGCATTCAACAGAATACTTAAAAGAACAATCTTTCAAGAATTCTTGAGGATAAAGTGTCTCGTTTCCTCCTAATAATGCTTTAGCCGAGAAAGTAAAATTATACTGAGCCTGAAATGAGTGAAGTTGAGATAAAATTGAAGGAATAAAATCTTTATGATCTTTGTCAGGATGGGTCACAATAATATTTAATTGATATTTACCTCTTTGGAGTTCTCCATTATGCGATTGCTTCCAACAGTCGAGTATTTTTGAACTAATTTGTCCAATCAGCAGAGGTTCTGAGTATGTTTCCCACTCATATGTCTCACCTTGCATGTAGGGGCGCCCATCTGATCCGGCATCAATCAATAAAGGCACACGAGAAATCTTATTGATTAAAGCTGCATGACCTTGTCCAACATTAAAAAAGGTAACCTCATCTTTTAAAGGGAAGGTTGCGTGTAAGTTATTTGAGCACAATAGTACGCATATTAAGATAAAGAATTTTTTCATACTTATTCATATATTAATACTTATCTCACCGTAAAGAACAGATATAGTATTGTCAATGTTAAGATAAGGAGATAGGAGTTTTACTAATGCAGTACTCTAACAATTAATAGGAAGCTCGTCTTCTTAGAGAAGCAACAATTTTGGAAAATTGCTTCCACTATATGTATAATACGATAGGGGCTTGTGAATATATTTTATAACGAGTTGATTTTACTGGTGCCGGATGTCGGATTCGAACCAACGACCTACTGATTACAAATCAG